>NZ_SJUW01000001.1:0-547230 GCF_004337105.1 Exiguobacterium sp. SH3S1 | reverse complement strand
TGGCGCGAAACAAAACGTCAGACCTGAAAGGCATGACGTTACAGAGCGTGATGGCGATCATCGCGGTAAACCTGAAGCGGATCATCACCCTCTCAAAAGAAAAAACAGGATAAGGGCAAGGAAAAAGAGCGATTGTCCCGACTTGAGTCGGTCCAATCGCCCTTTTTTTCTGTTCACGCTCGGATAGAGCGGAGGTTTTTCAGTGCCCTCATCTGATTGGGGAGTGTTTTTTTATGGCGAGAAGTCGGCATTCGATCGAACAAAAACTGAGTGCGCTGCGTATGATGGACGCAGAAAGATATACCTGGAAGGAAATCGAGGAGGCTCATCACGTCTCTAAGGATACCCTCCGGGTGTGGAAAGCCAAATTCGATATCGGTGGGATCGACGCCTTGAAGGAATCGAAGACATGGAACCCTTACACCAAGGAACAGAAGATCGCGGCCGTCTGTGACTATCTCGATGGGTTCACTAGAATGGAGGTTCTCTCAAAATATCAAATCAGTGATTGGTCTGTTCTTCGGAAATGGATTAAGAAGTATACTGGTCATAGCGAGTTAACAGATTCGAGAAAAGGGATGGATCGAGCTATGGCAAAAGGGAGAAAGACCACATTCGAGGAACGCATCGAGATCGTCAGGTATTGCCTGGAGAACGGACGGAACTATCAACGGACGGCCGAGATATTCGCCGTGTCTTACCAGCAGGTCTATGGCTGGACGAAAAAATATGATACCGACGGCGTGCATGGGCTCGAGGATCGGCGCGGACGGACGAAGCAAGAAGAGGAACTGACCAACGAGGAGAAGCTCGAACGTCGCATCCAACAGATCGAGCGCGAGAACGAGCGCCTGCGGGCCGAGAACCTGTTCCTAAAAAAGTTAGAGGAGATCGAGAGGAGAGGTTGATCAGCCAAATCCGGCTACAATTGCGTTACACGGCCATCGAGGAGTTGTCGACAAGCGACACGTTCTCGGTCGTGCTCCTGTGCGAAATCGCGCAAGTCTCACGGGCCGCCTATTATAAATGGTTGAAGCGTACCGTCTCGGTACGCGAAGAGGAGAACCTGAGCCTATTGGAGGACATCCGCCTTCTCTATGACCAGGTGAACGGGACCTACGGCTATCGACGGATCACCATGACGGTCAACCGCAGACGACGCCAGCATGGCCTGCCGGCATACAATGAGAAGCGTGTCTATCGTCTGATGCGTATCCATGAGATCCGTTCGGTCATCCGCCAGAAGCGAAAACGGTACAAAAAATCGTCACCGCAACATGTGGCCGAGAACCTGATGAATCGGGAATTCAGTGCGTCCCGACCGGACGAGAAATGGTGTACCGACGTCACCGAGTTCAAATATGGTGCCGGGAAGAAGGCATATCTGAGCGCGATCATCGACCTGTACGACGGCTCGATCGTCGCCTATCGTATCGGGAAGTCCAACAACAACGGGCTCGTCTTCCATACGATGATGCCAGCCATCGCGGGGCTCCGTACAGGAGCGAGTCCGATGATCCATAGTGACCGAGGATTCCAATATACCTCGAGAGGGTTCAAACGCATGGTAGAAGACGCGGGACTGACCCACAGCATGTCCCGGGTCGGACGTTGTCTCGACAACGCCCCGATCGAGAGTTTTTGGGGCACCTTGAAAGTGGAGATGTACTACTTGCGTGAGTTCCAGGCCTATAGCGAACTCACAACGGCCATCGAGAACTACATATCGTTCTACAACCACGATCGTTTCCAGAAACGACTAAACGGCTTGAGCCCTGTCGAATACAGGTCTCAAGCCGCCTAGGCTGGTTTTCATTATTTGCCCTGTCTACTTGACGGGGAGCAGTTCAATTTCAGCGGGTTTTTGTTATGACTTGATGCCAAATTTTTCTTCGAGGTAGATGGCGATGCCGTCATCCATGTTCGAAGCGGTCACTTCGTTGGCGACGACTTTGAGCTGGCTGATGGCGTTGCCCATCGCGACGCCCGTGCCGACGTAGTCGAGCATCTCGAGGTCGTTCTCTTCATCGCCGAAAGCGATGATGTTCTGACGGCTAATGTTCAAGTGCTTCGATACTTCGCGAAGGCCGAGCGCCTTCGATGTATTTTGGCTCATGACTTCGATCATGTGCTCGGGCATGCGCCATTGACGGTTCAAGACGGCTTCGGCGTGCACTTTGTTCAAGCTGGCCCGGACGTTGTCGACGTGTTCTTTCGTCGCGTGGATCAAAAGCGACGTCGGCTCGTCTTGCAAGTGCTTGAGCAAGTCACCAGATGTGACGCTGAGTGCCCGTTCGGCGTAGGGACCGTAAAATTCTTGCGGATCTTTATGGAAATAGACGTGGTCGGTCACTTCGACGACGATGTTGTGTGCTTTCGTCTCCGATACTTCTTCGATGATGTCGTGTGCTGTTTTAAGTGGGATCGGACGGTGTGTGACCGCGTAGGACATATCTTTCGGGTGATGGACGAGCGCTCCGTTGAAGTTGATCAAAGGCGTCGTCAAGCCGAGTTGTTCATAATACATGATCGAGTGACGATGGGGCCGTCCTGTTGCGATCATGACTTCATGGCCGGCATCACGAGCCGCTTGAAGAGCGCGGATGTTCCGCTCACTGATCGTCTTGTCATCTCGTAACAACGTACCGTCTAAATCGACTGCGATTAAATAACGTGACATAAGTCATCCTCTTTTCTACATTGTGTACTATTTCTCTGACCGTACCATATTTCACGTTTCGACGGAAAGAATATACAATCGAGGTCGCATATTGTACGGCAACAATGATATACTATTGCCGTATGGAATTTTATGAATCATCTGTGAGATGGAGGGGACTTTCGATGCGTTACTTAGTCACATTGTTCTGGGCGATCTTGCTTTCGAATACAGCAGTCTTTATCATTTCAGCTGTCGATGGCGTGACGTTCAATGCGGTGCTCGCAACAGCCTTTGGCGTGGTCATCACAATCTTTATCGCGCTCTTGGATACACTTAACCAAGACATGGGAATCAACGACGTCGCCCAAGAAAAGTAAGACGTCCACAACCAAACTGGCTCATATCCGAGTCAGTTCTTTTTATACACATTTAGGAGGGATCGACCATGAAAAACAGTGCCAAACGCGCCAACTTCATTACGTTCGCCATCATCGGTGCCATCATCGTGATCGGGATCGCGCTCTTATTCTTCTTGAATAATGCGAATGAAGAGACCGGCGTCAACGCCGTGTCAGCGGACGAGCTCGAACAGAAAATTGACGAAGAAGAAGAGGTCGTCGTTTACTTCTGGCAGACGGGTTGCGAATATTGTGATCAAGTCAAACCGTATGTCGAACCACTCATCGAGGAGTATGACGCGGTCTCGATCAACTTGGCCGATCATGACGTCTGGACGACTTATGGCATTAACGGAACACCAACGATGATTCGTTTTAAAGACGGTCAAGAAACGGGTCGTGTCGAAGGGGCCGTCTCGGAACAACAGTACGAAACGTTCTTTAAAAACGAGGAGGCCGCACAGTGATCAAAAGCCGCTTGTATCAGACGTTGTTTGAATTGAATGCGACACCGTTCATCGCCAAGCGGCTCCGTCAGTTTGCCGAATCGAAGGCGAGCCGCGCGTTCATCCCGTCGTTCGCGAAAACGTATCAAATCGATATCGCTGAAGCGGCAGAGCCGATCGACGCCTATCCGAGTCTGCACGCCTTTTTCACGCGCCACTTGAAAGACGGGGCGCGCCCGATCGATGCAAACACGGACACGGTCGTATCACCGTGCGACGGACAGCTGTCGATCGTGTCCGCCATAACAGACGAGAGTCGGTTTGAAGTGAAGGGGCAGTCGTATACGCTCGCCGAGATGCTCGGTTCACAGTCAGAGGCGAGACGGTATGCCGGCGGGACGGTTTGCGTGCTCTACTTGAGCCCGCGTGACTACCACCGTGTCCATGTCCCGCTCGCAGGCCGAGTGCTCAGCCATTACGAGCTCGGCGACCGTTCGGCGCCGGTGAATGAACTCGGTTTGACGGAGACGGTCCGCCCGTTGTCACGTAACTATCGCCGTGTCACACGCTTTGAGAGCGTGGCCGGACGTTACGAGCACATCATGGTCGGCGCTTTGAACGTCAATACAATCGAATGGACCCATGACGGCGAACGTGTCGATAAAGGGGCCGAGGTCGGTTACTTCTCGTTCGGCTCGACCGTCATCCTCTGTTTTGAGAAAGATCGTGTCGTCATCGACCCGGCGAAAATTGGTCCGGTCCGGCTCGGTGAAGTCATCGGTTCGATTCAATCGAACCGATGACTGATAAGTAAATAGACAACAATTTTCTGGCCGGTCAAACGAGACACTAGTCGTTTGGCCGGTTTTCGTATAACATAGAAGGGATATCAATACTTGTATAAGCTGTTGAATCGCTTTAGCTAATTGGAGGAATACAAACGTGTTTAATCGACTTTATCCGAAACAGTTCGTCGCGTCAGTATTTGACATCGACCTTGAAGACTTGAAAGACCGTGGTGTCCGCGTCATTTTGACGGACCTTGATAATACACTCGTGGCCTGGGACGTCCCGCACGCACCTGAGCTTCTTTTGCTATGGCTCGAGAAAGTGAAATCACATGGACTCGATGTCATCGTCGTCTCGAATAATAACGAGAACCGCGTGCGCACGTTTACGGAACCGCTCGGTCTTCATTATGTGGCGCGTGCGAAAAAACCGTTGCCGTCTGGGTTCAAGCAAGCACTTGCCAAGTACGGCTATTCAACCAAAGAAGCGATTTTCTTAGGCGATCAAATCTTCACTGACGTGCTCGGCGCCAATATGGCAGGCATTCACGTCGTTCACGTGCAGCCCGTCGTCAAGACGGACGGTCTCGTCACGAAGTTCAATCGCATGCTGGAGAAAGTCGTATTCGCGCATATGAAGCGTCGCGGGAAGTACGTGTTGATCACGAAAAAAGTGGAGGAAATCGCAGTCGATGCGAAGCGGGCCAAAGTGGCCGTCGCTGAAAAAATCGGCGAGGCGATGCACTCACGTTCAGAAGATTCACATAAAAAAGATAAATAAGGGCCTCGAACGCATAGGAAGAAGGAGGCTGTCTTGTACGGCGCGTAAGACGTCGGAATTAACGCTTCAGGAGTAGCGGCGAGGCGCTACGAAGAATGAAGAAGAGGAAACTTAAAGGACAGCACATACGAATATGGAAGAAACGAAACGTTATTGCGCCGGTTGCGGCGTTCTCATTCAAACAGAAGACCCGACAGCAGTCGGTTATGCACCAAAATCGGCACTTGATCGCGAGATCGTCATTTGCCAACGCTGCTTCAAATTGAAGCATTACAACCAGATCCAAGACGTCGAATTGACGGACGATGACTTCTTGCGCATCTTGAACGGGATCAGCGCCAAAGAAGCGCTCGTCATCAAAATCGTCGATATTTTTGATTTCAACGGAAGCTGGCTCCCGGGACTTCAACGTTCGGTCGGATCGAACGATGTCTTGTTAGTCGGGAACAAAGTCGATCTACTGCCGAAGTCGGTCAACCCGAACCGGATGGCGAACTGGATGAAGACCGAGGCGAAAGAACTTGGCTTGACGCCGGTCGATGTCCATTTGATCAGCGCTAAAAAAGGTCACGGCATCGACGAACTAGCAGAGAAGATCGAGTACTATCGCAAAGGGAAAGACGTCTACGTCGTCGGTTGTACGAACGTCGGGAAATCGACACTCATCAACCAAATCATCAAGCGCTTCGGTGCTGAAGATGAAGCGATCATCACCGTCAGTCATTTCCCGGGAACGACGCTCGACTTGATCGACGTCCCGCTCGACGATGATGCGAACCTGTACGATACGCCAGGGATCATCAACCGCCATCAAATGGCGCATTACGTCGACGCGCGCGATTTGAAGACGATCACACCTAAAAAAGAGATCAAGCCGCACGTGTTCCAATTGAACCCGCAGCAAACACTCTTCTTTGGTGGTCTGGCTCGTCTCGATTACCTGGAAGGCAATAAACGTTCATTCGTCGTCTACATGTCGAACGAGTTGAAGACACACCGGACGAAGCTCGACAAAGCAGATGAGCTTTATGAAAACCATATCGGCAAAATGCTTAACCCGCCGAACGAGAAGACGTTGCAATTGTTGCCGCCGCTCGTGCGTCATGAATTTAGTCTCCGTGACGGCGTCAAGACGGATATCGTCTTTAGCGGACTCGGTTGGGTCGCCATCCACGGAAAAGGTGGACGGATTGCCGCTTGGGCACCAAAAGGAGTCGTCGTCACATTACGCGAGGCGCTCGTATGAGACTGGCCGTCATCGGTCACCCAATCGCTCATTCGCTCTCTCCCTCCCTGCACGAGCAGTGGCTGAGAGCGTCTGGGCTTTTCGGGCGGTATGACGCGCTCGACGTCACAGCGGACGAGCTCGCCCCGTTGTTTCAGGCGATGCGGGACGGGGACTATGACGGGTTCAACGTCACGATCCCGTACAAGGAAGCGGTCATCCCGTTGTTAGACGACTTGGAGGACTCAGCCAAGTCGGCCGGTGCCGTCAACACCGTCTATAAGCGGGACGGACGTTTGATCGGCGCGAACACGGACGGCGTCGGTCTTGTGACCGCACTCGACCCGTACACCGACTGGTCTGGTCGTGTGCTCGTCATCGGGGCGGGTGGAGCGGCCCGCGGGATCATCAGCGCGTTGCCGACCCGAAACGTCACGGTCACGAACCGGACGATCGACCGGGCCGAGCGTCTCGCGAAGACGTTCGGCATCGAGTCACAACCGCTCGGTGATGTCGACGTCGCCCGCTACGACGTCATCATCCAAACGACATCGGTCGGCATGGATGGGGTACAATCACCGCTTCCGTTAAATGGATTACGACAAAACACCGTCATTTGTGATATCATATATCGTCCACTCGTCACACCGTTTTTAAGCGACGCCACAATCCGAGGCGGTAAAACCGTGAACGGGACTGCCATGTTCGTCGGGCAGGGAGCGTTGGCGTTCGAACGCTGGACAGGTGTGAAACCGGATCAAATTGTCGGAATGAAGTTAATTGAAAGCTTATTGGAGGAATAAAAATAATGTTATCAGGTAAACAGAAGCGATTTTTACGCGCCGAGGCACACAACCTCTCGGCCATCTACCAAGTCGGAAAAAACGGCGTCAGTGAAGCGATGTGCAAAGACATCGGCGATGCGCTCGAAAAGCGTGAACTGTTAAAAGTCCAAGTTCTTCAAAACTGTCTCGACACGCCGAAAGACGTGGCTGGAGAGTTGGCTGAAGGAACGAAGGCAGAAGTCGTTCAAGTCATTGGAAAAGTCATCGTCTTGTACAAACAGGCGAAAGAGAAAGAGAATCGCCAAATCAAGCTTCCATGAGTCGCATCGGGCTGATGGGAGGGACGTTCGACCCGCCGCATCTCGGTCATCTGTTGATCGCCGAGCAGGCGAGAGAACAACTCGAGCTCGACGAGGTCTGGTTCTTACCGGCAGCGATCCCGCCCCATAAGGCCGGGTTCAGCCGGGCGGACGACCGGATCGAGATGACGCGGCGGGCCATCTCCGGTCACCCGGATTTCAAGCTCAACTTGATCGAGTTCGAACGAGCTGAACCGTCCTACACGGTCGAGACGATGAAACGGTTGCGGGAGCAGTATCCGGCTGACACGTTCTTCTTCCTGATCGGGGCCGATTCACTCGATGCGCTCGAGAAGTGGCACGATTATGAGACGCTGACTACGCTCGTGACGTTCGGTGCGGTCGCACGGCCCGGGAGCCGCTACCGGATCCCGAGCCGAGCTGACGTCCGTACGATCGACATGCCGCAGCTTGAGATCTCGTCGACCGACATTCGGGAACGCACGAAGCGGAACAAGTCGATCACGTATCTCGTCCCGTCTGAAGTCGAAACTTATATCAAGGAGCACGATTTGTATGACGTATGAACAAGCACAGGCATTGATTGAACGAACGTTGCCTGAGAAACGGTACATCCATACACTCGGTGTCGTCGAGACGGCAGAACGTCTCGCCCGAACGTATGGAGAGGACGTAGACCAGGCAAGGCTTGCGGCAATGTTGCACGATTATGCGAAGTACCATGACCGTGACGAGATGCGTCAAATCGTCTTAGACGAGCATCTCGACCCGTTGTTGCTCGAGTTTGATGACGAACTGCTTCATGCGCCGGTCGGAGCGGTCTTGTTAGACCGCGCCTACGACCTCGACGCTGAAGTCATATCGGCCATCAAAAACCACACGACCGGCGAACCCGGTATGTCGCGCCTCGATCAAATTTTATTTGTCGCGGATGCGATTGAACCGAATCGTCGGTATCCCGGTGTCGACGTGTTGCGCGATTTGGCAGACGTTTCACTTGAAGCGGCCGTCGTCGCGACACTGCGCCATACGATTGACTATTTATTGAAGAAGTCGGTGCGGATTTTCCCGCAGACGATTACGACATATAACTATTATTTGAACACACCTTAGGAGGGTCTATATGACTATAAAAGAAGAACTTGAATTGATTGTAAAAGCTGTTGACGATAAACGTGGGGAAGACATCGTCGTCCTCGACATGGAAGGTATCTCACCGATCGCCGATTATTTCGTCATCTGCCACGGTAACTCTGAGAAGCAAGTCGAAGCGATCGCACGTGAAATCAAAGACGTGGCGGGCGAGAACGATTTGCCGCTTAAAAAATTCGAAGGCATGGACTCGGCACGTTGGGTGCTCGCTGACCTTGAAAACGTCGTCGTCCACATCTTCCACCGTGACGACCGTGACTACTACAACCTTGAAAAATTATGGGCTGACGCGCCGCACGTCGACGTGGAAGTCGGCTAATGACGTACGAAGGGTTCGCCTACGTATACGATGAGTTGATGAAAGATGCCCCGTACGCGGATTGGGTCGCGTTCGTGCGGCGCCACGTCGCGGACGGTGCATCGCTTGCCGACGTCGGATGCGGGACGGGCTCAGCGACGATCCGGCTGGCCGAGCATTACGACACGATCGGTCTCGACTTATCCGAGTCAATGCTCGAAGTCGCCCAAGAGAAAGCGCTTGAAGCGGGCGTCACGCTACCGCTCTGGCAACAAGACATGCGTGAGCTCGAACTGCCGGCTCCGGTCGATGCCGTGACGATCCTTTGTGACTCGCTTTGCTACCTTGCAGACGAGGCCGACGTCGTCGACACGTTCGAGGCGGTATATGAGCAGCTGAAGCCGGGCGGGACGTTCATCTTTGACGTCCATTCACCGAACAAGATGGAGACGCTCTTCAACCAGAAGACGTACGCGTCGAACGGGGAAGACTGTTCTTACATCTGGTTCGCTGACCCGGGCGAGAAGCCGCTCTCGGTCATCCACGATTTGACGTTTTTCGTCGCGCTCGAGGATGGCACGTATGAACGCGTCGAAGAGACGCACGAACAGCGGACGTATGAGCCAGGGCAGTATATGCAATGGCTCATCGGTGCCGGCTTCCACGTGAAATCGGTCACGGCCGACTTCTCGGATCAAGCTCCGGGCCAAAACGCCGAACGAATTTTCTTCGTCGCCCAGAAATAAACGAGACCCTATCGCGTGAAGCGATGGGGTCTTTGTCATATGGAAATATGTACACAGTTGTTCGATTAGACACGGAAATGGGAATAAGTCCGTAGAGACATTTTACGGAAAGAAGGCACGTATCATGAAGCTGACACGAGGACGACTGTTAGAATTCGGATTCGTCTTGTTCATGGGGATTATTCTCATCACGTCCATCATTCAAGGAGCGTGGTTTAACGCGAGTGTCGCCGGGGCGGGCATCGTCTCGGGACTGATTCCGTTCATGTTGGAGAAGGCGTTTAAAACCGAGTTCGATGCCAAGATGAAAATCGCCTATATTATTTTCCTGTTCGCCTCGCAATATTTGGGTTCGATCGTCGGATTATACAGCAACGGATGGTGGGACACATTTTTGCACGTGTTGAGCGGGGTATTTTTGGCGTTTCTTGGTTTTGACTTCTTTAGTCGTCTCGATGAAGACACACGGCTCGAGATGCCGAAGCGCTTCCTCTTCGTTTACATCGTCGTCTTCTCGATGGCGGGCGCGGCGTTATGGGAGATGTATGAGTTCACGTCAGACATTGTGTTGCAGACGACGATGCAAGGGAACGGGAACGATGACACGATGGTTGATATAATTGCCGGATCGCTCGGTGGGATCATCGCTGCCTTATTGGTGACAGAAATCCATCGGAAAGAGCAGATTAAAAAGAAAAATGGAACCACCTGAAAATAATAGCGCTTACAAAACGTTCGAGACGTCTCGAGCGTTTTATTTGTAATAATTATTATCTTTTAATATTATTAATTTAGTAATAATGATTATTAAGAGGAGGCAACAATATGGATCAACATCGTCATCTAACTACTAACCAAGGCGTTCCAATCGGGGACAACGCCAACTCCATCACAGCCGGCCGCCGCGGCCCAACGCTTCTCGAAGATTATCAGCTAATTGAGAAACTCGCCCACTTTGACCGTGAGCGCGTGCCGGAGCGGGTCGTTCATGCCCGTGGTGCCGGAGCACACGGTGTCTTCAAAGTTAAAAATAGCATGAAACGATATACGAAAGCCAAGTTCTTGCAAGAAGTTGGCCAAGAAACACCAATTTTTGCCCGCTTCTCGACGGTCATCCACGGTCTCGGTTCACCGGAGACGCTTCGTGACCCGCGTGGATTCTCAGTCAAGTTCTACACCGAAGAAGGCAACTATGACTTCGTCGGAAACAACTTGCCGGTCTTCTTCATCCGTGATGCGATCAAGTTCCCAGACGTGATCCACTCGCTCAAACCGGACCCACGGACGAACCTTCAAGACCCGGACCGTTTTTTCGACTTCATGTCGCTCACACCGGAATCGACGAGCATGCTCGTGCACTTGTTCAGTGATGAAGGCATCCCGGCGTCGTACCGTCACATGCGCGGTTCATCGGTCCATTCGTTCAAATGGGTAAATGAATTTGGGAACACGGTGTACATAAAGCTCCGTTGGGTTCCGAAGCAAGGCATTAAAAACTTGTCGATGGACGAAGCAGCGAAAGTGCAAGCGGAAGACTTCAACCATGCGACGCGCGACTTGTTCAACGCGATCGAAGAAGGCGACTTCCCGGAGTGGGACCTTTACGTCCAAATCCTCGATCCGGCCGATATGGACAACTTCGACTTCGACCCGCTCGATGCGACGAAAGACTGGTTCGAAGACGTCATCCCGTATCAACTCGTCGGCACGATGACGCTCAATAAGAACGTCGACAACTTCTTCGCCGAGACGGAATCGGTCGGGTTCAACCCGGGCGTGCTCGTCCCTGGGATTCAACCGTCGGAAGACAAGATGCTGCAAGGCCGTTTGTTCTCATACTCGGATACGCAACGTTACCGCATCGGGGCGAACTATCTCCAACTCCCGATCAACTGCCCGTTCGCACAAGTGTCGAACAACCAGCGTGATGGCGCGATGCCGTTCAAACAACAGACGAGTCCGGTCAACTACGAGCCGAACCGTTACGAGGACACACCGAAACCGGATGCGGCTTATATCGAAACCGAGCAACCGATTTCGGGAGTAACGGGTCGTCAGAAAATCGAGAAGACGAACGACTTCGGGCAAGCGGGCGAAGTGTACCGCCGCTACTCGCAAGACGAGAAAGATGGTCTCGTGCGTAACTTGGTCGCCCACATTAAAGAAGTCCGTCATGAGAAGACGGTCCTTCTCTTGATCTGCAACTTCTACCGTGCCGACCGCGACCTCGGGGACCGTCTGTCGAAAGAGTTGAACGTCGATATCACACCATTCTTGAGTCAAGTGACAGAATAAATCATTCGCAACAGAGATACTTCATCGTATCTCTGTTTTTTGTTTGCCGTGGATACTCTACGAAGTGAAAACGTGAGTGAAAGCCTCCAAAATTGTCGGGAGTCTTTCCGTATGCCAAGATAAGAAAAAAGGGGGAAGCTGCATGAATCAAATCATCGAGACATTACTGAACCACCGCTCCGTCCGCTCGTTCACGGACGAGACGCTGACCGACGAACAGATCCGTCTCATCGTCGAGAGTGCCCAGCGCGCCTCGACGTCGAGCTTCATCCAGGCGTATTCGATTATCGGCGTGACCGACCCGGAGAAGAAGGCGCGCCTCGCCGAGATTGCTGGCAATCAGCAGTACGTCGTCGACAACGGTCATTTCTTCGTCTTTTGTGCTGACCTTTACCGGCACGAACTGATCGGGGAACTGCAAGATGTCGCCGTCAATCCGACGCTCGAGACCGATGAGAAACTGCTCGTCGCCGTCATCGACGCCACGCTCGCGTCACAGAACGCCGTCGTCGCTGCCGAATCGATGGGGTTAGGCATTTGTTACATAGGTGGGATCCGCAACGATATGTCGGCTGTCAAAGAGTTGCTCGGTTTGCCGGAGCGGGTGTTGCCGCTGTTCGGGCTCGCAGTCGGTGTCCCGGCGCACGTCGAGGATCAAAAACCGCGGCTTCCGCTCGAGCATATCTATCATGAGAACACGTACGACGCTGATCCGATTCAACTGAAGCAAGAGCTCACAGCTTACGACCAGACGATTCACGACTATTATGCGGCACGTGGATCGAACCAACGCAGCGATACATGGACGGGCCAGATGGGACGGATGTTGTCGAAGCCGACTCGGCTCGATGTGAAAGACTTTTTGAAGACGCAAGGCTATTTGAAGCAATGAAAAAACCGCCGGCTTGAACTACCCCATTAAAAGTTGGATTTTCATGTCCAACTTTTTTGGTTCAGTTCAACTGGCGGTTTTTAGTTGGTTTTGGTATCGAGCCACGCTTTATCGATCGCACCGAACTGTTTGGCGACGATGACACCATTTTCATCGAGCACATACGTCGTCGGCATCGCTTGGATTCGGTAGGCGTTCCCGACGGCACCGTCCTCATCGTAGACGACTTGGAACGCGTCTTCATAAGGCGCGACGAACGACCGCGCCTCGTCGACGTCACGTTCACTCGTCGTCGTGTTGACGGCAACGATCGTCACATCATCTTGCTCGCGGGCAAACTTGGCCATGTCTGGCATCTCAGCCCGGCACGGCGGGCACCAAGACGCCCAAAAGTTGACGACGACACGCTCTCCGCGTAAGTCTTCTAAGTTAAGTGTCGTCCCGTCCGTTCGTTTCAATTCAAAGTTAGGCGGAACTTGACCGATGTTCAGTCCTGCCGCTTGAGACGAATCGGCAACGAGCGTTGGTGTCTCGTCCGGTAAGCTCGCGTTGATGATCGCGAACGCGACGAGGACACCGAGACTGGATTGGACGATGCGGCGTGACGGTTTGACGACGTACCCGGCGAGTCCGACTAAAGCTGCGAACGGGATGAGCCACAGTAGATTCACCGTTGTCGTCGCATACGTGCTCACGAGCCAGATAGCAAACGCACCGACCGTCGTCCATAGCAAGGCACCGACCGATGGCGAGCGCATCCAGCGCCACGTCACAACGATTAAGCCTGCGATGAGCAGGGCAGTGTACAGATGGAGCGGTTGAGCGGTCGCGATAAACGGGAGCGTTCCGTACTTCGGCACGACGATCGTCACACCGAACCATAAAAGTAGGGCTGAAAATAGCCAATAGCCCCGAAGCCCGGGAGCAAGCCGGAAGACGAAAAATCCGATCGTTGCAATGGCGACGAGGATCGACCAGATACCGCCCGTCGCGTACAGCGATAGCGCCAAACTACCGGTCGAGGTGAGGCCGATGATGATGGCGCTCAGTTTCCAGGCGAGAAACCCGGCGAACCACGTCCCGAGGACGGCGTCGCGGTCTTTTTCCGTTAATCCGATTTTTTTGAAGCCGATGTAGAGAACGAGCAGACTGACCATGAAGACGAGCAGGTCGAGTCGGACGTTCAGTGGACCGATTGCAATCACGATATCCCTCCTAGAGAAAAAGCGCCCAAACGAGTGGGCGCTTTCTTTGTTTTTAGTATAGCATTAGCCGATTTGTTCTGCGTTGAGGACGGTCTTCATCGCGGCATAACCACCGAGAACGTTTTGAATATCCTTGTAGCCGAGTGATTGAAGGACGCTCGCGGCCATACGTGAACGGACGCCTGACGCACAGTGGATGGCAATCGTCTTGTCTGTCGGTAGACCATCATGGTCACGCATGAGTTTACCGAGCAAGATACGCTCTGCTTTCTCATAGTGACTCGCGTTCCATTCTGTCGCATTGCGGACGTCGAGGACGAACACGTCGTTCTTTTCAGCTGATTCGATCGCTTGTTCAGCCGTCACGTCCGTGTACGTTTCCGTCAACAGTTCTTGGCCGAGCTCTTCGACAGGGACGATGAAGCGGAGGCGGTCAAGACCGATTGATTGAAGGTCTGTTTGCACTTCTTCGACGTCTTCCGCGCTCGCGATGAGCGTGATGTCTTTGTCGAAGTTCACGAGCCAGCCGGCCCATGAGACGAATTTCGTGTTGTAAGGGATGTTGATCGTCCCAGGGACGTGACCTTGCGCGAAGTCTTCGCCTTTACGTGTGTCGACGACTTGCGTCGCTTCGACGAGTGTGTCGAGACGGTCCGTGCCGACGACTTCTGGACGAGCGATCTCGTTCGTCACTTGGATGCCTTCTTTGTTCACTTTTTTCATCATCGCGAAGTAGTTCGGCGGTTCTGGTTGGTCCGTCGTCAACTCTTTGATGAATGCGTCTTTGTCCGTCATTTGGAGCGCCCAGTTCGTCGCTTTCTCATAACCGACCGTTGACGTTGGGATCGCGCCGAGCGCTTTCCCGCAAGCGCTGCCGGCACCGTGACCAGGCCAGACTTGAACGAAGTCAGGGAGAGCCTTGAACTTGTTAAGCGAGTGGAACATTTGCTCGGCACCGATGGCCGTCGTTCCTTTCACGCCGGCCGCTTCTTCGAGCAGGTCAGGGCGTCCGATATCGCCGACGAAGACGAAGTCGCCTGTGAAAATACCCATCGGTTGCGTTTGGTTGCGGTCATAGAGCAAGAACGAGATGTGTTCCGGTGTGTGGCCTGGTGTGTGCATGACTTCGAGCGTGACGTTACCGACTTTGAACGTGTCGCCGTCTTTGACGAGTTTCGAGTCGATGTCTTTCGCGAACGCGTATTTCCATGACGCGTCACCTTCATCTGACAAGTAGGCTGTCGAGCCAGTGCGTTTCGCAAGTTCGAGCGAACCTGAGACGAAGTCGGCGTGGATGTGTGTCTCAGCCGTCGCGACGATCGTCATGCCTTCTTTTTCAGCTTCTTGCAAGTACGGTGTGATGTTGCGGGCCGGGTCGATGACGACCGCTTCGCCAGTCATTTGGCAACCGACCATGTAAGATGCCTGTGCTAATTTTTGATCATAGAAATAACGTAATAACATATGATATACCCCCTAGAATAGTTGACTGTAAACGTTAGTTGTTGTGCTGCTTTATATTAAGAAGTGATTAAACCGTTTCGCCTGTCCAGCTCATCATGCCGCCGTCGACGTTGATGACGTCAAAGCCGAGTGAGTCGAGGTAAGCTGACGCGTTCATGCTGCGTCCGCCTGCCGCACAGATGACATGAATCGGTTTCGTGCGGTCGAGCTCATCGACTTTCGCACTGAACTCAGACAACGGTACGTTTTTTGCTTGTTTGATATGTCCGCCTGCAAATTCGTCCGTTTCACGTACGTCGATCAAGTTGAGCGTTTCATCCGTGCTTAGCAATGTTTCTAATTCAGTCGTCGTAATCGTCTTCATGTGGTATTAATCCCCTTTTCTAATCAAGTTATGTTTAAAGTGAGTAACTTTCGTTGTTTTTAATATACCCCCTAAGGTATACTCAATGCAAGGAAAAGAATTGGAGGTCAAAAATTGCGTAAATTAACGATCATCTTATCGGTTTTAGTGATTGTGACTGTCGGAATCGTGGTTTTCACTTCGAAAGAGGATAGAATCACCCAAATCGACGTCGAAACACTACAAAACAGATTGGAAAACGAAGAAATAACCTTGTTGGACGTCCGTGAACTAGATGAATACGAGGGGGGGCATATCGAAGGAGCGGTGAACGCACCACTTTCTTCATTAAATGAAACCGAATTACCTTATGCGAAAGATGAACCGA
The DNA here is from genome assembly GCF_004337105.1 of Exiguobacterium sp. SH3S1. NCBI lineage: Bacteria > Bacillati > Bacillota > Bacilli > Caryophanales > Exiguobacterium > Exiguobacterium sp. SH3S1. Next base: position 531,042 of record NZ_SJUW01000001.1, on the reverse strand, counting down.
TCTATATCATTTGCCGCAGTGGCAATCGAAGCGCCCAGGCGGCCGAGTTGTTGCAGGATCGAGGTTATACGGAAATTTATGACGTCTCAGGTGGTATGATCGCTTGGGAACAGAGATAAAACTTACTTATCTAATAGGGTAGGAAACTGGAGGAGCTAGTATGGAGTTAGAGTTTATCATCACAATCTTTTTGATTGGCTTTATCGGATCATTCATCTCAGGGATGGTCGGGATCGGCGGGTCAATCATCAAATATCCGATGTTGTTGTACATTCCGCCGCTTCTTGGCTTCGCGGCGTTCAGCGCGCACGAAGTATCTGGGATCAGCGCGATTCAAGTGTTCTTCGCGACGATCGGTGGGATTTACGCATATCGTAAAGGCGGCTATTTGAATAAACAACTCATCCTGTATATGGGTGTCGCCGTCTTGATCGGAAGTTTCATCGGGGGCTACGGCTCGACGCTGTTGTCGGAGAACTTGATCAACGTCGTCTATGCGGTCCTCGCGACGATTGCGACGATCATGATGTTCTTGCCGAAAGCGAACGTCGAAGACTTGCCGCTCGACCAAGTCACGTTCAATAAACTGATCGCGGCCAGTTCGGCGTTTATCGTCGGGATCGCAGCCGGGATCGTCGGGGCGGCCGGAGCATTCATCTTGATGCCAATCATGCTCGTCGTGCTCCGTATCCCGACGAAGATGGCGATCGCGAGTTCGCTTGCGATCACGTTCATCTCATCGATCGGGTCGACAGCCGGTAAGATCATCACCGACCAAATCGTTTGGGAACCGGCTTTCGTCATGATTATCGCGAGTTTGATTGCGGCACCGATCGGGGCGAACATCGGGAAAAACATGAAGACGAAGTCGCTCCAGATGATTTTGGCGTTGCTCATTTTAGCGAGTACGGTCAAGATCTGGATGGACATCATCGGCTAAATGAATCGTGTTTCAAAGGCTATCGAGTTCACTCGATAGCCTTTTTTAGATGAAGATTGCAATGAAATTGTTAAGTTTATGTAGCATTGTAAACGTCAAAAAGTTGAATTAAGTTCAAAAGAACGTTAAAATACTCTTTATACGTCTGTACGTTTGTTAGTCGACGCACTAACTTACCATATGAAAATGACCTAAGGAGTGTTTGAATGAATCACACGAATCAATCGAACGGGAAATTAGAGCGGTTCCGTCACGCGGCAAGCGACTCGTTCCGGACGCATCGCCTGTTTTGGATATTTACGATCCTGTTATGGACGAAGTCACTGATTGCGTATCAGTTCTTCTTTAACATGCCACCTGAGAACGCGGTCCAAGCGTTCATTCTGTTCATCAACCCGTTAAGTTTCACGTTGTTCTTGTTTGCCTTTAGTTTCTTCTTCGGAGGCAATAAACGGAAGTGGGCGCTATACGGTCTTTACACGGTATCCTCGCTCATCTTGTTTGCGGATACAACCTACTACCGTGAGTTCACTGACTTCTTGACTGTGCCGTTATTGTTCCAATCGTCGAACCTAGAGACGTTATCATCGTCATTCCTGTCGTTGCTTGAATGGAAAGACTTGCTTCTGTTAGGAGATCTCGTCGTGCTTCCGTTCTTGCTCTGGAAAATAAAAGAGACGGGCAAAGCGTCACAACGCCGCGTGTTGCTCACGTTCGGTGCGGCTGCCGCCGTGTTCGGCTTTAACCTTGTCCTTGCAGAGACAGAGCGCCCAGAACTGTTGACGCGTTCGTTCGACCGTGAACTGCTTGTTAAAAACTTAGGCACGTTCAACTTCCACGTCTATGACGCGATGCTTCAAACGAAGACATCGGCGCAAAAAGCGCTCGCGGACGGTTCTGAGCTCGATGAAGTCGAGAACTATACGCGTCAGAACTATGCGGCGCCGGACCCGGACATGTTCGGGAAGTATAAAGGCAAGAACGTCATCGCCATCTCGCTCGAATCGACACAGAGCTTTACGCACAATATGAAAGCTTCGAACGGCGAGTACATCACGCCGAACTTGAACAAGTTGATCGACGAGTCTCACTTCTGGCCGAACTATTACCATACGACCGGTCAAGGGAAGACGTCGGACTCTGAGTTCGCGCTCGACAACTCGCTGTACGGATTGTCGCGTGGCGGCGTCTACTTCACGAACGCCGACAACGAATATGATGCGCTTCCTGGTGTCATCAAAGAAGACAACTACTATTCGGCGGTGTTCCACGCCAACAACAAATCGTTCTGGAACCGTGACCAGATGTATCAAAACATCGGAGTCGATGAGTTCTTTGATGAGAAGAGCTACGATTTAGGCGACCCGGCCAACATGACGGAATGGGGTCTCCTCGACGATGAGTTCTTCTTACAGTCGGTACCGATGCTTGAAGAACTGCCGGAACCTTACTTCGCGAAGTTCATCACGCTGACGAACCATTTCCCGTTCACGATGCCGAGTGCGGACCATGAACTCGTCCCGAAATTCGAGACGAACTCGACGACGCTCAATAACTTCCCGCAAGCGCTCGCGTATCAAGACTACGCCCTCGGTTTGTTCATTGATGAGTTGAAAAAGAACGGGACATGGGACGATACGATCTTCGTCGTTTACGGTGACCATAACGGCATCTCGACGAACCATAACGCTGCCATGGCCGACTTGCTCGGAAAAGACGAGTTGACGCCATATGACGTGGCAAAACTTCAGTCAGTCCCGTTCGCGATTCACTTGCCTGGTCAAGACAAAGGTGAAGTCCACGAGACGATTGGGAGCCACGTCGATATGAACCCGACGATTCAGCATTTGCTCGGGTTCGATACGTCTGATCAAATCGGGTTCGGGAACGACTTGTTCGCGCCAGAGCGCAACGATCGCGCCATCTTCCGTGACGGTACAATCGTGACAAGCGACTATTTGTTCACCCAGTCAACGTGTTATGACGCCGAGACAGGAGAAGTCGTCGATGACGCGAAAGTATGTACACCACTTGAAGACGAGGCGAACAAAGTACTTGAGATGAACGATAAGATCATCTATTCGGACTTGCTCCGCTTTAAAGAAAATAACTAAACACTCGAGAGAAAAGATTTTAAAAATCTTTTCTCTCTTTTTTGTTGTCTGAAAAATAAATCGGCGGCGAAATCGGATCGACTATGGTGAAAATCAGGGTAGGTGAGGTAAGCGATTACATGGCTGGTGTAAAGGGGGATACGAAGTCGGAGCAGCGAGGGGACGTGAAGAGAGAGAACGAGGTGTGTCGTTATATCCTTATAAAAATGAACGAATCCGCTCGCAGATAGCTCGGAAAAAGTTGAGGCTCATCGGTTGCCATCGTGCTCATTCTCGGGTAATATCTGAGTTGTTGTGAAGTTATGAACGAACTGTGAATACGGCTTCTATAATTTGATTAAGTTGATTTCTGTGAGAGTCAGAAATCAATTTAAAAATTTTTATAGAGAGGTGTGTTCATTTGGAAAAATTGAATACGGTAAAACAAGAATGGCTCGGGAATCCCCGTGCTGAAGTGATGGCAGGGATCGTTGTGGCCCTTGCACTCATTCCGGAGGCAATCGCCTTCTCACTGATCGCTGGATTAAATCCGATGGTAGGACTATATGCGTCCTTTATCATCGCGATGGTCATTTCGATTACGGGAGGACGCCCCGCGATGATTTCGGCCGCGACGGGCGCGATGGTACTCCTTGTCGTCGATCTCGTAAAAGATTATGGACTTCAGTACTTGCTCGCTGCAGGGATACTAGCTGGTGTGATCCAGATCGTGCTTGGTTTTCTTGGTATAGCTCGTTTAATGAAGTTCATCCCGCGTGCGGTTATGGTCGGCTTCGTTAACGCCCTTGCCATTTTGATCTTCCAAGCCCAGCTTCCGCAATTTGGAGGCGAGACGTGGATCATGTGGGCCATCGTTGCAGCATCGCTTGCGATCATCCTTGTTTTCCCGCGCATCACGTCAGCAATCCCGGCGCCGCTTGTCGCCATCGTGGCGATGACGTTGCTCGTGTTCTTTATGGGACTTGAGACGAAAACGATCGGAGATATGGGGACGATCACGGCAACGCTGCCGATGTTCCTCTTGCCGGACCTCCCGCTCACACTCGAGACACTTATGATCATCTTGCCTTATTCGTTCTCGCTCGCCTTTGTCGGTTTGATTGAGTCGCTATTGACGGCTCAAATCGTCGATGACATGACGGGTACAGATTCGAATAAGAACCGTGAATCAAAAGGTCAAGGGATCGCCAACATCATCGCTGGTTTCTTCGGTGCGATGCCAGGATGTGCGATGATCGGACAATCGGTCATCAACGTCTCGTCTGGAGCACGGGGTCGCTTGTCGACGTTCTCGGCAGGACTTGCGCTCCTCATCATGATCATGACGATGAGTAACATTTTAATGCTGATTCCAGTCGGGGCGCTCGTCGGTGTCATGTTCTTCGTCGCCTATGCGACGTTCGACTGGGGCTCACTCAAAACGCTCAAGACAGGTCAAAAGACCGATTCGCTCGTCATGGTCACGACGGTACTCGCGACCGTGCTCACGCACGACTTGTCGATCGGTGTCATTGTCGGGATCGTGACGGCCGCCGTCATCTTCGCTGCGAAAATTTCGCGTGTCGAGCTGAAGCGCCACCAAGACGGACACCGTGCTCACTATGAAGTGAACGGACAATTATTCTTCGCGTCTACGTCTGACTTTGTCAACCAGTTCGATGTCGAAGAGGATGTCGAAGCAGACGTGAAACAAGTCAGTATCGACTTCGCCAACACCCATCTTTGGGACGATTCGGCCATCGGGGCCATCGATAAAGTCGTCTTCAAATATCGGACGGTCGGAATCGAACCAGAACTGTTAAACTTGAACAAAGATTCAGAGAAGCTGTTGAACACGCTGGCGCTCCATCTTCGTCAACAAGATGCGAACGTCGGCCACTAAAAGGGGGAACTTACAATGAGTAAAATCTTTCTAGCGATTGATGGTTCAGACCATTCGATGCGTGCCACCCAAAAAGCGGTCGAACTCGCCAAAGTGACATCATCTTCAATCGATGTCGTCCATGTCGTGTCACCGAAAGAATCAAAAGAAAGCGCCCTTCAATCGACGGGTAAAATCGATCTTGAAGTGAGACGGAAACAACGTCTTCAAGTGTTTTTCGATGCGATCACCGAAGCGGGCGTTTCGTACGAGTATATCGAACTCCGCGGCGAACCTGACGTTGAACTCGTCAACTACGCCAACCATGAACCGTTTGAATTCGTGGTCGTCGGCTCGCGCGGTCTCAATACGTTCCAGGAGTTCGTATTGGGCAGTGTCAGCCACAAGCTTGCTAAACGATCGTTGTCACCTGTGATCATCGTTCGTTAACAGACAGCGCCACGAAACTTTCGTGGCGCTTTTGCTGTGTGAAAAAAAGGAGGAGCTTATGACATTAGATTATACGGGAGAGCGGGTCATCCCAGATCAAATGAACCCGATGAACGGCATGTTGCTCGAACATATCGCCCGCTATCAGTTCGCCGCGTTGTTTCTCGAAGGACGTGTGCTCGATTTTGCGAGCGGGAGCGGGTTTGGCAGTCAATTGATTGCAAAGATACAAAAAAAATCGGTCGCTGAGGTCGTCGCGCTCGATATTTCAGAAGATGCGATTCGATATGCGCAAGGTCGTTATTTTCACCCGAAAGTGAAGTATATCGTCGGAGACGTGCTCGACCGGACGCTACCAGATCAACTCGGCACGTTCGACTGTATCGTCAGTTTTGAGACAATCGAACACGTTGAAGACTTTGCAGGGTTCATGGCGAACGTTTCAGAATTGTTAAAGCCGGGTGGCATGCTCGTCTTGTCGACGCCGTTCGGTCAAGGCATCGGTAAACCGACGAACGAACCGTTCCACGTTCATCAATTTACCGATCAAGAGTTTAAGGCGCTTTTCACGTCATTCAGTTCGACAGATTTTTATTACCAACGTGGTGTGCTGATCGAACCGAAACGAGAAGCAGTACATTATCCGATTGGAATTGCCGTCGCTATTAAATGATGTGAACGTGTTGATGAGGCCAAGCAGGAGGTGATGAGATGAGTGTGAAAATCATTTGTCCCGAGTGCGATGGGGTCGGGACCGTTCCCATCATGAAAGGATTTCCGTTCGTTAAGGAATGTCCGGTTTGCCAAGCGAGCGGAAAGAAAAAAATAAAACGCAGAAAAAAACGTTCAATTCTTGTAAGATGAGGATTGAACGCTTTGTTTTACATAACGAAAGGGGCAGAAAACATGAAAGGTCTTCGAAAACCATCCTACTACGGATGGTATATGGTCATGATCGCGGGCCTCGGTGTATTTTTCTCGGGTCCCGGTCAGACGTACTTTATCTCCGTTTTTATCGACCAATACATAACCGACTTCGGCTGGTCGCGCTCTGAAGTATCGAGCGTTTATTCGGCCGCGACGCTCGCGTCGGCCGCCTGTTTATTTTTCGTCGGTCGGTTGATCGACCGTTTCGGGCAACGGGCGATGATGGTCATCGCCTCGATATTGCTGGCGGCGGCTTGTCTGTTCAACAGTTACGTCACGAACTTGACGATGCTCTTCTTCGGCATCTGGATGCTCCGTCTATTCGGACAAGGGTCGATGACGCTCGTCCCGAATACGCTCGTCCCACAATGGTTCATCACGAAGCGTGGCCAGGCGCTCAGCTATATGGCAATCGGTGGGTTTTTAAGTGCCGCCGTCTTTCCGCCGCTCAACGTCTGGCTCGTCGGTTTGATCGGTTGGCAAACGACGTGGCAAGTGTGGGGACTGCTCGTGCTCGTCTTGTTCACACCGCTCGCTTATCGTTTCGTCCGCAACCGCCCAGAAGACATCGGACTGTTGCCGGACGGAGGGACGAACCCTCATCCGAGCAACAAATCGACAACGACACCGGTTCATATCGATGTCGATTTCACGTTCCAAGAAGCGCTCAAGACACGCGCATTTTGGCTGATTTTGTCGTGCATCGGTATCCCGGCGCTCGTCAACACGGCGATCACGTTCCACTTGATCTCAATCTTTGAAGAGCAGAGCCTACCACCAGCGACGGCCGCACTCGTCTTGAGCTTGATGGCGGTTCTCGGTTTCCCGGCGACGTTCATCGCGGGACGGCTCATCGATGTCGTGAAAATCAATTATGTATTGATTGGCATCTTCGTGACCGAGATCATCTTCATGATCATTCTGCAATATACGTCGACGTTCTCAATCGCGATTCTGTTCGGGGTGATCTGGGGCATCAGCAACGGCTTTGAGCGCATCGCTTTGAACTATGTTTGGCCGTACTACTTCGGTCGGGCCGCGCTCGGTAGCATCAGCGGGCTGGCGACGTCGGTCATGGTACTTGGCTCGGCGGTGGGACCGTTGCCGTTCGGGATCGCCTACGACTTGTTCGGCAACTACGAGTCGATCATTTGGTATTCGCTCGTCTTCCCGGTCATCGGCATCCTCGCCGCCTCGTTCGCGGTCAAACCGACGCTCGTGCGCTAACCGAGTCGACGTTCGGCTCGGTTTAGTCGCCTTATCACGAAGGAAGCGGCGACGAGCACCGGCAATTCGATTAACGGCCCGATGACCAAGACGAGGGCAATGAGCGGCTCGTTCGGGAATGCGGTCGTCGCGATGGCGAGCGCGATCGGTGAATTCCGCGCGAGCGTCGTCATTTGTAGACTCGTCACAGCCGCGTCTTCACGCAACAGTTTCTTGCCGACACGGCGGCTTATGACAAAATTGACGATGAAAAATAACAGCAACGGTGCAATTAACAATCCGAGGATCGAGACGTGCTCGATCAAGAGCCGCCCTTGTGAGGCAAAGATCGACATGACGGCTAGACTTAACAAGATGATCGGCCATAAGCTGACGCTCTCGAGCCGCTGCAACTGGTTCGACTTGGCGAGAAAGTACCTCAGTCCAATCGCTGAGCCGAGCGGGATCGCTAAAGCGGCTAGACTATGTAGGAACACCGAAACTGAGATCACGCTCGACGTCCCTGTCAAAACATAAAGATAGACCGGTAACAGCGCGAGTTGAAGTACAAGGTTGAGCGGCAAGATGCTGAGCGAAGCGACGACGTCGCCTTTCGCGAGACCGGTGAAGACGATATACCAATCGGTGCATGGCGTGACCATGAGCATGATGAATCCGATCCAAAGCGCCGGGTGGTCGGACAAGAAGACGCTCGCGAGTGCAAACGCGAAAACGGGCGTCCAAACGAAGTTGAGGACGAGACTCGTGATCGTGAACGTGCGGTTTGAAAACGAATGCCGGATTTGGGCGAACGGGATTTGAATGAACGTAAAGAACAGCATCGCCATAAGTAACGGTACGATCGCACCGTCCGCGATTCGACGCAGCGTCTCGATCGTCCCGAACGCGAGACCAGTCACAACAGATAGAAGTATGAATATGGGGTATAATTTCTCGAATCGACTCAAAGGGCCACCTCTTTTCCATTAGCAAAAACGTACCACAAAAAAACCCGATGAACGAGTCATCGAGCGATGAAATAGTATAACAGTCCGAGCGCCACGAATGAGACCGGAAATAGGACGATATACGTCCAAGACACCAGCGACCAGCTTTTCTTTTGGCTATAGTCTGATTTGTCTTTTCCGAGACCGACCATGATCGTGAAGACGAGGGCGATCAAGCAGACGACTAGCGATAATCCGATTGTGAGATACATCATACCACTTCCTTTAACGTTTCTATACCTAGAATACCGTATCGTCAAACAAAAAAACCTCTGAAATGTTGGGATTGTGTGTCCGACAGTCAGAGGTTTTGTCACGTTCATAGAGAGGGGCAGGTCATTCCGCGAACGTCTTGCTGCGGAACATGAACGCCGTGATGATATAGAAGGCGATGATGTGGATCAACACGTAAAACGCTGAGAACCAAATCGTCACGTCCATCGTCTCCATGAAGCCTGGGCTTTGGTAATAGATAGACAAGTCCGTGTGCAAAAAGACGATCCACTTAGCAATGGCCGGCTTCCATGCGATGAGGAGGCCGCCGATCATCGTTGAGACGAAGTTCGCGAGCACTGTAAAACCGATGACGACACCGACCGATTTGAAGACGACCGAGAACATGAGCGTCAAGAAGATGACGAACACGCCGCTCGACACGCTGAGTAGGACGTTACGGAACTGTTCGAACGTCAAGTTCCCGTCAAGCGTCAAAGCGAAGCCATACGTCACGGCAAGGATGAACACGAACTGGGCGAGCATGATCAGGATTGCGGCAACGAGTTTCGACAGCAAGATTCGGTCACGGGAGTACGGACTCATGAGCAAGTGTTTTAATGTATCGAACTTTAACTCGTTCCCGATCATTTCAGCGGTGAACACGATCGTGAAGATGCCGAGGAACGTCATCGCGGCCATCGTTGCATAGTTGACGAACGTTGTCGCATCTCCCGACTCGTTTCCACTCGTGACGATGACGTACGTCAAAATGATGACCCCGGTATACATGCCGAGGGCGATCAGCGGCTTGATCGTGCGCCGCCATTTCATAAACTCATTGGCTAGTAATGAACGCATTGTTCGTTCCTCCTTCTTTCTTCGTCACTTTGAGGAACTGGTCCTCGAGCGTCTCGTATTTCATCCCGATTTGGAAGACGTTGATGTCTTGATTGATGAGTCGTTTCAACAGAACCGGGATATCCGTCTCAGGGCGGGGGACGAGGAACGTCTCTGCCGATTGCTGAACGATCTTCACATCGTCAAAAATCATGGCGGCCGCGTCGAGCGCCTCGTTCATCTGCTCGCGTGACACTTTACAAAGAATGACGCCTTCTTCACGCGTCGTCCCGTCTTGGACCGACTTGATTTGACCGTGGTCGATGATCGCGAACCGGTCCGTGATTTGTTCCATCTCACTAAGTAAGTGGCTTGAGATCAAGATGGCGATGCCGCGGTGCTCGGCGAGATGCCGTAAGTAGTTGCGCAGGTCGGCGATGCCGGCCGGGTCGAGCCCGTTCGTCGGCTCATCGAGAATGAGCACTTTCGGGTTGTGGAGGAGCGCACGGGCGATCCCGAGACGTTGCTTCATCCCGAGCGAGTACTGTTTGACTTTCATGTCGAGCTTCGATTCGAGCCCGACGAGTGCCCCGAGGGCGTTCAAGTCGACTTTTTTCAAATTGGGGATCAAGTTCTTGGCGTGGATCAAGTTTTCTCGACCGGTTAAGTAAGGGTAGAACGCCGGGTTTTCGACGATGGCCCCGATGCGACTGAGCGCCTCTTGGCGGTCGGTCGATACGTCGAACCCGTCGACTGTCACTTTACCGTGCGTTGCCGGCATTAGACCAGTGATGATACGGATCGTCGTCGTCTTTCCGGCACCGTTCGGACCGAGGAAGCCAAAGATTTCGCCGGGCGTGACTTCGAAGCTGACGTTGGTCAGAACGTTCGTCTGGCCCAGTTTTTTGTGGACATTTTGGACGGATAACATGTTGTCACCTTGCTTTCTTTGAGATTTGTTTCCAATCTTGCTAACATTGTATACGACAAGACTGAAAGAAGGTTTCACCTTTTTTTGAAACAATTGAATCAAAGAGCAAGTTTCACAATTAGTCGATAAGGAAAACTTATTGAATTAGTATGGACGAATTGTGAATTTGAAAGGGTCTTTCGACCTGGAAAGGTGTAGTATGAAGAAGAGAGTAAGAGGCAAGATTTGGCTCTTTTCACGGCCTGAATCAGATGGATGAACTGATTCGTGCGGCCTTAAAAAATGAAAGCGTTCACACATCGGGCGCATAGGAACGGACAGGGGGATTTATTCAATGGGAGAGTCGTCGAACGGTCGCGAGCAATCGCAAACATTTTATGGTCCAAACTTAGGCTACATCGTTGAATTGTATGAGCAATATTTGGAAGACAGAGAATCGGTCGATGCGGAGACGCGTCGTTACTTTGATGAGAACGGTTCACCCGAACAAGCGGTACCGGTTGCACCGGTCGCTTCATTTGATTTGGAGAAAATCGTGGCGGCGACTCGGCTCGTCAACGATATCCGGGCGCTCGGTCATAAAGCGGCTGATATTTATCCGCTCAAGGACCATCCGCGTGAGCACGGGTTGTTTGTGTTCGACCGTTACGGGTTGAACGAGTCAGACCTCGAGCAGATCCCGGCACACTTGCTGTCAGAAGACGTACCGAAGCCCGGCGCGAACGCACTTGAACTCGTCCGTCATTTACTCGACGTCTATACAGGGACGGTCGCCATCGAGTTGCGCCACTTGGATGATATGGAGGAGAAGCGCTGGATTCGCCGCCGCATCGAGCAAGGCGCATTGAAAGCCGCGTATTCAAAAGAAGAAAGACTCGAATTGTTCGAGCGCTTAGCCGAGACGGAACTGTTCGAATCGTTCCTTCATAAGACGTACGTCGGACAAAAACGTTTCTCGATCGAAGGACTCGACAGCATGGTCCCGCTCCTTGACGCGATGGTCGGACGGCTCATCTCGAGCGGTTCAGAACACATCAACATCGGGATGGCACACCGTGGACGTTTGAACGTCCTCGCCCATGTGCTCGGTAAACCGTATGAAATGATCTTTGCCGAGTTCCAGCACGCACCGAACAAAGAACTCATTCCGTCAGAAGGTTCGATCGGCATCAACTTCGGCTGGTCGGGCGACGTGAAATACCATCTTGGACTCGACCGCCGCGTGTTAGATGAGAAGAAAGAAGTCCGCTTGAACCTCGCCAACAACCCGAGCCACCTTGAATTCGTCGGCTCGATTGTCGAAGGTTACACGCGTGCCGCGCAAGACGACCGCTCTGCAAAAGGGATGCCGGTCCAACACGATGACAAGGCTGCTTCGATCTTGATCCACGGGGACGCCGCGTTCCCAGGCCAAGGCATCGTCGCCGAGACGCTCAACATGACGAACTTGACGGGCTACCGCACAGGCGGCACCGTCCACGTCATCGCCAACAATACGATCGGCTTCACGACGGACCCGAGCGACTCGCGCTCGACACGTTATGCGAGTGATATCGCCAAAGGCTACGAGATCCCGGTCTTCCACGTCAACGCCGACGACCCGGAAGCGTGTGTCGCCGTCGCGAAATTGTGCAGCGAATACCGTGCCAAGTTCCATAAAGACATCCTTGTCGACTTGGTCGGCTACCGCCGCTATGGACACAACGAGATGGATGAACCGATGAACACGAACCCGGTTCTATACAAAGCAATCAAAGAACATCAATCGGTCCGTCACGTCTATGCCGATCTTCTCGAAGCAGAAGGCGTCATGACGAAAGAAGACAAAGCGACGATCGAACAATCGATTGAAGATCGCTTGAAGTCAGCGCGCGACCTCGTCCCGGCTGAGGAAGAAGATGCGGACATCGTCTTGCCGGAAGCAGTCTATAAAGGATTCCCTTACGTCGATACGGCAGTCGAACGCGACTTGTTGCAACAGTTGAACGATGAGCTTCTCGTCTGGCCTGAAGGGTTCGGCGTGTTCCATAAGCTCCAAAAAGTACTCGACCGTCGTCGTGACGCGTTCGGGGACAACGGCAAAATCGACTGGGGCCATGCCGAGACACTCGCCTACGCCTCGATCATCTCGGACGGGACACCGATCCGTTTAAGCGGTCAAGATTCAGAGCGTGGGACGTTCGCGCAGCGTAACATCATGTTGAACGACGCCGAGACCGGTAAGAAGTTCTCGCCGCTCCACGAGTTGTCGACGGCGAAAGCCTCGTTCACGGTGCACAACAGCCCGCTCTCGGAAGGCTCGGTGCTCGGCTTTGAATACGGCTATAACGTGTTCGCACAAGATACGCTCGTGTTGTGGGAAGCGCAGTACGGTGACTTTGCCAACTCGGCCCAAGTCATGTTCGACCAGTTCATCTCGGCCGGTCGTGCGAAATGGGGTCAAAAATCGGGTCTCGTCATGCTGTTGCCGCACGGTTACGAAGGACAAGGTCCGGAGCACTCGAGCGCGCGGATGGAACGTTATTTGACGCTCGCCGGTGAAAAGAACTGGACGGTCGCTAATTTGTCGACGGCTGCCCAATACTTCCACATCTTGCGTCGTCAGGCGAAGATGCTTGGTACTGAGCAAATCCGACCGATGATCATCATGACACCGAAGAGCCTGCTTCGTCATCCGCTTGCAGCCTCAACGGTCGAAGAGTTGTCAGATGGCAGCTTCTGTCCGATCGTCGAACAAACAGGTCTCGGCGAACAGCCGGACAAAGTCGAACGGCTCGTCTTCTGTTCAGGGAAGATGGCGATCGATCTGCAAGAAGCGACGATGAAGTCAGAGGAGTCACTCGACTTCCTCCACATCATCCGCGTCGAAGAAATCTATCCGTTCCCGGTCCGTGAGATTCGCGACGTCATCAGTCGCTACCCGAACGCCAAAGAGATCGTCTGGGTACAAGAAGAACCGAAAAACATGGGAGCTTGGACATACATCGAGCCGCGTCTTGAAGCGGTGACATCGAACCGTCTGAACGTCCGTTACATCGGCCGCCGTCGCCGGTCGAGCCCGGCTGAAGGAAATCCGACAGCACACAAACAAGAACAAGCACGCATCATCCGTGAAGCCTTATCCCGTGACGCCGTCTCAAGTGCGGCTGGAGCGAGCACATACCAAAAAGATCGTAAATAAGTTAAGGGGGAACTCATTGTGATCGAAATTAAAGTACCGGAATTAGCAGAGTCCATTACGGAAGGAACGGTCGCGTCTTGGCTCAAGCAGCCAGGCGACCACGTTGAAAAAGGGGAGGCCATCGTCGAGCTCGAGACAGACAAAGTCAACATCGAAGTGCCGTCCGATGAGTCGGGAACGTTGGAAGAACAACTCGCCGGGGAAGGCGACACGGTCCAAGTCGGTCAAGTCATCGCCCGCTTAAGTTCAGGTTCAGCCGGCGGCACGGCCGTCGCGACGAAGACGAAGACGGAAGCAGCGACAGAAGCTGCTCCGGCTCCAGCCGAGACGAAAACAGAAGAAGTCGGCGAAGCGAAAAAAGTCGAGCGTCGTGAAGAGCACGTGGCAAGCCCAGGTAAAGGCCCGATCGCTACACCGGCGGCACGTAAGCTCGCTCGTGAGCGCGGGATCGACCTCTCGGCCGTTCAGACGAACGACCCGATCGGCCGCATCAACGTCCATGACGTGTCGAACCACAACGCAACACCGGCTCCAAAGCCAGAAGCACCGAAAGCACCGGTTGCGGCACCACAACCGGTCGCGAGCGGCAAAGACGAAGAGCGCATCAAGATGACGCGTCGTCGTCAAACGATCGCGAGCCGTCTCGTCGAAGTCCAACAGACGGCGGCGATGCTCACGACGTTCAACGAGATCGATATGACGGCGGTCATGGCGCTCCGGAAACGTCGCCAAGAGAAATTCATTAAAGATAACGACGTCAAACTCGGATTCATGTCGTTCTTCACGAAAGCGGCCGTCGCGGCTCTGAAACGGATGCCGTATCTGAACGCTGAGATTCAAGGCAACGAGATCGTCTTGAAGAAATATTACGACATCGGCATCGCCGTATCGGCACCGGACGGACTCGTCGTCCCGGTCGTCCGGGAAGCGGACCGTAAAAACTTTGGCGAGATCGAGAAGGATATCATCCATCTCGCCGACAAGGCCCGCAACAATAAGCTCGGGCTTAGCGACCTGACTGGCGGCACGTTCACGATCACGAACGGCGGCGTGTTCGGTTCACTCTTATCGACACCGATCTTGAACGGACCGCAAGTCGCGATTCTCGGAATGCACACGATCCAACTTCGTCCGATCGCGATCGACGCCGAGACGATTGAGAACCGTCCGATGATGTACGTCGCCCTCTCATACGACCACCGCATCGTCGATGGGCGTGAGGCCGTGACGTTCCTCAAACACATTAAAGATATGATCGAAGATCCAGAACAATTGTTGTTCGAAGCGTAAACAAAGATCCATGTCGCCGATGCGACATGGATCTTTTATGTGAGTACGAGCGATTCATCGAGCGTGATTTGGTTCTTGCCGCTCGCTTTCGAGCGATAAAGTGCTTGGTCGGCCCGTTCGACGGTGAGATGCGGCGGCGTGTTCGAACGCCAGAGCGCAGCGCCGATACTCACACCGACAGTAGCCGTCCCGCCGTCAAACGATACGGGCGCGGACAACGCGGCGATGGCGTCTTCACCAATTTGCTGGACGTCGCGGTCACTTCGATTGTTTCGTTCGAACAGAACGAAGAACTCATCTCCGCTCAATCTGACCGGGTACAGCCCTTCGAGAGGCAGTTGCTTCAACCGTTCGGCGATCTCGACTAACACTTCGTCGCCCGACGCGTGCCCGAACGTGTCGTTGATCGCTTTAAAGCCGTCAAGGTCGATATAGAAGCAGATATAGTCGTTCGTTGTCAGTTGTGCGTCATTCAAGTACTGACGGAGCGCCGTCCGGTTAGCGAGACCGGTCAATACATCGTGGTTGGCGAGTGATTCGAAGCGGACCCGTTCGGTCTCTGAATGGGTCAGCGACGTGACGAGTGACTCAAGGGCGAACGCGAGCGACTCGATTTCATGGATGCCGGATTGATGCGGGAACGTCTTCACTTTCCCTTGCTTCATGAGCGTCGCCGTCTCGGTGATTTTTTGCAATGGCCGCGTCACGAACAAGGCGAGCAGCCAACCGAGCAGGGCGGTCACGACCGAGGCGATGAGCCCGATCCATAAGATGTTGTTTTGCAGCGACGTGACGGGGGCGAACGCCACGTCGACCGGTTGCCGGACGACGACACTCCAGCCGAGACCGGCGTAGTCATCATAACCTTCACCGATCGCGACACCGGTCAAGTATGACTTTCCATCTTCCCACGTCTCGACGTGCCAGCCGTCTTCGAGCGTCGTCGGGAGCGGTGTCCCGACCAGATGATCGGGACCGAGCAGCACGGTGTTGTCACGCCCGCTGACGACGAGCATGTCGGTATAGTCCGAGTGATGGTGCAACGTGCGGTTAAAGTGTTGGAGCACTTCTTCTCCCCACTCCCAGCTCAGGTGGGTCGCCAAGACACCTTTGAATTCACCGTCGCGTACGATCGGGACGCTGATGTCGACGAATTGGAGAGGTTCTCCACTTGGATTCGGGAGCTTTTCAGCGAGGAGGACGGCCTCGTGGACGTCCCCGATGAACGGTTGTTGTTGCGCTTCCGAGAAGACCGGACGTTCGGCGATCGATATCCCTTCTAAAATCCCGTCCGTCGAGGCGGTGACAGTCCCAGATGCATCGGTCACCCCCATCCACGAGAAAGCAGGGATATTCGTTTGGACCTCATCGAGAAGGGCCCGGCTTTCGCGCGGTTCGTTCAAGGCGTCGAGTCCTTGGAGCAATTGGACTTCCTGGTAGCGCGACCACATATAGAAGTCGAGCTTATCGACGAGCTGGTGCGATGTCGTCGACAGACGTTCCCCGATCTCTTGTTCAAGCGACGCGGCTGAACGCTCGCTGATCGTATACGTTAAGGCGAGTGTTAGAATAAAGACGAGACTGGCAATGCTGAGTGCCAAGATTAACCCGAGGCGCATCGAGAACGATTTCATAAATAGTTCCTCCTACAATAAACATTCACTTTATTCATCGTCAAAATATGGACGACTTGAAGCGAAGTCGGTAAAAAGACAAGTCGATTTCGTGGAATCGGATAGCGCTTTCGCTATAATGAAAGACGAATCGATAAAAATAGAGGTGAGACGAATGAAACAAAATCAAGCATTGGTCGTCGGGACGCTCATCGCGGTCGCACTCATCGCGGTCGTGGTCGTTCTCTTGAACCGCCCGGCCGAGCAGGCAGAGACGGCAGCGCCGGCTACGAGCGAGCACGTGCCGACGGACGGGCAACCGACGCTCGGGGAAGCGGACGCACCGGTCTCGATCGTCGAGTTTGGGGACTACAAATGTCCGTCTTGTAAACAATGGGGCGAGACGATCTATCCGCAACTAAAGGCGGACTATGTCGATACGGGCGACGCGAGCTTCAGCTATATCAACGTCTTGTTCCACGGACAAGAGTCGATTTTGGCGTCACTCGCTTCAGAATCGGTCTATAAGCAAGACCCGGATGCGTTCTGGGACTTTCATAAGGCACTCTATGACGCGCAACCGGCGAGCCAGCAGCACGACGAGGCATGGGTCACGGTCGAGCGATTGAAGCAGATCGCAGGCGAGACGACGTCGGTCGACATGGCGAAGTTTGAAGACGACTTGAGTGAAAACTCGAGCGTGCTCGAACAGGTGAGTCTAGATGACGGACTCGTCAAAGAATACGGGGTCCAGTTCACGCCGTCGATCATGATCAACGGCGTCATGCTAGAAGACCCGTTCGACTATAAGGCGATTGAACGGTTGATTGAACAAGGGGCGCCATGAATCAGTCGTTCCTGAGCCGCTACGGCTTGTATCTTGCTTGGCTCGTCGCGCTCACGGCGACGCTCGGCAGTTTATACTTCAGTGAGATCCGCGAGTTCGTCCCGTGCGAACTGTGCTGGGTCCAACGTATCTTTATGTACCCACTCGTCTTCGTGCTCGGTATGGCTGTATTCACGAACGATCGTCAAGTGAAGAAATATGTATTACCGCTAGCAATCGTCGGCGGTATGATTTCACTTTACCATTATCTCGTGCAAAAAGTACCCGGTTTTGCCGACATCAAACCGTGTGTCGAAGGCGTGCCGTGTAACGTGCAGTACATCAACTGGTTCGGCTTCGTGACGATCCCGTTCCTCGCGCTCACGGCGTTCACACTCATCACGCTATTATTGCTCAACACAAAAACGGACAAGTAAGGGGATGGAACGTTTGAAAAAATGGATGCTGATCGGGCTTATGAGTTTACTCACTGTGCTCGCCGCTTGCGGCAATGAGATCGAAGACCCGCTCAACTGGGAGATCGAATCGTTCGACTATATGAACCAGGACGAGGAGATGGTCAGTCTCGACGACTTGAAAGGGAAAGTGTGGATGGCCGACTTCGTGTTCACGAACTGTGAGACCGTCTGTCCGCCGATGACGTACAACATGACGAAGTTGAATGAAGCGCTCATCGAAGAAGGCGTCGAGGACGTCCAGTTCGTGTCGTTCAGCGTCGACCCGACCGTCGACACACCGGATAAGATTAAACAGTTCATGTCCGGGTACGACTTGGCGCAAGCCGACTGGCAGTTCTTGACCGGCTATTCGCAAGACGAGATCGAGGCGTTCGCGCAACAGAACTTCAAGGCGCTCGTCCGCAAGCCCGACGAAGGCACGCAAGTCGATCACGCGACATGGTTCTATCTCGTCGACCAAGACGGGAAAATCATCAAGGCGTACCAAGGGTTCCAAGACGTGCCGATCGAGGAGATCGTCAACGATATTAAAATTTTACAGAAATCTTGAGGGCGACGCGATGTCGTCCTTTTTTGCGTATTTAAAAACAGGGGAATCCGGCATGTTGCCGTATAATAAACAGTAGAGGAGAGGATATTTTTGAAAAAAACACTACTCGTTTCATTGATGGGTTTGGCTGCTGTGACGGGTACGGCGCTCACACAATATAAACCGCTCGGCCGCAAGCCAAAAGCGCTCCAGTCGCCGAATCTTGTCAACGGCAAGTTCCGCAATCAGCTTGAGACACCGATGCGGTTTTCAAGCGATGACATGATCTCGATGTCGAAAGAATTTTTAAATCCGGACTCGCTCCGGAAGCCGAGCGTGCGGTTGCCGGTCGTCCCGATCGACTTCACCGAGACACTCGGCTCGAGCTTCACCCGCATCTATTGGCTCGGCCATTCGGCGATGCTCGTTCAAATGGACGGCAAGACGATGCTCGTCGACCCGATGTTCGGCCGGAGCCCGTCACCGCTCCCGTTCGCGAAGAATGAACGGTTCAGCGAGAACTTGCCGTTCGAGCTCGACGATTTGCCGCCGATCTACGTCGTCTTGCTGACGCATGACCATTACGACCATTTGGACTATGCGACGATTCAAGTGATCAAAGACAAAGTCGCCATGTTCATCGTCCCGCTCGGTGTCGGTAGCCATTTGAAGCGTTGGGGCGTCGGGGCCGAACGCATTATCGAACGGGATTGGGGCGACACGTATCAGTTCGGGACGTGGACGTTCGTCTGTGCGCCGGCCCGTCACTTCTCGGGTCGTGCCCTCACCGACCGCAATGCGACGCTTTGGGCGTCATGGGTCGTCATCGGTGAGACGGACCGCTTGTTCTTTAGCGGTGACGGCGGTTACGGTCCTCACTTCAAAGACATTGGGGACGAGTACGGACCGTTCGATTTCGCGGCACTCGAATGCGGGCAATACGATGAGCGTTGGCCGGATGTGCACATGCAGCCACGAGAGACGGCTCAGGCGTTCCGCGACGTGCGGGCCGATAAGATGTTGCCGATCCATTGGGGCGCGTTCACGCTATCGTTCCACGCCTGGTACGACCCGGCCGAACAGTTGACACAGTTGTTGCCGCGAGAACACGTACTCACTCCGATGATCGGGGAACGCATCACGCTCGACGGACGAAACGACACAAACACGTGGTGGCGCGACATCGAGGACATGAACAAGCGCTGACCGAATTCGGTCAGCGCTTGTTTTGTTAGGACGAGATCCGTTCGGTCTCGTCCGTTTCGATATAAAGCTTGTGTTTCCGCGTATAGACGAGGAAGGAAGCGGTCATCGCGATCGAACTTACCCCGAACAAGACGACCATGAGCTGCAGACCGATCAAGTCGAGGAAGAAGCCGGTGACGAGCAACACGACTTGGAAGACGATGCGGTCGAGCATGTTCCGGAACGAGAAGAAGCGCCCGTGATAGTCTTTCGGCATCCGCGTCTGGAAAATCGTCACGGCGGTCGGGAAGAAACAGCCGACCGAGAAGCCGAACAAGACGAACGCCGCGATCGAGACGGCCGGGATGTCGGCGAAGTACAGCATGAGCTGGGCGACCCCGATCAAAAACGAGAACGTGAACAAGATCGAGAACACGGAGAACTTCTCACCGATCCGTTTGATGACGAACGCGCCGACCATGAAGGCAATCCCTTCCGCCGTATAAATCCAGCCTTTGATCGCGGTCGAGTCTTGCAGCTCGCTAATGTTGATGACGAGCAGGTTGAACCCACCGATGAAGAGGAGCGGGATGAGCGTCATGACGAGCGTCATGAAGATGACCGGGATCGACTTGATGATTGGGAAGACGTCCTTGAATCCGCCGGACGACTTCGTATCGACTTTCCGAGCGGACGGTGTCGTCGTCTCGTCGATGTTCAAGAACCACGTCGCGACGGCGAGCAGCAAGTAGGCGACGAGCGAGAGCGCGTAGACGTCCCGCAGCGAGACGAGCGTGAGCAAGATGCCGGCGATGGCCGTCCCGATGACCCGGGACAGCGTGGAGACGTTCATATGGACCCCGTTCAAGGCGAGCAGCTCGCGTTCCTTGACGATGAGCGGGATCGCTGCCTGAAGCGCCGGGAAGTAAAACGCGGCCGACCCTTGCAGGAAGACGAGGAAGACGACCATCCAAAGCACGCTTCCCGTCTCGATGGCGACGAACATGAAGAGAACGCTGAGCGCCCGGACGATGCTCGAGATGAGCATGATTTTCTTTTTCGAGCCCTGGTCGGTGAGCCGACCGGCGAGCGGTCCGATGGCGACGCCTGCGAGCAGACCGCCGGCAAGGATGAGCGCCTTGACGAAGTCGGACGGGACTTTTTCCTGCATGAACTCCAAGTTGCCGATGATGCCGAGCCAAAGCCCGAGACCGGCGACGAACTCCCCGGTCAAGATGATCCAGACGTTCCGATTTTTCCACATATGTTAAGTCCTCGATTCTTATCAGTTAATAATAATTATGCTTGAGAATGATTCATTAAGCCACAAAAAAGAAGCCGAAGATTCGGCTTCTACTCCCATTCATTAATTCATGCGAACTGATTATATAAACACTCTGATTTCGTAATACAATGTGTATGAAGGAGGGTGATTGTATGGGAACGATATCTGTGCGACTCAATGAGGAAGACGAACTTCTCATTAGAGAGTATGCGAAAACAAAAAATCTTACCCTCTCTATGCTTGTTCGGGAAGCTGTCCTAGAACGAATAGAAGATGAATTAGACATAGTGCTTTATTATGAAGTAATGAGTGCACATCAAGAACATTCTGAAGCAATTTCATTCGAGGCCATGCTAAAGGATTTGCAAACTTAGATTAAATCTAAAAAAGCATTCGTCCGTATTCAGACGAATGCTTCTCTGTCGTTCTTTTGAAGTCAAATATCGCAGTTATCGTCCGTGCACGTCGCACCGCCCGAGAGCACTTGAAGTGTCGGTGCCGATTCGGCCCACGTCTTCTCGAGTACTTGTGTGAACGCCTCGGTCGGTTGGGCGCCTGAGACGCCATACTTCCCGTCGAAGACGAAGAACGGGACGCCGGTGATGCCGAGGTCGCTCGCGCGTCTTTCTTCAGCACGAACCTCTTCCGTGTACACGTCTGAAGCGAGTACGTCTTTCACGGCGTCAGCATCGAGCCCGACGCTTGTCGCGATCGATACGAGGACGTCGTGGTCGCCGATATGTTTCGCCTCGATGAAGTACGCTTTGAGGAGCGCTTCCGACAGTTCCTTCTCTTTACCGACCGTCTTCGCATAGTGCGTCAACCGGTGTGAGTCGAGCGTGCCGGTGACGACCATGTTGTCAAAGTCATAGTCGAGTCCGACTGATTGAGCTTGAGCGGCGACTTGGGCCGTCGTCGTTTTCGCCTGCTCGAGCGGCATGCTGTATTTCTTCGCGAGCACTTCATAAATCGAACGTGAATCGGTCGTCGGGGCGTTCGGGTCGAGTTCGAAGCTCTTAAACTCCACTTCGACCTTGTCCGCGTGTGGGAACTGTTCGAGCGCTTCTTCTAGACGGCGCTTACCGATATAACAGAACGGACAGACGTAATCTGACCAAACTTCAATTTTCATAGTGAATCCCTCCTACAGTCAGTGTAGGATGTCTTGAAATTGAAGTAAATGAATGTGCTCACAAAAAAAGCCCTCACGAGGAGGACTTAAAAGACGTACCAGAACACGCAGACGAAGTGGGCGAAGCTGCCGAACAAGATGAACAAGTGGAACACCTCGTGGAAGCCCCAACCGCGCCAGTTGACGAACTTCGGCTTGAAGCCGTAGATGAGACCGCCGACCGTGTACATGAAGCCTCCGAGCAAGAGCCAAAAGATGCCGCCGTTGCCGATCACGCTATGGAGCGGTCCGATGAAGAAGACCGACAGCCAGCCCATGCCGATGTAGAGAGCAGTCGACAAGAAGCGTGGGGCGTGGAACCAGACAAGTTTGAAGATGATGCCGAACAAGGCGAGGACGTGGACGATACCGAACAGCACCCAGCGCATCGGGCTTTCGAGCGCGAGCAGTGTGAGCGGGGCGTATGTCCCGGCGATCAAGGCGTAAATCATCGCATGATCGATTCGTCGGAAGAACGCGATGACTTTCGGCGAGGCGATGATGCTGTGGTAGAGACCAGACGATAAGTAAAGAAATACGAGACTGATTCCGAACAAAATCGCCGCCATGATGGCGAGCGGTGAGCCGAGCAGTGACGCTTTCACCGTCATCGCGATCAAGGCGATGAAGGCGAGTACCGCTCCGGCGAGATGGGTCAGCGCGTTAATAGGTTCCCGAAAAATCGAATTCATGCAAAAACACTCCTTATGACGTCATGTAGTATCCATAACTACATGATAAGCGGTATGGGCAAGAAGAACAAGGTTTTTGTTTCGACAAACGACGATTGTCCGTATACTGAAAGTGAGGTGATTCGATGAAACCGAACGAGATTGTACGGACGGAAGGCACGCTCCCGAAAGTGGTATTGCCGACGATCGACTTATATATGGACCAAGTCATCCAACTGTTCGAGCAACATTACGGCAAGATGAAACGTAATGAAGACGAGACGATTTTGACGAAGACGATGATCAACAACTACGCCAAAGGCAAGTTGTTCCATCCCGTTAAAAACAAGAAGTACACGAACGAGCATTTGATGCTACTAAGCCTGATTTACGAGATGAAAGGGCTGTTGTCGATCAACGACATCAAAGAGACGCTCCGGCCGCTGAATGAATCGGACGAGGCGTTCTCGCTCGAAGACTTTTACGACGCCTATCAAGCTCAGAAAGAACAGAACTTGCAGGCGTTCGAGACGCAAGCCGAGACGCTGCTCGCGAACGTGGAAGTGACTGAAACGAGTGAAATCCAACAGTCGCTCGCCATTGCCTCCGCCGTGCATATGAGCCACTTGTACCAACGGCTCGCCGAACGGTTGATCGACGAAAGTAAATAAAAATGTCCCCTAGACTCGTTTGGAGTCTAGGGGACATTTTGTCATTTTAGATGTTCGCGTTCGAAGCGCTCACCTTTGTTGTACATTTTAACGACGAGAAGTGGTGCTAAATAACTGATGGTCACAAGAATGAAAAGCGTCCACAAGAGATTATAATCTAACATTAGACGCTCATACGTGAACGACAAAAACAAAATGACGGTGATATGAACTAACGGGTGGAGGTTCCTGAGCAAGGCGTTGAGCACACTACTGATGAACACAGTCAAAATCACGAGCATGAACAAGAAAAACGCAATCAACAACCACATGTAGTCCATACGTCACCACCAAGTTAATTATTGATGTACTTCTCGAACACGTCACCGAAATCTTTCCGGTTCCATTCGTGATAGTGGCCTTGGAGCCAGTCGAACGATTGTTGCGACAAGTCTTTGAACGTCGTCGCGACGTTCATGTCGCCTTGCCGGAGGCCGCTCAGAACTGACACGGAATGCGTGAGCGACGCGTTGGCGAACTCGAGCATTTTCCGGCCTTCACGCTGTTTATCGGCGATGGCGAGGAGTGATTTGTACAAGTCTTTGACGTGCTCGATTTGCTTTTTGTTCACGTCGATCGAGTATGGCTTGTCGCCGATCGTGAACTTGATCTCGACGTCTAAGTCGACCGTACCGGCCGTCTCGAACATGACGTGTTGGAGCGGATGTTGCGCGTACGGATAACGATACAAGACGCGCTTCGAACTGATGGCGCTCGCGCCGTCGAGATGGATCATCGCGAGGTTCGTGAAGCAGTACTCGTCCGATTTCGACTTGATCAAGAAGTAAATCTTCTCGTTGTCCTCATGTAAGACGTAATCGTCGGCATCTGCCTTGTCGAAGTCTTTCGGGTCGATGACTTCACCGATATCGCTAAAGCCTGTCAAATCAGAAGCTAGTTTTTTGAACATGTACAGTCTCTCCTCAGTAGTGGATTTTGTGCATTTCGACCGGGTCGGAACCGGTCCGCTCGTTCCGGTTGAGTCCGTCGATCGCTGCCATGTCTTCTTTCGTCAACGTGAAGTCGAATACCTGTATGTTTTCACGGATCCGACTCGGTGTGACCGATTTTGGGATGACGGCGACACCGTTTTGAAGATGCCAGCGCAAGATGACTTGGGCCGGGGACTTTCCATACTTGCTCGCGATGTCGACGATCGTCGCATCCTCGAGCGCCTCACGACCTTTCATGAGCGGACTCCACGCTTGGATCTGGATGTCATAACGCTTGCAGAACGCGATCAATTCTTTTTGGGACAAGTATGGGTGGATCTCAACTTGATTCACCGCCGGTACGATCGCGCACGATTGGATGATCTGTTCGAGGTGTTGAATCTCGAAGTTCGAGACGCCGATGGCCCGTACTTTGCCTTCCTCATACAACTGTTCGAGCGCTTTGTACGTCTCGACGAACTTACCGAAGCGCGGCATCGGCCAATGGATCAAGAACAAGTCGACATAATCGAGGCCGAGTCGGTCGAGGCTGTCTTGAAACGCCTGGAGCGCCTCGTCGTAGCCGTGAAACTCGTTCCACAGCTTCGTCGTCACGAAGATGTCTTCGCGCGGGACGCTCGACTCACGGATCGCCTGCCCGACGCTCTCTTCGTTCTGATAGATGGCGGCCGTGTCGATCAACCGGTAGCCGGCGTCGAGTGCCGCCTTGACCGTGTCGACCGTGACCGTCCCGTCTTCAACTTTGTACACGCCGAGACCGAGCATCGGCAGTTTCACATCATTATTGAGTGTTGTCCATTCCATAATTTGATTCCCTCCCTCTCACATCTAACGTTACCGAAAATCACGACAAAGTGAAAGTGAAACCTACAGCCGAATGCTTTCTCCGTGCGCCTTGACCACGATTTGATCGCGTTCGAGTTTGGCTGCGGCGACGAGGCGGTCATACGGCTCCTCGACCGGCTCGTATGATAAGACGAACGTGTCCCAGTGCATCGGGAAGAACCGTTTCGCTCCGCTCTGTTTGAACATCGTCCACGCTTGCTCCGGGGTGCAGTGCGCTTCCTGGAACGAGTCCGGTTGATACGCACCGATCGGGAAGAAGGCGAGGTCGATCGGTTCTTTGTTCGCGAGCCCGTTGAACGCTTCGGTGTACGCCGTGTCGCCGGCGAACAGCATACGGACGCCTTTATATTTCAAGACGTAGCCGTTATAGCCCATGTGTTTGTCCCACGGGAAGCGGTTGCCCCAATGCGCGACCGGGATCGCTTGGACGTTGAGTCCGTTCGCGAGTGTCAACTTGTCGTGGGGATGCATCTCGAGCGTCTGTAGGCTCGGATAGTGACGCAACAGTTTGCTCGTCCCCGGTGCCGAGATGACGACCGTGTCACGGGTGATGAGCCGCTTCAAACTTTTATGGTCGAAGTGGTCCATATGGGCGTGGCTGAGCAAGATGACGTCGACGTGACCGATCTCTTCGATCGAGAGGGCAGGGGCGGTATGCCGTTTCATGCCGAACGTGACGGGACCGACGTGGACACCGATCCGTTTTGAGAATACCGGGTCGGTCAAAATTTTGAGGCCGTACCAATGGATGAGCACGGTCGAGTGGCCGATCCACGTGGCGCTCACGCTCGTCTCGTCGAAAATGGACAAGTCCGGTTTGATCGGCGCCTCTTTAAAGTCAGGACGCGGTAACCGTTGTTTCAGTCGTGTATAAAAGAACGTGCCGACGCTTGCCAAGACAGCGCTCGGGACGAGTAAGTTGCGTAATTTCATGTGAGTCACCTCGTTATATAGGATAGTTTCATCTTAACGCTGACGACTAAGACGTGCATCCGCCCATAGGCGTAGAAACGATGGGAGATTGTGGGTTTGTTGGTTGCGAATCCGCTTACATTTTGGTAAGGTGGCAGTAGATTAGGAAAGGAAGGTACCGCGTGCTATGAAAAAGTCACACTCACTCAACTGATGAAACGAATCATCACTGTTCGTCTGAACAGTCACGGGTGAAGTGTGTCCAATCTCAAGCTACGGGGTGACCCTTTTTTCCGCTTGACCGGAGATCTTCACACCATCGCTTTCTAGCGAATGGTGTTTTTTGTTTCATCGCGTAGCGGACTAATAAGCGAGGTGAGACAACTATGTTATCTGTACATCAAGTCCGGTTCGACTACGACCAGCAACCGCTATTTGACAGCGTCTCGTTCGACGTGTCAACAGGCGAACGGGCCGTCTTGTTCGGCCAAAACGGGTCAGGGAAGACGACGTTGTTCAAATTGCTCGTCGGTGAACTGAGCCCTCAGGCCGGTCGAATCGAAGTAGCAGGAAAAGTCGGTGTCGTCGAACAGACCGTGTTTGTTGGGGATGGGACGACGCTCGCGTACGTCATGAAAGGTGACGGCGAACGGTTCCGTTTGTACGAAGAAGTCACATCAGGCGACACGGAGCGCGTGCTTGCGGTGTATGACGAGGCGATGGCGTGTGACGCTTTTGGACTCGAGGCCGAGGCAAACCAAGCGTTGAAACGAATCGGCATGGACGAAATGGGATTAAGACGGCTTTCTGACTTGAGCGGCGGCGAACAGACGCGGGCACAATTGGCCCGGCTTATGATGTGTCACGTCGACGTCGTCTTGCTCGACGAGCCGACGAATCATCTCGACGTCGACTCGATCGACTGGCTGACGCGCTGGGTGCGTGAGTTTCCGGGCACGGTGCTCGCCATCTCCCACGACCGCCAGTTCATCGATGACGTCGCAACGGTCATCCTTGAACTGAGTGACGGCGAGGTCGTCCGCTATCCGGGCAACTATAGCGCCTATAAGCAGCAAAAAGCCGAGGAACGGGTGCGTGACGAGCGGGCCCACGCGCGCTATGTGGCGCGCAAGTCGGAACTGCTCGATATGATCGCCCAGTACAAAGGCTGGCACTTGAAGGCGAAAGCGACGGCGAGCGTCCGCAGTCCCGGTGCCCAGAAAGGAGCGGCGAACCTTGCCGTCAAGATGAAAGCAAGGGAACGAAAACTCGACCAGCTCGAACAAGGGCGTCCCGACAAACCGAAAGACGCGGCTCGCGTTTCGGTCCGCTTCCAAGCGGAACCGCTTGAGGCAAAGACATGGATCACGGTCGAGAACGTCGCGTTCGGATATGACGAGCCGTTGTTCGAGCATCTTTCGTTCACGTTCAATCGGGGCGACCGTCTGTCGATCGTCGGACCGAACGGGAGCGGCAAGACGACGCTGTTGAAGCTGCTTTTAGGGCAGCTTGAGCCAAACGAGGGTGCTGTGCATCGCCATCCGAAACTGAAAATCGGCTACTTCTCACAGACGCTCGAGCGGTTGCCCGAGGATGGGACGCTGCTTGACGCACTATTATCCGCGAGCGACATTCCGGAGACGGAAGCGCGGACGCTCCTGGCCCATTTCTTGTTCCGTCGTGACGACGTCTATAAACCGATGCGTGAGGCGAGCATGGGCGAGAAGTGTCGGATCGCATTCCTCATCCTTTATTTCTCGGACGCAGACATGCTCGCGCTCGATGAACCGACGAACTATTTAGACGTCGCGACACGCGAACAGATCGAGGCGGCCTTATCGATCTACCGGGGCGGTCTCATCCTCATCTCGCACGACCGGACGTTCCATCAGCTGACGGACCGGACGATCGAGCTCGGCGAGACGGTGCGGATTTTAGAAGCCGGACAAGACACGCCCCCCATCGACGTCGAAGCGACGATTCAGACGCTCGAGGCGCTGACGAGCGACGAACAAAAATTTGTCGACGAGGCAGGAAACGTGAAGCCGTTTGACGAATCGGAACAAATGAGACGAAACGAGTAGGAGTGGAGAATAATGAAGGAAGAAGTTCGGTCATCACGGGCCGCGTCAAGGAAACGAAAACGGTTGTTACGGTTAGCGACGGCGGTCTTGTTGATCGCTTCATTGATCGGTGTCATCGCGTTCGCGGCGTACATCGATTCGCAAAAGCAGACGGCGCTGCCTGAGTCGGACAATATCTCGACAAAAGAAGTCGATAGCGGGACAGAGGCGGAACCTGAAGAGGAAGCGACTGAAGAAGAGCCGAGTGAGAACGTCGTCTACATCGCGACACCGTACACGAAAGTGTATGCCGATGATCGTGTGACCGTTCTATATGAGGCGGATCTTGGAGACCGGTTCGAACGGCTCGAAGCAGTCAGTGGATTCGTCAAACTTCAGTTGAACGAGCGGACGACCGGATGGGTGACGGAAGCGCGTGTGACCGAGGAAGCGACTAGCGTCTCGGACGATGAGGTGAAACAGGCGTGGCAAACGGTCGTGCCGACGGCTTCAGCGTCTGCCTTGGACTGGCTCGGACAAGACGTAGCGACGGTCCGGTCGACACTCGGGGCACCGGCGTCCGTCCAGCGCGACCAAGTGAACGAGTACCACTTTTATAACGGCTTCTTTTTAATGGTGCGTGACCAACGAGTGAAAGCGATCGATTGGGACCGTCAGACGGCCGTGACGCCTGAACTTGAGGCGGCGAGCGCCCAAAGTGCGGGCAGCTGGTATGACGGGGAGACGCTTCAATTGAAGCTGTTCCCGTATAACGGGGTCATGCGGGTCCGAATCGAACAAAAATAAGTGCTGGCGTCGAGAGGGTGCATCCTGTCGGCGCTTCTTTTTTCAATTTCATTCAAACGAACATTTGAATGATGGGGAGAAAAGGGATATAATGAAAGGAGAGAGGAGCGATGACGCATGGAACAACATGATCATGGCCACGAAGGCCACCACCACACAACGAATCAACGAGCATTACTGCTAGCATTTCTGTTGATCGTCACGTTCATGGTCGTCGAAGTCATCGGCGGTCTGTGGACGAACAGCCTAGCGCTCTTATCGGATGCGGGGCACATGCTCGGCGACGCGGCAGCGCTCGGGCTCAGTTTCTTGGCGGTCCGGTTCGGCGCCCGGAAGGCGACACCGAACCAGACGTTCGGGTACCGCCGCTTTGAGATTTTGGCGGCGTTCGTCAACGGATTGACGCTCCTTGTCATCTCAGGTTATATCATCATCGAGGCGTATAAGCGCTTGTTCGCGCCACCAGAGATTTTAAGCGGCGGCATGCTCGCCATCGCCGTCATCGGGTTGCTCGTCAACGTGCTCGCGGCGTGGATCTTGATGCGCGGCGAGCGGGACAACTTGAACGTCCGAAGCGCGCTCCTGCACGTGTTCGGAGACTTGCTCGGATCGGTCGGGGCCATCACAGCGGCGCTGCTCATTCTAATGTTCGGGTGGACGCTCGCTGATCCAATCGCCA
This sequence comes from Exiguobacterium sp. SH3S1, assembly GCF_004337105.1. NCBI lineage: Bacteria > Bacillati > Bacillota > Bacilli > Caryophanales > Exiguobacterium > Exiguobacterium sp. SH3S1. The sequence goes on along the minus strand of NZ_SJUW01000001.1, from coordinate 501,353 downwards.
GTATGTTCGTCGCACTCCTCATCTTGGTGAGCGGGTACCGCGTGACCCGGGACGCCGTCCATATTTTGATGGAAGGGGCGCCTGACAAAGTCGACGTCGTGGCGATGCAGCGTGACCTTGCGACCGTCGAAGGGGTCAAAGAAGTGCATGACCTCCACGTCTGGTCGATCACGTCTGAGGAGTACGCCGTCACGTGCCACGTGTTGATCGATAAAACGACAGATGATCAACGCGTGCTGCACGATGTGACGGAGCGGATGAAGCAGTACGGGTCGTTCGGTCGTTCGACCGTTCAAATCGAACGAGAGACGGCACACTGCGAGGAACGAACGATCTGGTAAACGCACGAGCGGTCCCTGACAAGAGTCGGGGACCGCTTTTGTTATGGTTTCAGGACGACTTTGACGCAGTCGTCTGCAAACATAAAATAGGGACTCACAAAGGAGTCCCGGTGCCCGCGATGTCGATGACGACGATCTCGGGTGGATTGAAGATACGCGGTACGCTGACTGTGTAGTTGAAGCCGCGGCCGATGATATGGGTGAACGAATCGTGTTCATACAGGCCACCCGCATATTTTGGGAAGAAGCCTTGGTCAGGCGCGTAAAGCCCGTTCAACAGATAAGGGATACGGACCTGGCCGCCATGGGCGTGGCCCGACAAGACGAGGTCAAACGGAAGCTCGGCGTACGTCTCGACTTGTTCCGCCCGGTGGGACAAGAGCAGGCTGAACGTGTCGTCCGTTTCGACGTCGTCAAGTGCCGTCAAGACGTCTTGCTCCCAGTTCCCGTATATGTTTTCGGCGTACGTGCGAAGCGGGTCCTCGACGCCGCCGATGATGAGCTCGACCCCGTTGACCGTCACGGTCTCGGCTTCGTTCTCGAGCACGATCACACCAAACGAACGAAACACGTCTTTGACGTCGTGCCGGACGAAATCACTTGATTCATCAATTTCATGGTTGCCGGTGACGAAATACATCGGGGCGATCCCTTGTAGCCCTTCGATCAGTTCGAAAGCGGCGTCTGGTGAGCGGTATCGGTCGAGCAAATCACCGGGAAGCGCGATCAAGTCAGGTTGCTGCTCACGAACTTTCTCAATCAGATTTTTTTGGTCCTCGCCATACGAATAGCCGTGCAAATCCGAGAGGAGGATGACGCGTAACGATTGACCAGTTTCGAGCTTATCGGTCGTCAGCTCGTACTCTCTAATCGTCAGCCCGTTGTAAAGAGCGGCGAACAGAAAGACGACCACGATGGCGAACGTGATGTACTTTCGTTTTCCTTTTAGCATCGTGTCCCTCCTCGGTCGGATGTTTGTCTCTTCATTCTACTCTGTTAATAGGTATGGACGCAAAAAAAAGCCCGCTCATATTGGAGCGGGCGGGGGATTAGGCGACGTTTGTCGTCAATTTGACGTCGACGTTGCCGCGTGTCGCTTTCGAGTACGGGCACACTTGGTGCGCTGCTTCGACGAGACGCTCAGCAGTTGCTTGGTCGACACCTTTGATTTCGACTTCGAGCTCGACCGAGATGAAGAAACCTTCGTCGTTCTGGTTGAGTGTGACGTGGCCAGTGACGCTCGTGCCATCTGTCTTGACGCGCTCTTTACCGATGACGAGGTTCAACGCGCTGCCAAAGCAAGCTGCGTATCCGGCTGCGAACAATTGCTCAGGGTTCGTCGACTCTTCTGCTTGTTTCGCTCCTGGCATCGCGACGTTCAAGTCGATGACGCCGTCCGTAGATGTGACGCGACCTTCGCGGCCACCGAGAGCTGTTGCTGAAGCTGTGAATAGTGGTTTCATAATTTAATTCCTCCGTTTCGTTTTTAACAATTAAGTTGTGCACAATCTAATTATAGGGCAGTCAAACAGATATTCAAGTGATATGCTTGACCTAAGACTTTAGCCGGAGGAATTTATATGAAAAGTTCGTTAACATTAGAGCATCAGATTTGCTTTCAGCTCTACACCGCCTCAAAAGAATTGACACGTTTGTATCGGCCGATCTTAGCGCCGCTCAAACTCACATATAGCCAGTATTTGGTCATGCTCGTTTTATGGGAAGAAGATCACATCGATTTGAAACAGCTCGGGGAACGGTTAACGCTTGATTCGGGTACGCTGTCACCGCTCATCAAACGGTTGACCCAGCTCGGGTATGTGGAGAAAGTTCGGGCGACCGAGGATGAGCGCCGGGTGTTGGTGTCGCTCACTGCGTCGGGCAGCGCACTGCGTGAGCAGGCCGAGGACGTGCCAGTCAAAGTGAGTGGTATGCTAAATATAGACGAAGCGACTTATTTCGCTTATATGGAGATGCTTATCGATATCAAATCGCGTCTGCGTGAATTCGGTGAGCAACAGGGCTAGGTTCTCACGAAAGGAGACGATATGTTTCGTAAACTGTTTATTCTATTGATCGGGATTGGTCTATATACGGCTTGGAACTATGAGGTGCCGAACGTATCGGCGCCGACGAGCGTCCAGGTGCAGTCGACGGAAGTGGTGGAAGAGGGCGTCGCGACCGACGCCCCGCAGTTCGCGAGCCAATATACCGGTCACGACTGGTATTTGCTCGAGAAAAATGGCGACCGGACGCTTGAGCTCGTCGACGAGGATGGTGCCAAAAAAGGGCAATACCAATTCGAGTCGGGCAGTACGTTCGAAGGGCTCGTCCTTGATCAGACGACACGACAACAAGTCGAGAACATCGGCTTCGACGAAGTGAAGTCTTATGATAAAGGGTTGAAACGTTACTTGATCCCGGACGATCCTTCGTTCTCGGTCTATGCGATGAACGGCAATTACGTCACGATGTTCTTTGACCAACATGACGAAGACAAGCTGAAAGGCATCCTTTCGGTTGAACGGAGCGTCGAGGAGTCGAGCGCCGGGTATTATGGAGACGTCTCGGCCGAGAGCATCGTGTCCAACGAGACGCTCATGCGTATGCTCATGAACTGGGACCGTCAAAAGTTTGGGTTATCCGCACTCGCTGACTATGAGCCGCTGCTCCCGGTCGTCCGGGCGCATAGTGAGAACATGGCAGTGAACAACTTCTTCAGCCACATCGACCCCGAAGGACGCGACCCGTTCGAACGGATGAATGAGGCCGGACTTGCCTACTCGCTCGCCGGGGAGAACTTGGCGATGGGGCAGATGAGCGTCTTTCACGCTCACTGGGGGCTGATGAACTCGCTCGGTCACCGCGAGAATATCTTGAAGCGGGACTTCACGCACGCCTCGGTCGGCCTCGTCTATAATGACGACAACAGCCCGTTCTATACGATCAACTTCATCACGCCGCGATAAAAGGATGGTCTGCCCTAGAGGGGCGGACCATCCTTTTTAGCGGTCAGAGCAGGCGTTTCACCGCTCGCTCGATCTCGTCCGGTGTCGTCTGCGGTGAGAACCGTTCGATGACGTTGCCTTTCCGGTCGACGAGGAACTTCGTGAAGTTCCATTTGATCGCTTTCGAGCCGAGCAGGCCAGGTGCTTCTTTCGATAAGTATTGGAAGAGCGGGTGGGCGTCTTTGCCGTTGACGTCGACTTTCGAGAACATCGGGAACGTCACGCCGTAGTTCAATTGACAGAACTCGCTGATCTCTTCGTTCGAGCCCGGGTCTTGGTTGCCGAACTGGTTGCACGGGAAGCCAAGAATATGGAAACCTTGACCTTGATAGCGCTCAAATAGCTTTTCAAGGCCGTCTAATTGAGGTGTGAAGCCGCACTTGCTCGCCGTGTTGACGATCAAGAGGACGTCCCCCTCGTATTTGGATAAAGGCTGTAGCTTGCCGCTCATGTCGGCTGCTTCGTACTGATAGATCATCATCTGATTCCCCCTTTTTTATGTTCATTATAGCAAGCCGTTCGATCGCGAACGACTTTGAAGCGGTTGTCCGCAATCAAATTGTCACGAAACGATGAGGTCGCTGTTACAATGAAATCAAACGGAACCCGTATAATGAATCGGTGTAGAAAGGAAAGGTGTTATGTACATATTGAAAAATGAATTCATTTGGATCGCGTTGATCCTGATCGGCTTGTTCGTCTCGAGTGCGACGCCGTACTCAGACCAAAGCATTGTCTCACCGCTCGATCGCTTCGATTGGACGTGGGCCGAACCAATCCTCTCGACTGTCGACTTCGACTACGCCGGCAGCCCGGTTTCGCTCGAAGACAAAGGAAGCGCCGGCTTGATCGAATTCCTCATTCGGAAAGCGGCACACTTCACGGTCTTCTTTGCCTTAGGTGCGTTGTTCGTCAAAGCCGTGTCGCGGACGAGACTGAACGCGTGGCTCGTGTTGTTGTTCGCTTGGGCGCTCGCGAACACGGTCGCCATCTTTGATGAGTTTCATCAGAGTCTGACCCCGGAACGCACCCCGCTCATTCAAGATGTCGTATTAGACAGCTTCGGCGCTTGTTGTGGCGTCCTGCTCTTCGGTGGCTATTATCTGTTCGTCAGAAAGCGTAACAAACACCAACGGAGAGGTTATGTATCGGTCAGGTAGATAAAAAATAGTATAGGTCATTATTTGAAAAGCGCTTTCATAAAGCGTTTTTCTTTTTTACTAAATTCATATTTTGTGACAATTTGTTGATTGAGCCCGTTAAATACCCACGTTTTAGCGAGGATAAAACCTAAATCAGGTCAATGTAACGCGAATGAAATATAAGTGTAAAATAACTTTGGGTTTAGATTGCTATAATGAGTCACAGGGCGAGACGGATTCTCGCAAAACTATACAGAACTCATTCATCTATTATTCTATAGAAATTCACACGACTCAGCGGAGGTAAGCACATTGATTAACTTGAAGAAACTTGCAGCAACCGTCACTTTAGGCGCTCTTCTAATCAGCGGCACGACACCTGGTTTTGCAGCGTCACTTACAGACAAGCAAAAAAAGGTCCAACAGCAGCAACAAAAGAATAGCACTGAGCAGAGCAAAGCGAACTCTTCGATCCAATCACGCGAAAAAGCGATCAGCAAAGAGCAGCAAGAAATCAATAAGCTAGACGCTGAACTCCAAGACGTCATCAACGACGTCGCACAAAAGAAAGCTGAGATCCGTGCTACGCAAGAAAAAATTGCCGCGCTTGAAAAACAAATCAAGCAGTATGAAGCAAAAATGAAAGCACAAGAAGAACTTATGAAAGAGCGCATGGCAACGATGCAAAAGAACGGCGGCGGGTCGATCGACTGGGCTGAGTTCATCTTCGGATCAAAAGACTTCGGTGACTTGCTTACTCGTATGATCACAGCAGGTACGATTCAAGAGAACGACAAGCAGATTTTTGAAGAGTACCAGGCGACGAAAGAAAAGCTTGCGACAGCACAGGCTGAATTGAAAGCCGAGCGCGACGCTCTCGTTAAACAAAAGCAAGAACTTGAAGCACGTAAAACAGCACTCGACAAGAAAATGAAAGAGCGGGCGGCTAAAGTCAAGAAGCTCAACGCTGAGAAAATCAAGTTCGAATCGAAATTGATGAGTTTGAAAGAAATGGAATCAACGCTCCAAGCACAAGAAGCTTCAATCAAGGCAGAAATCGAAGCACAACGTCGTGCGGCTGAAGAAGCGAAACGTAAAGCGGCTGCGGAAGCGGCGGCAGCTGCAGCAGCAGCGAAACAACAAAAGCAACAAGGTTCGTCAAGCAAGCCGAGCGCGTCAGCGGCAACACCTGTAGCGGCGGCACCGGCAAGCGGCGGCATGTTCCAACGCCCTGCTAGCGGCCGTCTCACACAACCTTTTGGACCTGCAAGTGGTGTGAACGGTTATACGTTCCACAACGGTCTTGATATCGCGGCACCGGTCGGCACACCGATCTATGCAGCGCAAACAGGTACGGTCACGACGGCAGGATGGGGCGGCGCCTACGGGAACCACATCATCATCACGCACGTCTTGAACGGACAAGTTTGGACGACGGTCTACGCTCACTTGAGCTCGGTGTCGGTATCGGCTGGCCAACGTGTCTCGCAAGGTCAGAACATCGGCGGCATGGGTAGCACAGGTAACTCGACTGGTTCGCACTTGCACTTCGAGATTCACCGTGGCGGTTACTCGTACTCGTCTTCGAGCGCGGGCAGCACGGTCAACCCAGCTTCATTCTTCTAAACGTATACAAAAAGTGATCGACGAACGCGTCGATCACTTTTTTATTGCCTGATAAGCGATAAACGTCAGCAAGGCGGCCCCGATGACGCTCAGCAAGAGCGTGTCGAGATTCGGGTCGGCGAAGACGCTCATGCCACCGACGATCAGCATGTAGGCAACGATCGAGCCGACGAAGACGGTCGACACGACCGAACGGACTCGTTTCGGGATTTGCTTCCACCAGTTCCTCATAAAAATCGCCTCCACCTATTAGTATAGGGGAGGCGGGATGATTCATCTAGCGAGCCGGATCCACGAAGATTCCATGATCGGCCGGTAGCCGACTTCTTGATAAATCTTGTTTGACGTCGGGTTGGTCAAATCGGTGTAGAGCGTGCAGAACGATTTCGTTTCGAGCAATCGGCGACTGAGCTCGGCGACGAGACTGCGGGCGTATCCGTTTCCGCGTTTCGCAGGAGCCGTGTAAACGAAAGACACCCTTTCTGTATATGTATGAAAAACGGGCAAACCGTGAGGCCTGCCCGTTGTCTAGCTCGTAACTCGTTAAGCGATGTCTTCGCGCGCTTTCGCGTCGTCGAGCAAGTTCGTGTTGCGTTTGAAGTAATGGACGATTTTGGCGATGGCGCCGTCACCTGTGACGTTCGTCGCCGTACCGAAGCTGTCTTGCGCCAAGTAGAGCGCGATGACGAGGCTTTGCATCGTCGCATCGAATCCGAGGATCGACCCGAACAATCCGAGTGATGCCATGACGGCCCCACCAGGAACACCTGGCGCCGCGATCATCGTCACGCCGAGGGCGAGGATGAACGGGAGGACGATCGCGTATGACATCGGCATGCCGTTCAAGTACATGAGGGCGACACCGACTGATGTGAGCGTGATCGTCGAGCCTGATAAGTGGATCGTCGCGCAGAGCGGGACGACGAAGTTGGCGACGCCTTCATCGACTTTGTTCAATTTTGCCTGACGAAGCGTGACCGGGATCGTCGCGGCTGACGACTGTGTGCCGATAGCTGTGAAGTAAGCTGGCATCATCGTCTTGAGCAGTTTGAACGGATTCTCTTTATTGAGCCCGCCTGCGATTGAATATTGAATCATGAGCATCGTCGCGTGAAGGACGATGATCGTGACGAAGACGAGCGAGAACACCGACAAAATCTCGGCAACTTGGCCGGCGTACGTCATGTTCATGAAAATTCCGGCGATGTGGATCGGCAAAAATGGAATGATGACTTTACTAATGAGTAGTTCGATAATATCGCGGAAGTCCATGGCGAGGTCGAGTGAGCGTTTGCTCTCGATCGCGGCGATCCCGATTCCGATGACGAACGCGAGAATGAGCGCCGTCATGACACCGAATACCGGTGGAATCTCAAACTCCATGAAACCTTTCAAGAGTGCTTCTTCTGGGTTTTCAGCTGATGCCGTGCTGCGTGCTAAGATCTGTGGGAATAGGTTGCTCGTCGCGAAGTAGGCGAGTGTACCGGCAACGATCGTCGATAAGTAAGCAATCGCGGCCGTCAAGCCGACTAGTTTCCCGGCGCCTTTTCCAAGTTCCCCGATACCTGGAATGATGAAGGCGAGAATGATGAGCGGGATGGCGAAGCCTAAGAATTGTCCGAAGACCGTGTTGAACGTGACGAACGTCCGTACAATCCAGTTCTGGCTTTCTGGTACGATGCTACCGACTAATATCCCGAAAGCGATAGCGATGATGATACGGCCTAGAAGACCAATCCTTAATTTCAAATAAATCATCCTTTCTAAATGTTTGAATTGTTGCTATTTTCGCACATTTCCCTGCGTGTTGCCAGCCTATCTTCGAATTTTACTGAAGATTGACGTTTGACAACTTCTGAACAGGGTATCACAAAATGTTAGCGGGAAAAAGGAAGGGGTCTTCTCCTTTTCCTAATATACAAACGATGTTATGATTAATTTTGAACAGACGTAAAGGAGGGGTGACACGTGCAGGTACAACGAACAACGATTCACATTGCGGGGCAAGACTATACGATTGTTAGCGAGGAGTCAGCCGATCATGTGAGGGAAGTGGGCTTTCTCGTCGATAGTAAAATCCGCGAGATTCGTGAACAGTCCCCTCAGCTAGACGCTCGTCAGGCAGCGGTCCTCGCCGCCATCCAGATTGCGAGCGATCACGTCAAAACTAAACGAAATACGGGAGAATAAATCAATCCATGGTTACTTTACTTATACTGTTTTTCTTGTTTATCGGGATCATTAACGGCTTCCGCCGTGGAGCGATCCTCCAGCTCGGCCATTGGGTCGCGCTCATCATCAGTTTCTTTGTCGCCAACGCCTATTACCGGGATCTCGCCGAAGCGTTCAAGCTTTGGATTCCATATCCGTCACAACTTGACGGGACGTTACCGGGCGGTGTGCTCGACTTGAACTCACTGTCAGGCATCGAGATGATATTCTATAACGTTTTCTGGTTCGTCATCTTGTTCCTGATCACGAAGCTCGTCTTGCATCTCATCTTGTCGATGCTCGATTTCTTGACGGACTTGCCGATCTTGCGCCAATTGAAAGGCATCATCGGTGCCGTGCTCGGATTCTTCGAGTCATACGTCATCACGTTCTTCATCCTTTGGGTGATCGCGTTCGTCCCGATGGCGGGCGTCCAAAATGCGGTCGACAACTCGTCGCTCGCGACGTTCATCATCCAGGACACGCCATACCTATCTGACTGGTTCTCGAATAAGATGCTGTGACACGACAGGCCGGAATGCAAGCAAGCGCTTGTGTCTCGGTCTTTTCTGTATGAAAAAGGGGGAAATACGATGAATAAAGTTGAGGCGATGATGCTGTTAGAGAAAATCGCGCAATATATGGAGATCAAGGGTGAGAACCCGTTCAAAATCAACGCGTTTCGTAAAGCGGCGACGGCGCTCGAGAACACCGAGCTCGAACTCGACGACATTGATGATTTGACGACGATCTCAGGTATCGGTAAAGGAACGGCAGCTGTACTCGAGGAATGGCGCCAGACGGGACGGAGCGAGGTGCTCGAGTCGCTTCAAGAAGAGATTCCGTACGGCTTGATGAAGCTACTCAAAATTCAAGGGCTCGGCGGCAAGAAACTGGCTCAGCTAAGAGGGGTCGGCGTCGTCGACCTCGAGTCGCTCATCCGTGTATTGGAAGACGGCACGGCGTCAGAATTGCCGCGCTTCGGCACGAAGAGCGTCGAGAAGTTGCTCGCAGCAGCACGGAACTTGGAATCCCGTCCGGAACGCCTGTCGTACGCGATGATGCGCCCGGTCGTAGAAGAGATCAACACGGTGTTAGAAGGCGAGGCGCTCGTCCTCCGGCATTCGGTAGGGGGCAGTTTCCGCCGGGCCGAGGAGACGTGCAAAGACTTGGACTTCATCATCGCGACCGAGGAGCCTGTCGCTTTACGCGACAAACTGCTCGCGCTCCCGTTCGTCAATGAAGTCATCGCAGCCGGTGAGACGAAAGTGTCGCTCGTCTTAGAGCGCGAGGAGATGGTGTCGGTCGACTTCCGAATGGTCGAGCCCGGTGCTTTCGCGGCGACGCTCCACCACTTCACCGGCTCAAAAGACCATAACGTCCGCATGCGCCAACTCGCAAAAGCTAAGGGTGAGTCGATCTCCGAGTACGGGGTCGAGACCGCGGACGGCCTGTGGCAGCCGGAGACGGAAGCGGAGCTGTTCGAACGCTACGGCCTCCCGTTCATCCCTCCGGAGCTAAGAGAAGGGCACGCTGAGTTCGAGTACGACATCTCGAAGCTCGTCACGCTCGACGATATCAAGGCCGACGCGCATATGCACACGGTCTGGTCGGACGGGAAGCTGACGGTCGATGAGCTCGTCGCCGCGATGAAAGCGCGCGGTTACGAATGGATCGCCATCACCGACCACGGCAAGTATATGTCGTTCGTCAATGGGTTGACCGAGGAACGATTAGAAGCGCAAGCGGAAGAGATCCTTGCCGCGGCGAAAAAACACGATATGCACGTCTTGCGCGGTGTCGAGATGGACATCCGCCCAGACGGGACGCTCGACTACGAGCCTGAGTTTTTAGCGACGCTCGACTACGTCGTCGCCTCGATCCATTCGAAGATGGACCAAGGTGTCGACGAGATCATGGCGCGGCTCGAGAACGCCTGCCGTTCGCCTTACGTCAACGTCATCGCCCATCCGACCGGACGCTTGATCGGACGTCGTGACGGCTACCCGATCGACGAGGAGCGCTTGATCGCCCTCGCGAAAGAGACAGGGACGGCGCTCGAACTGAACGCCAACCCGAACCGTCTCGATTTGACCGCCTCGACGCTGAAGAAAGCGAAGGCGGCCGGTGTCAAACTGATGGTCAACACCGACACCCACCACCCTGATATGATGGAAGATATGGCACTCGGCGTCTTGCACGCAAGAAAAGCCTATCTCGAACCGTCAGACATTATTAACTGCCTCACGTTCGAAGAAGCGACAGCGTTCTTCGACGCGAAGCGACAGAAAGGAACATGCTAGATGGATCACGCGTTACGCGTATTAGAATATGAAAAGTTACGTCAACAGCTCGCCGTGCATGCGGCCAGCTCGCTCGGGAAAAACCGGGCGCTCAACATGCAGCCCGACTACTCGTACGACCGGGTACTCGCCAACTTGAACGTCACGCGCGAGGCGACCGAGGTCGTCCGGCTCCGGGACCGTTTGCCGCTCGGCGGGCTCTCAGACGTTCGCGCCGAAGTGAAACGGGCCGCCATCGGCTCGGTGCTCTCGACGAGCGAACTACTCGCCGTTGCCGCCGTCATGTACAGCGGCCGCCAAGTGAAGAACTTTTTTGAGAAGTTGCACGAGGACAACGAAGACATCCAAATCCCGCGCCTCGACGAATATGCCGAGCGCTTGACGAAGCTGATCGAGGTCGAGCAATCGATCCGTCACGCCATCGACGACCAAGGTACGGTCCAAGATTCGGCGAGCTCGCAACTGCGCGGTCTGCGGACGCAACTCCGCAGTTACGAAGGCAGTGTCCGTTCGCGGATCGACAACATCCTCCGCAACAACGCCAAGATGCTCTCAGACGCGATCGTCACGATCCGGAACGACCGCTTCGTCGTCCCGGTCAAGCAAGAGTATCGCCAAGCGTTCGGCGGGATCGTCCACGACCAGTCGGCGTCAGGGCAGACGCTCTTCATCGAGCCGCAAGCAATCGTCTCGATCAACAATGAGATCCAAGAAGTCCGCTTGAAAGAACGTTCGGAGATCGACCGCATCTTGACCGAACTGTCAAATCTCGTCGGCGGCGTAGCCGATTCCGTCGTGACAAACCTCGACGTTTTGGCCGAACTCGACTTCGTGTTCGCGAAAGTCGCGTACGGTCATCAACTGAAAGCGACGGAGCCGAAGTTGAACGACGCCCGCGAGATCAAACTGAAGCAGGCGCGTCATCCGTTCATCCCGCAAGACGAGGTCGTCCCGATCACGGTCGAGCTCGGGGAAGACTTCACGTCGCTCGTCATCACCGGACCTAACACGGGTGGTAAGACGGTCACGCTCAAGACGATCGGGTTACTGCAACTGATGGTCCAGTCAGGGCTCTACGTACCGGCCGAGTTCGGTACAGAGCTCTCGGTGTTCGACGCCGTCTACGCCGACATCGGTGACGAGCAGTCGATCGAGCAGAGCTTGTCGACGTTCAGCTCGCACATGACGAACATCGTCAGCATGCTCGACAAGGTCGACTTCATGTCGCTCGTCCTATTCGATGAGCTCGGTGCCGGGACTGACCCGCAAGAAGGGGCCGCGCTCGCCATCGCGATTCTCGATGAAGTGAAGCGGCGTGGGGCCCGCGTCGCGGCGACGACCCACTATTCTGAGTTGAAGGCGTACGCCTATAACCGGGACGGTGTCGTCAACGCCTCGATGGAGTTCGATATCGAGTCGCTCAGCCCGACGTATCGTTTGTTGATCGGTGTGCCGGGACGCTCGAACGCGTTCGAGATCAGCCGACGCCTCGGTCTGTCCGAACAAGTGATCGATAAGGCGCGGAGCCACGTCGGCACCGACGCCGAGTCGGTCGAATCGATGATCAACGAGCTCGAGTCGGCGAAACAACGCGCCGAGCAGCTCGAGCAAGAATTGATCATCAAACGTCACGACTTCGAACAAGAGCAAGCGGCGTTCGAGGCGAAGATGAGTGAATTCGAGACCGAACGCGACGTGATGTACGGCGAGGCCGAGGCTCGTGCCGAGAAGGCCGTCGAGAAGGCGAAGCGGGAAGCGAACGAAGTCATCGACCGGTTGAAGAAGCTACGCGCAGAAGGCATCGTCAAAGAGCACGAGATCATCGCCGCGAAGAAACAGCTCGAATCGGCGAAACCGACGCTCCAAGATAAAAAAATCCAAAAAGTGAAACAAAAAGCGCAACAAAAACGTACGTTCAGTAAAGGCGAAGAAGTGAAAGTGACGACGTTCAACCAAAAAGGGTATATCGTGAACCAGATCAACGACAACGAGTACAACGTCCAAGTCGGGATCATGAAAGTGAACGTCAAAGCGGACGACCTTCAAAAAGTCGGACCATCGAAAGAACAAGGACTCCAGTCGAAAGGCAGCTCGCTGAAGCGCCAGAGCTCGACGAAGTCGGAGCTCGATCTTCGTGGTGTTCGGGTCGAAGAAGGACTCTCGCGCCTAGACAAATATATCGACGAGGCGCTCGTGTCCGGATACGACAACGTCCGCATCATCCACGGGCTCGGTACGGGCGCGATGCGACAAGCGACGCAAGAATATTTGAAAGGACATCGTCACGTGAAGAGTCAGCGCCCGGGTGGTATGGGTGAAGGTGGACTCGGGGTCACGGTCGTCGAATTGAAGTGAGGGACGCATGATGATGGGGAACGTAACGTTTGGCGTGATGCTCGAATCGCTCGGCCTGTACACGATCGCCGGACTGATGATCGTCGTCGGGCTCGCCATCTTCGAGATGACGACGCCGTACAGTAACTGGCGCGAGGTTCAAAAAGGGAATATCGCCGTCGCGCTCGCGACCGGAGGCAAGGTCGTCGGCCTGGCCAACATCTTCCGTGTCGTCGAGAGCCATCACGAGCGGATGATTGACGTCTTGGTCGGGGGGAGCTTCGGCTTCTTCTTACTGCTCGTCACGTATTGGTTGTTTGAATTTTTGACGCCGTCGCTCAAAGTGAACGAGGAGATCGGGAAAGGCAATATCGCGGTCGGCTTGCTCGCGTTCATGCTCTCAATCGGGGTCTCGCTCGTCGTCGGCGCGGCGTTGGTGAGGTGAAGACATGGTATACGAACGATTGGCAAAGATTCTCTTTATCGGGGCCGGACTGTTTTTAGTGGCAGCGGTGCTATGGTTTGTCTTTTATTGAGTGAATAAACGGGAGAAGAGCGCTTCGGTGCTCTTTTTTTCGTACTATTGATTTGGGAATAAAGTAGGTGTACAAGGGAATGATATAGAGATAGGATGTAACGAATTTAGGATAAAGAGGTGTGGCCATTGTCGAACGGAGTAAATTTTTTTGAGTTGTTAGTGACGAATGCTGTAAAGTTACCGGGTGTAAAAGTCAATCGTGCAGAATTTTTAGTGAAAAGCTTCAGTAATAAAGTGAATTCGCCCCAGTTAACCGAAATTTTTGAACGAGGACCGATTCAAGCAAACGTTTCTCAAGAAATGGTCAGACGGGTCGCGAAGAAAATTGTCATGGATCGGACCTTTAAAAGTACGTCCGCTTCGTTTGTAGCCGGGGTGCCGGGTGGGATTGCGATGGCGGCGACGGTACCAGCCGACACTGCTCAATTTTTTGGAGTGGCGCTCCGCTTGGCGCAAGAAATCGGCTATTTGTACGGGTACGAGGATTTTTGGGATGGAGATCAACTAGATGTTGAGCGAGTGAGCGGTGATTTGATTTTATTTTTAGGCGTGATGTTTGGAGTCGGAGGAGCGACGGCGACAATCAAAGTGTTATCGTCGGAGCTATCAAAGCAGGCGTTAACGAAAATTCCAAATAAAGCGTTAACGAAAACGATTTACTACCCGATTTTAAAAAAAATGGGGGGATATGTCGGGGTGAAGCTCACGAAAAAAACGTTCGCACAAAGTGTTTCCAAGATTATTCCGATTGCGGGTGGGGTCATTTCGGGGTGGATTACCTATTCATCTATGACTCAAATGGGACACAGATTAGTGAATGCGCTTGAAGATAACATCGACGTTTCTTACGATGAGTTCGTCACGAGCTTTGAAGAAATGAAGCGAGAAAACCCTGATATCGTTGATGTGGATTTTCTCGTGTTAGAAGGTCGAGTGTAAGCCGATCAAACTTCGAAAGGGTCATGCCTGAATGTCGTGCATGAAGCACTCCAAGCAAAATAGGGTTTAGGAAAAGTGACGTTTGTAGATGTCGCTTTTTTTAGTTGAACGTATGGATGCTATGTAGAATGGTTTTTGAATATTCGTTTTGGTGACGGAGGAGAAACGCTCGGAATAGGGAAAAGAGTAGGAGGGATATGGCGCAACCACGAATGAAAAGAAGGAGTGAGGACGATGAAACAGTTCGAAATTGAATTCCACATGATCAATGATGAGGTGTTGACGCAAGTCGTCGAGGCAGATAGTCGTTATGCGGCACTTGAAGCCATCTATCAGTCGTTCCGGCATGCTTCGGACGGCTTCGTCCAGTTCGAGGATGAATGGATCATTTTCCTTGATCATGTCGTGTATGTGAAGGCGTTTGAGATTGTGGAGTAGGAGGCAGCTATGGTGAAACATAAGTGGAGTGAAAGAATAAGATTCAAATTTAACATTAACTACGGAGAACTATAACACAAGTAAATGATGTGTTTACGTTTGACGAAAATAATTTCAATTGAAAGCGATAATAAAAGTGTTAGCAAGTTGTCTGATCCTGCTTCTAATTTCTGTTTCTGAATAGGGCATGTAGATAAGTGTAGCTATATTTGAATGGAAGAAGATTAATTTTAGCAAATTAATGGATGATTTTACAGGAAATGTGGATGGGTTCGTATAGGTGATACGGACTTCATGATATATTCAAGTAGAACTTAAAAAGGTCACGTTGAAAACTAAGACCCCAGAAAAATAAAAATGAATGAGGAGTGATTTTTTTGGGCTTTTTTAAATCCATTAAGAATTTATTTGTATCTTCTACTGAGGTTCTAGCAACAAAAAAAGTTAAAATAAGAATGATCGCTAATAATAAATATTATAAAAGTGTAGATGAACATTTATTTAAAAAGGAACACTCCCTAGATTTAGTAACAGAAACCGATGCAAGTTGGTCTAGTTTTTTTTCGGTTAATAAAGTGGACCCCAAGTTAATCGGATTCAATAAACGTTCTAAGAAGAAATATCGTCTTTTATTTAAAACTGAAGAACAGATTATCGCATATGCAGCATATACGATTGAAATTGTGAATAAAGAGGGAATAAAGCGAATCATATATAAAGATACTCCACTTGAAAAAATGTCAATCGTAGATGCAAATAACAGGAATGTTATTTTAAGAGATAAAAACAAAATAGCTCACATTAATTTAGAAACGGCTCAAGCTTCCATTTACAATTTTTCATGGCAGCCATTTTCAAGTGCTGTGGGTGACAACTACTGGTTAATAGGGACAAGACAAACGTATGAAGGCCCTGGTGAATTGTATATGTTTGGCGCAGATGGTGAACTAAAATGGGCAATAAACTTTATTGAACCACCTATGCAGACTATGTTTAGAGCGGTACATGTCACTGCTTATCATTTAAAGGTATCATCGGATTACAGTGATATTTTTGTTTCTAGTATGGATAGACTCTATCGAATTACTCCAGATGGAGAATTAAAAGCGAGAATCGCTATTTCGGAATTAAAAGAAGGTGAATTGAGGAGTAAACATGAAGAAACCCAAAAATCTCTATCTACCCCACCAAAAGATAGGGATGAAGCAATAGGGAGAATAGCAAGTGAACTAGCTGAATCGTTTATGTCTAACATGAAGAGGTTGACTTTTAATTCTCCGTTCACAGGTTTTGCTCATGATCCATCAACAGATATGATATTTATATTAGAGAGTGAAGGAAGAGTCACTGGTTGGGATTCAAGTGGTGAGCTAGTTTGGACATATACGTTTAAAGAAAAAGGAAGATTTATTTCATGGTTGGATGAAAAGCTCATTCTTTCCTTCGAAACTGGCGAGATTTTCTGGTTAAATAGGGACGGATATTATGAGTATAGTGCCAAATTGCCGAAGGAAGCATGGACTATATCTAACATTCCTAATCTCTCTAAGTATCTTATTGTTTGTAAAGATAACAGATTATACGAACTCGATAAACTGAGTGGTGACTTACTAGTAGGAACCACAGGTCATCCTGGTATGGAGTTATTTACATCTTCAAAACATCTTATCTTCTTTGACGGTGAACACGACAGAGCCGGTTACTTATGGCTTTCTCCGATTAATCAACAATGGACTATCTTCGAAAAAATTGAAGTGAATGACAATGAAAACGAAAATCACCAACTGTTAAATGGCATTGCTCCAGAAATTAAAGAAACAGTCCCTTTTAAGGAAATATGGAGCCTGCAAAGGGCAGATGAAAATGAAGCCTTTGGTACGAGAATTGTGGATTTCAAAAACCGGAGAATTTTCGTCAGCGAACGACCGGATTTTGATGTGAGAAAAGTATACGAGAATGTGAAAGACGAAAAGGAAAGGCAAAAAATATTTGATGCACAAGATTTAGTATGTTACGACTTTCAACAAAATAAACTATGGTCAAAACGTTTCTACAATTATCTGTTTTCGGTGTTTTTAAGTCCTGATTCCGAACAATTATTTATAGGAGTACCTTTGAAAGATAATGTTTCATACGAGCCTGGATATATAGTATTACTCAATAAAGATGGGGGAAATGAAGGGGAAATTAAAGCTCCTGCACATGGTTTTCATATTGATTTTCAATCACATGAAGAAGCGATTATTACATTTTCGACGGAACGTGGTGAGGATTCAAGGATTTACAGGCTTTATAAAGTTAGAACAGGCAAATGGGAATTGGGAGAGCAACTTGATAAAAATCAGGTACAGAATGATTTTGGGGCTGGATTAAACGATATAGATATAAATAATTTCTCACTTAGAAGAATCGATAAAAAGAAATATATATGTCGGTGCGGAGAAAGTGAACTTGAGCTTAAACTTAATGCAGCGATATATGAGGCATATACTACTGATCAAGAAAACCTATTGATTAGGGTTGGTAATAAGACTCTTATTAGATATGATTCCAACTTAAATAAATTATGGGTAGTTAAGACTGAAAGTGCTGCAATAAAAACTGTCATTGGCTCTGAAACTTTAATAGTTGTTTCAAAGGAAGATATAACCTCATATGGTTTAGATAATGGTCAGACAAACTGGAGAATATCAGCTCCGCCAAAGTCTGTCCTAAACGATATCTTTTGGTTAGAAAATCTTAATAAATATGTATGGTTTAGTGGAAATAATCAAGAATTTTATGTGGCATCCCTTAACGAACAAGGTAGTATACTAAATAGTCAATTGTTTAGTGATTTATTATTATATAACCAGACGAGATTTGATGAGGAACAAAATCTACTTATTATTCAAAAATCTAATTTAATCGAAGGGTATAGGATAGATTAAATAATAAGGAGTGATTTCAATGTCTCAATTCAATAAACTAGTCCGCGACCGTATCCCTGAAATTATTCATGAAGCAGGGAAAATCCCTGTCGTCAAACATCTCAATCAAGCTGAACATTTTGAACAAGCACGCTTGAAGCTCTATGAAGAAATCAAAGAGTACGAAGAGACGAACATCGACGAAGAATCACTGGAAGAACTTGCCGACATTTTAGAACTCGTCTATACACTCGGGAAGATGCACGGCGCGAGTATTGAAGAATTAAATCGCATCCGTGAAGAGAAGTGCGAGAAGCGGGGCGGTTTCGAAAAAGGTCTCTTCTTGGAAGAGGTCCTAGATCATGAGTGAGTTACGTCTGTACACCAGTCATTTACGAATTCCATTACAGAATCAAATCGACGCGGCGACTGAAATTTATATGGTCGTCGCGTTTGCACAAGTATCGGGCGTTCAAGAGATTGCGTCTTCACTTAAAATGGCGGTCATGCGCGGTGCCCAAGTCCGTATTTTGATTGGGGATTACCTCTATTTGACGAACCCAGATGCGCTCGAGATGCTCATGGAAATCGATGGGGTTGAGCTGCGACTTTATCGTTCGAATGGTCAATCGTTCCATCCGAAAGCCTATTTGTTCCGCACTGAAGAGAGCGGAACGTTCTTTGTCGGCTCGTCCAATCTGTCGCACAGTGCCTTGAATCAAGGCGTTGAATGGAACGTCGAGATTCCGGCAAGCATCTCAGAAGACGTGTTCGAGCAATCGGTCGACGCTTTCCACGAGCTGTTTTATAGTGAGTATGCTCAAATCATGAATCCAATCTCGTTACAGCCTTATCGCGAAGAGTATATGGCCCGGCAAGAGCGGATGAAGGAAGCTGAACAAGTAGCAGAGGCAACTCCGGTATATATCGAGGACGACACGATCACGCCGAACACCGTCCAAGATGCCGCCTTAAAGGCGTTACGTGAAACGATAGAAGAGGGCAGACGGAAAGCGATGCTCGTGCTCGCTACCGGTTTAGGGAAGACATATTTAAGTGCCTTCTTCGCTCGACAGTTCAAACGGGTGCTCTTCATTGCTCATCAAAAAGAAATTCTGCTTCAAGCTGAGGCTTCTTATAAGAAAGTCTCGACTGAATGGAAAACGGGATTATTGCTCGGTGGTGACTCGAGAGGGGAAACGACAGCGGACGTCTTGTTCGCGTCGATTCAAACGTTGGCCTCGAAACATCGGATGCAACAGTTCGCGCCTGATCAGTTCGATTTGATAATCGTCGACGAATTCCATCACTCGGCCGCACCATCCTATCGCCGCGTCCTTGACTATTTCGAGCCGAAGTTCTTGCTCGGATTGACGGCGACACCGGACCGACTGGATGGGGGAGACGTTTACGCTCTCTGTGATGACAATGTCGCCTATCAAATGCACTTTACTGAAGCGATTGAAGAATCTTACTTAACACCGTTTCATTATGTCGGCATTTATGATGAAATCGATTATTCGCAAATTCGATTGATCAATGGTCGCCGTTATGACCAGGACGAACTATTGGCTGAACAGTTAAAGGAAAGTGTCGCTCAAAAAATCTTCGAAGCGTGGCAGATGCATCACCAGACGCGTGCGCTCGGATTCTGTTCTTCGGTCGCTCAAGCCGAATATTTAGCCGACTACTTCCGCCTCCAAGGCGTTCAAGCCGTCGCCTTACATAGCCAGACCGAATATGACCGAGCGGACGTCATCAAACAATTGAAGCAAGGACATCTTGATATCATCTTCGCGGTGAACTTGTTCAATGAAGGCGTAGACATTCCTGAAATCGATACGTTGTTGTTCTGCCGTCCGACCGAATCGTTGACGGTCTTCACGCAACAGATCGGTCGAGGACTCCGTTTGTTGAGCGGGAAGACGCATTGCACCATCATTGATTTGATCGGGAACTACAAGAACATCGACAAGAAGTTGGCGCTCTTGACGACAAAACGACAATCGATTGTCAAGGCACTCCCTACAGAAGACGCTTTACCGGATGGATGCACAATCGAATTTGATTTGCATGCCATCGATTTGTTGAAGCGGATGGTGACTCGATCTTCAACCCGCCAGCAGCAGTTAGAACGGAACTACTTCATGGTGAAAGAGGAGCTTGGAAGACGACCTAGTTATATGGAGTTGATTCAACGAGGCGAGTACTCGATGGACGCCTATCGCTCTCTATGGAAGAAAGACGGGGGATACTTCGGTTTCTTGAATCGAATTAGTGAGTTGGGAGAGGAAGAAAGTCATCTGTCCGAAGGTGCTAAATCATTGTTAGTCGAAGTTGAATACACCGACATGACGAAGAGTTATAAGATGATTGTGCTATCGCTCATGTTGAACCGTGGGCTAGAAGGATGGCTCGGACCACTTTCAGCGAACGAGGCAGCTCGGCCGTTTTATGACTTCATCAATGCAATCCCGTACCGTCAACAAATCGATGGGCAGACAAAAGACTTCCAATCACCGTTCCATCAGCAAAGAATCGAAAAGTTACTGTTACGGATGCCATTTGATAAAATAGCTAAAGGACCGTTTTTTGTGTCTGAGGAAGCATTACATATCGAGCAAAACGAAGCGTATGCTCATCCTCTGGTTTACGAATGGGTCAGTCAAATCGTTGAAGTTCGACTGCATCACTACTTCAGTCGGAAAGCTTCAGAGTGAGGATGGCATGATTATGGAAGATCGACTTAAGCAATTAATTCAGTACATAGATGAGTTCGATAGGCAGGGACCTTACAAAATGAACGTACTGAAGATAATGTTAGAGCGAGGTTATGAGGATTGGCATGCTCCAATATCGATAACTGAACTCGCAAGACCTTATTATGATTTGGTTAGCAAACAACACAGTACTTATCTTCTCAAGAATATAAGTAAGGACTTTACAACTCCTTTTTCACAAGCAAAAGTGGAAAGACATTTAAGAACACTCCCATTAAAGTATCTATCGACTACTTCTACTAGAATAAGCAATATTTCTCCACCCTTTGAATTAGTTGATAATATGTTTTATGTGAGGGAAGAATATCGTATTGATGGCAAAGCGGCTCTTGATAGAATTATTAACGTAGTGGAACAAAAGTTTGAAGAGTATTTAGAAGTATATAGTGAAAGGTGAGGGATAACTTGAAACGCGCACTACTTCGCAAAATCCAATTCGCCCTCCAGCACTACGGTGGGACGGCGTCATTGAAAGAAATCTACGACTATATCGAAAAGTCGTATTATCAACTCGAGCTCGATCGCTACAAAGATTGGAAGGCTCACGTCAACAAACAGATTCGCGCCCATTCGAGCGATTCAGCCAGCTTCAATGGCAAAGATGACTTGTTTTATGCCACGGGAAATAAAGGCATCTGGGGCCTTCGCCAACCGAATACCTAACCGAAAGCGGAACCATTTCAGTTGGTTCCGCTTTCAAAGTTTACAATACGTCACACCCCCTTGTCACAGAATGTTCAATCCTGTAAACTTCGAAACAGTGTGAAAAAAATGTATAAGGGGTTACTTCATGGAAATCGTTCAGCAATTATCGCAAATGCAATTACTCAACCAATTCTGGTTACTTGTGGCCTTCATCATCCCGATGGTCATTTTATCGCGGATGGTCGTGGCCGGTTCACGGTTCTCACCAATCCTCGTCATCGTCATCTTCGGCCTCGGCCTCGGCTTCGCCATGGTCGAAATGGGCATCGCGACACCGGGTCTCCCTGAGTTCCCGCTCGTCGACTTCCTCTCGCGGACGACGATCATCGCGCTCGTTGTCTCATTCTTCGTCGGTGGGCAAGAGCTTCGTAAAATCTTAAGCAAGCAAGCGCTCGAGATGAAAGACATCGTCGTCCCGTCGACAGAAGAGATGTTCCTCGGAACAGGGCGGACACAGTTCATCTTCATCGTTCGTTCGTTCTTCTTGCTCGTCGGACTCGAAGGGTTCTTCCGCATGATGATCCAACCGGGAACGGCAGAGGGCATCACGCTCTACTACCCGATCCTCGCGTTGATCGGTCTCGCGGCATCGTTCCTCTTGATCGACCATAAGGCACAAATCGACGACAAGCACGTTTATATGAAGAAGGGCTTGATCGAGACGGCGTTACTGCTCGTCATCTTGTTCATCTCGTACGCAATCGCCATGGCCGTTCAACCGGTCATCGCCTTGCCGCAAATCTTCTTTGCGATGCTTTTGTCATCAGCACTCGGTGCCATCTTCCAAAACTGGACGTACGGACCGACCGTCCGCGCGCTCTTGTTCGCCGGTATCCCGGTCGTGTTGGCGGCCAACTTCATGGTCGGTGGTTCGCGGATCGGTGACGCCTTCGCCATTGAAGGCATGAACTCGATTCTCGTCTACGGTTTCTTCGGTCAGTTGTTCTGGATGTTCGGTGGGATCGCGCTCCTCATGTGGTTCGCACGCACGGGGCACATCCGTAACCTCGCACCAGGTATGGCCGGTTCGCTGTCGCACAGTGGTCTCACAGGTGCATGTACGGCCGGTGACTTCGGTCAAGTGGCGGCAAAACGTGCGCCGATCATGATCAACATCCCGTTCTTCGGTCACATCTTCGTGTTCTCGATCTTGGCAGTCAGTGCCGACAACGGGGCGCTTTGGATCTGGCCGACGGCGATCATCGTCTTGGTCGGTCTCGTCTTGACGGCACTCGCGCTTAAAAACTTGCGCGGTGCGAACGGTGAGGACTTCAAAGAAGTGAAGGCGCTCATGCAGTTCTCGTTCGGTTGGCAGATGATGGCCGTCTTCGGCGGTCTCGTCATCCTCAGCTTCAGCACGATCGCATTCGACTACACGACGATGGCGCAATCGTCAGCCATCTCACACTTTGGCCTCTTCGCAGCGGTCCAAGGTGGCATGTTCGGGACAGAGGCATCGCTTCTCATCCCGCTCATCTTCTCGATGCCGTTCCTGGTGCATCCGATCGTGTTCTTCATGTTCGGGAAAGCACTCGACAACAACGGCGAGATGCCGCGCGTACCCGTTTACGCGATGGCGCTCATCGGTGTCGTCGGCGTATCGTTCGCCATTCTCGGTATATAATAAACAGCCGCTTCTACACACGTAGAAGCGGTTTTTGTATGCCTGCTAGTCGGATAAGGGTTGCCAATGGTCGGGATCATGCTAAAGAGCGTACAGAAAAACGGCCGACACGAGGTCGACCGTCTGCTGATTAGTTGACTTCCGTCACATGGAGCACCGGTTTCGCCGTCACGTAGTTGGCTACGTTTTGGGCGAAGGCGATCAAGTCCGGGTTTTGGTTGTGCTGCTCGAGAGCGGCTTGGTCGGCCCAGTTCTCGATCATGACGAACCGGTTCTCTGACGTCGTCGACTGATAGAGCTCATAGACTAGGCAGCCTGCTTCTTGTTTCGACGAGTCGATGAGCTTGTTAATATCGGCTAAGAAGTTTTCGAACTCTGCTTCTTTCACATCAAAAATGGCGTTTACTAAGATCATGTTGAATTCCTCCGATTATTTGAAGTTTGTGATTTTTTCAGCGTCGAGACGGACTGATTTGTAGCCTGTTTCTGCCGCTTTACCGACCGAGAGGATCATGACCGGCACGTAGCGGTCTTTGTCGAGTCCGAACGCTTCCGCCAATTGGTCTTTCTCAAAGCCGCCGATCGGGTTCGTGTCGTAACCGTGGGCACGGGCGACGAGCATGAACTGCATCGCTGCCAAACTTGAATCGATTTTGACGATATCGTTCATCTCTGGCTTCGACAAGTTTTTGTAGTAAGGAATAAACATTTCCAACTGTCTGTCACGGACATCTTGTGGCATTTTGCCTTCCGCTACGGCTTGATCGTAGATCTCTTCGCCGAGTTCGTAGCATTCCATGTCACCGAAGATGAGCACCATCGCGGCCGACGTATCGTTTTGAAGCGTATTGAAGCGGATCAACGGTTTCAACGTCTCTTTTGCTTCCGGGCTCTCGACGACGACGAAGCGCCACGGTTGCATGTTGACTGAAGACGGGGCCGTCGTTGCTTCTTGGATCATCTCGAGCATCTCGAGTTGTGGGATCTTGACCGTTTCGTCATAGGCGCGGATCGACTTTCTGTCGAGCATTACGTCCGTTAATGTATTGTTTTCAAATGTAGTTGTCATAGTTAATCTCCTCTTTCTCTGTTCAAATAGTATTTAGCTTTTGTAATAGGGCGGATAGCTGTTGCATCTCCGACTCCGATAATACTTTGGCGATCAAATGGTTCGTCTGATCATGGTTTTGTTCACAGTGCTGCAACTCGCGTGCCGCCGTCTCCGTCAAGCGGACGAACACTTCGCGGTTGTTCGCGACGTTCCGCTCCCGCCTGACGTGGCCTTTCTCCTCGAGAATCTTCAAGTGACGGGTGATCGCCGCATTGTCGATCTTCATCTCTTGTTGGATCTCGCTTTGCGAGCAGACGCCTTTGTCGTTGACGATCATGAGCATCTCGTAGCGGGTCAGGCTGAAACCTGTCTCACGCTCGAACGATGTCGCGACGCGCTGGTCGGCGAGTTTGATTTGGTATAGCAACCGGCTCATCTCTCGTAGCTCCATTGCGTCCCACCTTTCATATTTGACTCATCAATCATTGACAAGTCAAACGTTAGCAAGTCGACCGCTGTCTGTAAAGCAAGACGACTCGAGAAAAGACACTACCGGATTAGTCAGCAGTGTCTCGCTCGATTTTCGTCCCATCAAATCGGTATTCACTGATGAACGTCGTCTTGTCAAACCCATACAGGCGGTCGTGGCGGTTCAAGTCGTCAATCGTTTGGAGTGAATTGAACGACGGGTCGCCAGATTGGGGTGTGCGTGACACGTTCAAATAACGCTCGGTGAAGTCGTCATCCTCGTTCGGTGTCCCGTCGAACGAGAAATGGATCGACTTCACATCGTCCTCGAGCAGACGGATGACGTCGAGCACGCGCTGTTTCTGTTCAGCGGTGTCGTTCCATGCTTCGTGCAGCATGACGGAGGCGCCTAAAAACGTCTCTGGATTCAATTCGAAGATGGACGTCGGTTCAGGCTTTGTCGTCACGTCGCGCATTCGCACCGCGTCTTCCGGTACGTTCGCCCGGACCGTCTCTTCACGTGACAAGACGTTCGCGGTGACGAGTCGGTCGTGTAGCGTCGTCTCGGCTTCTTTCACCCAGTAGGCGGGCATCACATCGTCATGGATCGAGCCGTCCCCATACGTCCGCGCGGAATACGTCCCGCGAAGCGGTGTCGTCTCCAGTTTGAACGTCGCCTTGTATCCAGTCAGTTTCCAGTCCTGTGATACGTCGACATCGACACGCTCCCCGTACGTGTCATAGATGTAGTCTGTATAGCGCTCCGTCGCTTCGCTTCTCCCGTACATTGATCCGGCGACGAGCAAGCCGACTGCGCCAATTAACAACCTTTTCTTCATTTTCTGTTCACCTCTACTACAATGTACCCGAAAAGACCGAATCCCGTCTCGGTCCAAAGTCGTATTCTATTTATTCCCAATTCCCTGTAAACTGAAAATGCCCTCTAAGAACTATTGCTATTACGTGTACTAATACATATAATACACTTATACCACGTTTAAAAGAGAGGGTGTGACCCATGTTATATAAGATCGATATGAAAAGTACGGAACCTTTATATGAACAAATCGTCAATCAGACGAAAGCGCTCGTTATCCGCGGCATCTTACGACCGGGCGACAAAGTCATGTCGGTCCGTGAGCTCGCGACGGACCTCGTCATCAATCCGAACACCGTCAGCAAGGCGTATCAAGAGCTCGAGCGGCTCGGTTTGCTCGAGATGCATCGCGGGCGCGGGACGTTCGTCTCGATGGACTGGGTTGACCAAGACGCGTCACGAGCGCCGGTCGTCGCAGCCATCCAAAAGCTCGCCATCGACTGCCATTACGCGAACGTGTCGCTTAAAGAAGCGATGACGCTATTTGAGACAGAGTATAAGAAAGTAGGGGAGAACCATGCTGACAGTACAGCAACTGAGTAAGAGAATCGACCGCCAGACCGTGCTCGATGCGATCGACTTCTCGGTCAGACCAGGAGAGATCATCGCCCTCGTCGGTCGTAACGGGGCCGGCAAGACGACACTCCTCCGGACGATGGTCGGCATCATCCGACCGGACACCGGGGACGTCCGCTACGGGCCATCGAGCATTTTTGAGAAAGCTGAATTGAAGCGGGACGTCATCTTCGTTCCAGATTCAGCCGACGCGCTCAAACATTACACCGTCAACGAGGCGATGGATTTATACGCCTCGATCTATCCGTCGTTCGACCGGGCGGCGTTCACCGAGACGCTCACGCGCTACAACATCGGTAATAAAAAGATCCGTCAGTTGTCTAAAGGGCAGAAAGCGATGGTGACGCTGTCGCTCGCCTTCGCCGTCAAAGCGAGCTATTACCTGCTTGACGAACCGACCGATGGACTCGATGTCGTCGCCAAGGCCGACGTCTTGAAACTGATGATCGCCCAAGTCGAGGCACGCAACTGCTCAATCATCGTCTCGAGCCACCAGCTGCACGAGCTCGAGCGGATCGCCGACCGCATCATCATGATCGAGAAGGGACGGGTCAAAGCGATCATGTCGCTTGAAGAGGCTCGTGAGTCGAGCGTCAAGCTGCAAGTCGTCTTTAACGACCAAGTACCCGTCGAACTGCTCGAACGAAAAGATATCGAAATCATCAACGTGACAGGACGCGTCGTCTTGTTCATGGCGAAAGAACGGACGCAAGAGCTCGACACGTTCGTCGACGCCCACGACCCGATGCTCGTCGAAGAGATTCCGATGTCGCTCGAAGACATTTTCCGGGTCCAATTAGGAGGTGAGGCAAGTGTCATTTAACGTGTTGTTGAAAAAAGATTGGAAACAAGTGTCGTTGTTGTGGATTTTGCTCGTCTTCCTTGGGATTGTCGCGTACACGCTCCCGGTGTGGACACAAATGCAGTCGTTCGATGAACAAGTTCAGGACATTCAAATGAATCCGGACGAGTATGCCGAATGGTTTAATGGTGATGCGTCGAACGCATCAGTTGAAGAGTTGTTCAACCCGCAATCTAGTTACTGGATTGGCGATTTACAGACACTCATCCCGTATGGTGGAGTCATCTTTCTCTATATCATCTTCGGCTTCTTGATGGCGTCTGTCTTGATTGGCAGTGAACGCAACAGCCAAATGTCTGACTTTGCGATGTCCCTGCCGTTCAACCGGAACCAGTTGTACATATCGAAATGGTTGATTGGGGCGAGCGGCATCGTCGTCTCGACACTCCTTGGTGGACCGCTCATGCTTTGGATGATCCATGCGTCACGCTATTCGTTCTTGATTGAAGGACATTCGTTGAAAGTCGCAGCGCTCGTTGGTTTTATGCTATTGACCGGAATTGCTGTTTTCTCGTTGGCGTTATGGATGGGTTCGTTTGGCGGGGAGGCAATCTCGCAAGTTCTCTGGTCGATCGTCGCACTATTGTTCCCTGTCGGCATCTTATTGCTGATTCAAGGATCGGTCATATCGTTCACTCAAAATACAGAGCGCGTATATAGTGTATTCGAACGTGCGATTGAAAGTGTGTTCTTGCGCGTGATTTCACCGCTTGCGAATATATTTAACGTCGACACGTATAACTTATATACAGACAACAGCGTGTGGCAAGAGTTCCTAGCCGTTGCTCCATTAAGCGTACTTGCTTTTATTGTCCTATCGTTTGGACTCGGACTCCTTACATTCAACCGGGCCCCGCAAGAGAACAACGGCCGCTTCTTCATGTTCTCGAACTGGCTCTGGTTCGTTCACCTGATGATGGTGCTTTGTTTCGCCATGCTTGGTGGGATTATTTTAGCGAATATCGCGTATTCGACGAACAGCATCCTTTACGTCATCGGCTTCTTGATCGGCGGCTTCCTCGCCCACTTGCTCGCCAAACGCCTGCTTTATCGCTTCAACCTGCAACTCAAATCTTAAGGAGGACGTATCATGAAACGGTTCGGTCTGTTAGTCGTCGCATTACTGTTTGTACTTTCTGGGTGTAGTGATCCCTCGAAGCGGCCCCCGAGTGCCTTTCAATACGAGGGCACATACGTCGGCGATATCAACGCCGTCGTCGGCATCGCCAAGACGTTGCCGATGCACGACTGCTATAAGTCGATCGAGCTACAGACGAAAAAGCGTCCATACGGGCTGACCGTTCGTTATCATGATCCGGAGATTGAGCGCATCGAGCAGGAGCGGCTCGCCATCCGTAACGCGGCGACGTATTTCACGCTCGTACAAAATACGGAGATCGTCCGTTTCGCGTTCCCGAACCGGACGTACGCGTTCTCTCGCCCCGAGATGGAGGCGTGGCTCGGGATCGACTTCTCGACGATCGAGAAAGAAGAAGATTTGATTGCCCGATTGGATGAAAAAATTGGGAATGAAGAGCAAGCTGAAGCGTACTTCAGACGCGTCTAAAGTGTATGGATTTTTGAATCCATGCACTTTTTTTCGATATTTTCTGAAAAGTATCGGGTAAAGGGTAGATGAAAGCGTTTTCTTAGCATTATAATGGAATTAACTGAATGACTATTCATTCTAAGGAGGAGAATCAATGGAAAAACCGTGGTTACAAGATTATCCAGCTGACATGCCTGAAACGATCGACTACGAGGTGAAGCCACTCTATGAGGCACTCAGCCGCGCCGCTAAAGATTTCCCGGACCGGACCGCCGTCTCGTTTATCGGCAAGGATTTGACGTTTGCCCAAATCGATGATGCGGCCCACCGTTTGGCGACGATGTTGCAGTCGAGAGGGTTGCAAAAAGGGGACCGGGTCAGCCTGATGCTCCCGAACTGCCCACAGTACGTCATCTCGTTCTACGCCGTCCTGTATGCCGGTGGGACCGTCGTCCAGACGAATCCGCTCTACACCGAGCACGAGCTTGAAAACTTGATCACCGATTCCGGCGCGAAGATCGTCATCACGCTCGATCTCCTCTATCCGAAGTCGCTCCGGGTGAAAGAAAAGACGGACATTCAAACGATCATCACGACGAGTATCGCCGACTACCTGCCATTCCCGAAAAATAAGCTGTACCCGATCAAAGTGAAACGTGAGCACAATATCGTCATCGATACGACGGGTTCGGTCGCGTTCAAGGATTTCAAAAACTTCGGACCGGTCAAGCCGATCGAGATCGACCCGAAACAAGACGTCGCCGTGCTCCAATACACGGGCGGGACGACCGGGCTGCCGAAAGGCGTCATGCTGACGCATTTCAACTTGACGGCGAACGTCGACCAAATTTCGAACTTCTTCTATAAATACAACCGCGGTGATGAGAAGCGCGTCTTGAGCGTCGTCCCGTTCTTCCACGTCTACGGCATGACATGCTGCCTCAACTTCGGGGTGGCGAACGGGTATGAACTCATTCTCGTGCCGCGCTTTGACGTCACCGACGTCTTGAAGACGATCAACAAGAAGAAACCACACTTCTTCCCAGGAGCCCCGACGATGTATGTCGGCATCTTGAACGACCCGAAACTGAAAAAGTATGACTTGTCGTCGATCGAGGCATGTATTTCAGGATCGGCACCACTCCCGGTCGAAGTACAAGAACAGTTCGAAGACGTGACGGGCGGGCGCATCGTCGAAGGATACGGGTTGTCCGAGACGTCACCGGTGACGCACGCTAACTTCTTGTGGGATAAACGCATCGTCGGCTCGATTGGGGTGCCGTTATCCGATACTTCTGCTAAAATTGTAAAGGCAGACGGCGAGACATTGGCCGAAGTCGGTGAGATCGGCGAAGTGTTCCTGAATGGACCGCAAGTCATGAAAGGCTACTGGCAAAAACCAGAAGAGACGGCGGCCGTCTTGAAAGATGGATGGCTCGCGACCGGTGACCTCGGCTATATGGGCGAGGACGGGTTCTTCTATATCGTCGACCGGAAGAAAGACATGATCATCGCCGGAGGCTTCAACGTCTACCCGCGCGAGATCGAAGAAGTGCTGTACGAACATCCGGCCGTCAAGGAAGCGGTCTGTATCGGTGTCCCGGACCCGTACCGCGGTGAGACGGTCAAAGCGTTCATCGTCACGCGGGACGGGGTGAATGTGACCGAAGACGAGCTCGACAAGCATTGCCGTGAGAAGCTCGCGGCGTATAAAGTACCAAAGCTGTATGAATTCCGTGACGAGTTGCCGAAGACGTTCGTTGGTAAGATCCTGCGCCGCGTCCTCGTCGACGAAGAGAAGGCGAAACAAGTGAAACAAAGCAGTTGACACCTCTCTTTGACATGATAGAATAATAAATGAATGAACCATCATTCATTTTTCTGCAGCAATAAGGAGCATGGGTGTCTATGAAAAAGAATGTATCAAAAAGTGACCGCATTATCGATGCGGCAGTGAAAGTGATCGCGGACCATGGTTATCACGGTGCAAAGGTGACAGCCATCGCCAAAGAGGCTGGTGTCGCGGACGGAACGATTTATTTGTACTTCAAAAACAAGGAGCATCTATTGATCGAGCTGTTCCAGACGAAGATGGGCCTGTTCATCGACTACTCGAAGCAACAGATCGAGCAGGAGACGACGGCAGGCGACAAGCTGTACCAGTTGATCGAGTCGCATCTCAAGCAGCTGTCGGTCGACTACGACCTCGCCGTCGTGACGCAAATCGAGCTCAGACAGTCGAACTTGGCGCTCCGCCAAAAGATCAGTGAAGTGTTGAAGCCGTATTTGAACTTGATCGATGCGGTCGTCAAGCACGGTATCGAGACCGGGGAGTTTGACCAGGACCTCGACTACCGGCTGGCGCGACAAATGATTTTCGGCACGATCGATGAAGTGGTCACGAGTTGGATGGCGAGCGGCTTCAAGTACGACTTAATGTCGACGTTACCGAGAGTACACCATATGTTAAAAAAAGGGCTTGCTTAACCGTAAGCCCTCTCGTTAGCTCAAAAAATGAATGCTGATTCATGAATGATGGGACGAACAACCTGAAGGGGGAACTGACATGAATATTTTTGTGTTGCTAAAACGTACGTTCGATACAGAGGAAGCGATCCAACTTGAGAACGGGGAGATCCAAGAAGACGGTGCCGAGTTCATCATCAACCCATATGACGAGTATGCGGTCGAGGAAGCGATCCGCAAGCGTGACGATCTCGGGGGAGAAGTCACGGTCGTGACGGTCGGACCGGACGACGCGGACAAAGAACTACGGACAGCGCTCGCGATGGGTGTGGACAGAGCGGTCCGCATCTCGATCGAGGATGACGTCGAGGACGCAGATCACGTGACAATCTCGAAAGTGCTCGCCGCATATTTGAAAGACCAAGCACCAGACCTCATCTTCGCCGGTAACGTCGCCATCGACGGCGGTAGCGGACAAGTGGCGCCGCGCGTCGCCGAGCTGCTCGACATGAACTATGTGACGACGATCACGAAGCTCGACATCAACGGCACGACGGCGACGGTCACGCGTGACGTCGAGGGGGACACGGAAGTGATCGAAGTCAACCTGCCGCTCCTCGTGACGGCGCAACAAGGCTTGAACGAACCGCGCTATCCGAGCCTTCCCGGTATCATGAAAGCGAAGAAGAAGCCGCTCGAAGAACTCGATCTCTCAGACATCGACCTCGACGAAGACGAGATCGGCGCGAAGATCGAGACGATCAAACGGTTCTTGCCGGAAGAGAAGAAAGCGGGACGTATTCTTGAAGGGGACACGTCGACACAAGTGAGCGAGCTCGTTCAACTACTTCGCACGGAAGCCAAAGTCATTTAAGGGGGACATCACATATGAAAGCTTTAGTACTCGCAGAAGCGCGCGAAGGCGCGTTACGGAACGTATCATTTGAAGCGATCGCCGCGGCGAAGCAACTGACGGACGACGTGACGGCGGTCGTCATTGGGGATAACGTCAAAGCACTCGCGACTGAACTCGGGGAGCACGGCGCAGCGCGCGTCCTCGTCATCGAAGACGAGCGACTCAAACATTACACGCCGGACGGTTACGGCCAAGTACTCCGCCAAATCATCGACCAAGAAGGACCGGATATGATTGTCCTCGGCCACACAGCACTCGGAAAAGACATCGCACCGAAACTCGCGGCCCGTCTTGACGCCGGCCTCATCAGTGACGTCGTCTCGATCGAAGGCTCGGGACGAGACGCCGAGTTCGTCCGTCCGATCTACTCGGGTAAAGCGTTCGAGAAAGTGAAGTTCAAAGATTCGGTCATGTTCTTCACGATTCGTCCGAACAACATCGACGCACTTCCACGTCAAGCGGGGGCGAGCGTGTCGGTCGAGACGCCGGCCGTCGAATTGAAAGATCTCGCCATGATCGTCAAAGAAGTCGTCCGTAAGGCGACCGGGAAAGTCGATCTCGCGGAAGCGAAAGTCATCGTCGCCGGAGGACGCGGCGTCAAGAGCGAGGACGGTTTTAAACCGCTCGAAGAGCTCGCTGAACTGCTCGGTGGCGCTGTCGGTGCTTCACGTGGAGCATGTGACGCGGACTACTGCGACTACGCACTCCAAATCGGTCAGACGGGTAAAGTCGTCACGCCGGACTTGTATATCGCCTGCGGAATCTCCGGGGCAATCCAACACTTGGCCGGGATGAGCAACGCAAAAGTCATCGTCGCCATCAACAAGGACCCGGAAGCGAGCATCTTCAGCGTAGCCGACTACGGCATCGTCGGCGACTTGTTCGACGTCGTGCCGCTCTTGACTGAAGAGTTCCGAAAACACCTCGTCAATAGCTGATGGGCATAACGTTTGGGGAAAGTTACCCTCCGTGGTATACTCTGAACATGAAATGCAAGAGAGTTCTTAATTGAACTGTCTCATCTTACTGGGGAGGTATTTACCAAATGGCTATTAAACACGCAACGACTCAAACGTTCGAACAAGAAGTGAAAGAGGGCGTCGTCCTCGTCGATTTTTGGGCAGCATGGTGTGGACCGTGCCGCATGATCGCACCGGTTCTTGAAGAACTCGATCAAGAGATGGGCGACGAAGTCCAAATCGTTAAACTCGATGTTGACGAGAACCCAGAAGTAGCGGGCGCTTTCCAAATCCAAAGCATCCCGACACTCATGATGTTCAAAGACGGACAACCTGTCTCGAAAACAATGGGCTTCCAACCAAAAGAAGCGCTTAAAGAGTTTATCGCGTCAGCAAAATAATAAACGTACAGCCGATCGGGAGACCGATCGGCTGTTTTTTGTTGGCTTCGTTCGGGAACAAGGAGTTTAGTGAGTGAGCAAAGAATTAGTTAGGTTAAGGGTTACGATCGATTCGGGAGCGGCAACACGTTCGACATTCGGCTTAATAGAGCTTACATATGCAATCCAAACCCAATTTTTTTTAGTCGTTTTTTGTCGACTCCCTTCATATTTAACAGTTCAGTTTTTTTTAACCGTGGCTAGAAAAGCGAGAAGCTTTTATCATGGAAACAGCCTGAAAATTTAAGCTATACTCATGAGGAAGACGTGATGGCGTCAAATGAACTTAATATTTGATGTCATCGTTGTAAGACTCTGTTCGAAGGAGGAATTTTCTTGTCGGTGTTACATTTAGCTATCTTGTTGCCGCTCCTCGCGGCACCGTTCATCCCGTTTTTGTTTCGGGCGTTGAAACGGATCCATACGGGCTGGTTCGTACTGGTCGTCCCGGTACTCCTGTTCGTCTACTTCTTCCGCTTCATCGGAATCACGAGCGCGGGAGACGTCGTGAGCGAAACGGTCGCATGGATGCCGTCGCTCGGGATCAACTTTACCGCTTACGTGGACGGGCTTGGACTACTGTTTGCCCTCCTCATTACAGGGATCGGGGCGCTCGTCGTCCTGTATTCGATTTACTACTTGAACAAAGATAAAGAGTCGCTCGGTCACTTTTATGTGTACTTGCTTCTCTTCATGGGTGCGATGCTCGGTGTCGTCCTCTCGGATAACATGGTCGTCATGTACATGTTCTGGGAACTCACATCGATTTCATCGTTCCTGTTGATCGGGTATTGGTATGAGAAAGAACGCTCTCGCTACGGAGCACGCAAGTCGATGCTGATCACCGTGTTCGGTGGTCTGTCGATGCTCGGCGGGATCGTCATCTTGGAGTCGATCGTCGGATCGTTCAGCATCCGCGACATGATCGCAAATCAGGCGCTTATCGCCGAAAGTCCGTTCTTCGTCGCCGCCATGATCTTGATTTTGCTTGGGGCGTTCACGAAGTCGGCGCAATTCCCGTTCCACATCTGGTTGCCGGACGCGATGGAAGCACCGACCCCGGTCAGTGCGTACTTGCACTCGGCGACGATGGTCAAGGCCGGGCTCTACTTGGTCGCCCGGATGAGTCCGGTGTTCCAAGAATCATCGCTCTGGCTATGGATCATCGTCTCGGTCGGGACGTTCACGTTGTTCTGGGGAGCCTTCAACGCCGTCAAACAGACGGACTTGAAAGGGATACTCGCGTTCTCGACGGTCAGTCAGCTCGGTCTCATCATGTCGCTGCTCGGCCTTGGCGCCGCGGCGCTTCATTACGACGGGATCGACGACAACATCTTCATGGTCGCGACGATCGCGGCCATCTTCCACTTGATCAACCACGCCACGTTCAAAGGATCGTTGTTCATGATGGTCGGGATCGTCGACCACGAGACGGGCACACGTGACATCCGTAAGCTCGGCGGTCTCATGACCGTCATGCCGATCACGTTCACAATCGCCGTCATCGGCTCGTTGTCGATGGCAGGGTTACCGCCATTCAACGGCTTCCTCAGTAAAGAGATGTTCTTGAAGGCGACGACGAAAGTGTTCTCGATGGACTTCTTCGCGCTCGACACGATCGGGATCTTGATCCCTGTCGTCGCGTTCATCGCGAGCGTGTTCACGTTCATCTATAGCTTGATCATCTTTACACGGACGTTCATGGGGAAAGCCAAGTTCGACGAATTGCCGAAACAGCCGCACGAGGCACCAATCGGGATGCTCATCCCGCCGGCCATTTTAGCCATCCTCGTCGTCGTCCTCGGCTTCGTTCCGAACGTGTTGTCGAACTCGCTCATCAAGCCTGCCGTCGAGTCGATCTATCCGACGCTCGTCGCGAGCGGGCAAGAGGTCAAAGTCGACATCTACTTCTGGCACGGACCGACTCCAGAGCTATTTATGACGCTCGGGATTATCGCCCTCGGGACGCTCATGTTCTTCATGATCAACAAGTGGATGGGGATCTACAACCATATCCCGAACCGGCTGACGCTGAACGGCATGTACGACGGGTCGCTCGTCTGGTCGAACAAAGCGGCTTATCGCTTTAAAGACAACTACATGACCGGCTTCATCCGGTCCTACTTGATCTACATCTTCCTGTTCTTATCTGGGATGCTGTTGTTCTCGATGTACTGGTTCGACTTGTTCAACTTCTCGTTCGGCGAGATGGAGGCTGTCGCGCCGTATGAATATGTGCTCGGGGCGGTCATCATTTTGGCGGCGCTCGCGATTCTGTTCATGGGTTCACGCCTGCCATCGATCATCTTGCTCGGGGTCATCGGCTATTCGGTCGCCTTGTTCTTCGTGTTCTTCGGAGCGCCGGATCTCGCCTTGACGCAGCTCGTCATCGAGACGGTATCGGTCGCCTTGTTCTTGCTCGTGTTCTATCACATGCCGGAGATCAGCAGAAAAGAAGTTCGCGTCAAATTTAAAGTGGAGAACGCGATCGTGTCGGTCATCGTCGGGGTGACGGTCATGTTGCTCAGCTTCATGGCACTGTCGAACCGGTCGGTGTCTTCGATCTCTGAGTATTATAAAGAGAACGTCTACGACTTAGCAGCCGGGAAGAACATGGTCAACGTCGTCCTTGTCGACTTCCGGGGCTTTGATACGCTGTTCGAGATCGTCGTCCTCGCCGTTGCGGCAATCGGGATCTATACGATGATCAAATTTAGAACGACAGAACGCACGAAAGGAGCACATGAACATGAATCGGAAAAATGATCAAGTGAATGACGTCATCTTACAGACGGCCGCGGTGATCATCTTCTTCATCATCATCATGTTTTCAATCAACCTATTCTTCGCCGGGCACTATTCGCCAGGCGGCGGGTTTGTCGGTGGATTGATGACGGCTGCTGCTCTCGTGTTGTTACTGCTCGCGTTCGACTCGAAGACGCTTGCGAACGTCTTACCGTTCGACTATCGGATCATGACGGCACTCGGTCTTGTCATTGCGATGCTAACATCGCTCCACAGCATCTTTTGGAATCGTCCGTTCCTGACACACGCTTATGACAAGTTCGATTTGCCGCTCCTTGGTGAACAGACGCTTCACACGGCCATCGCCTTTGACTTAGGCGTCTACCTTGTGGTCATCGGTGTGACGATGACGATCATTCAAACGATTGGAGAGAGTGAATAATGGAAATCTTCGTTAGCATCATCATCGGGGTACTGACGATGAGCGCGGTCTACATGATTCTCTCAAAGAGTTTGTTGCGCATCATTATCGGTACCGGCCTGCTCAGTCACGCAGCCCACTTGCTCGTCTTGACGATGGGTGGACTGAAGACGGGAGCGGCACCTGTCCTCGTCGACGGGGTCACGGAATATACCGACCCGCTGCCGCAAGCGCTCGTCTTGACGGCGATCGTCATCAGCTTCGGTGTGACGGCGTTCTTCTTGGTACTCGCTTATCGGGCGTACCAGGAGTTGACCACGGATAATATTGAGGAAATGAAAGGAACGGAATCGAATGATTAACTTACCGATCTTTCCGATTGTCATCCCTGCACTTGCAGCCGTCATCCTGATGTTCGCACCGAAACAGGTACGCCTACAACGTGTGATGGCACTCGGGGCTTTACTTGTCACGTTCGCGGTATCGGTGTTGCTCGTCTTCACCGTATCGCAAGACGGTATCTTGACCGTCAACCTCGGGAATTGGCCCGCACCGTTCGGAATCACGCTCGTCTCGGATATGTTGTCGGCGCTTCTCGTCACAACATCGACGTTGATCGTGTTCTTCATCGTCTGGTTTGCGACGCATTATTTCTCGGACGCTTATGAATCGAACTACGTGTACGTCGCGATGTTATTTTTACTCGTCGGTGTCAACGGCGCCTTCACGACGGGCGATATTTTCAACTTGTTCGTCTTCTTTGAAGTCTTCCTCATCTCTTCGTACGTCTTGATCGTACTCGGTGGGAAAGGCGTCCAGTTGCGCGAGTCGATCAAATACTTGCTCGTGAACGTCATCGCGTCGGCGCTGTTCGTCATGGCCGTCGCACTTCTTTACGGCGTCGTCGGGACGCTCAGTCTCGCTGACTTGGCCCAGAAGATCCCGCTCGTCGAAAATCAAAACGTCATCACCGTCATCGGTGTCTTGTTCGTCATCGTCTTCGGTATGAAAGGGGCGCTTGTCCCGTTGCACTACTGGCTGCCTGGATCGTACGTCGTTGCCCCGACGCCGATCCTCGCCATGTTCGGTGCCTTGCTCACGAAAGTCGGCATCTATTCGATCTTACGGACGTACACGCTCTTGTTCGACACGGGGTCGTTCATGCAGACGTTCTTGATCGTGCTCGCCGTGCTGACGATCGTCATCGGGATGACCGGGGCGATCGCCTATAACGATGTGAAGTTGATCATCATCTACAACATCATGATCGCGGTCGGCGTCATCCTTTACGGGATCGCCCTCAATACGCAGACGTCGCTTGAAGGGGCGCTCTACTATTTGATTCACGACATGCTCATCAAGGCCGCCTTGTTCATGCTTGTCGGGATGATGATCGGGATCACCGGTTCCGGTCAACTTCGCGACATGGGTGGATTGATCACCCGGTTCCCGCTGTTCGGATGGACGTTCTTTATCGCCGCGTTGTCACTCGCCGGCATTCCGCCGCTCAGTGGCTTCTTCGGTAAATTGTTGATCGTTCAAGGCGGGGTGGCCGACGGCGACTTGTTCGGCCCGCTGCTCATCTTGCTGTCGAGCTTGTTCGTCTTGTTCTCGGTCATTAAGATTTTCCTCTATGGGTTCTGGGGAGAAGAGAGACGCGTCTATGACGGTCCGCTCGTCCCGTATACGAACCGACTCATCGTGCCGACGTTGTTACTCGTCGCAGTGGCCGTCGCGTACGGATTCGGGGCCGAGGCGATGCATCCGTTCATTACCCAGGCAATCGAACCGCTCGTCGAACCGGAAATCTACATCGATGCCGTGATTAAGGAGTGATTTAGACATGGCTTACCAACTACTCATCAACTTTTTCTTGGCGTTCATCTGGATGTTCTTCTCCGGTACGTTCACGACGAGCGGGTTTCTCATCGGTTACTTGCTCGGACTGCTCGTCATCTTCATGATGCGGCGGTTCTTCAAATCTGAAGGTACGGGCTTTTACTTCACACGTGTGATCAAGCTGTTCAAGCTGTTCTTGATTTTCGCACGTGAGCTCGTCATGGCGAACTTCGAGGTGTTACGTCTCGTCTTGAGCCCGAAATTGAAGATTCAACCTGGTATCTTCCGATATGAAACGTCACTGCGCTCGGGTTGGAAAATCAGCCTGTTGTCGATGCTTATCTCGCTCACCCCAGGGACGCTCGTCGTCCAAGTCTCGAAAGATAATAAAATACTTTATATCCACGCGCTCAACATGCCGGATAAAGAGGCGCTCAAACGCGACATCTACAATAACTTTGAATCAACCATTAAGGAGGCGACGGAATGAGCATATTAGATATTTTAATTTACATTGCGCTCGCCATTCTCTTGCTTGCCATGCTCGGCATGTTGTATCGGGTCATCAAAGGGCCGACGACCGCTGACCGCGTCATCGCGCTCGATTCGATCGGGATCGCGTTGATCTCGGTCGTCGCGCTGTTGTCGATCTTGCTCGACACGACGATATTCTTCGAGGTCATTCTTTTGCTCAGCATCCTCGCCTTCATCGGTACGGTGGCGTTCTCGAAATTCTTAGAGAGAGGGGAGATCATTCATCATGACCGCGACAACGATCTTTGATATATTGACCGGCGTTTTCACGATCATCGGAGTGTTCTTCACGGTCGTTGCGGCGATCGGCCTCATCCGTTTGCCGGACGTCTATTCGCGGACGCACGCGGCATCGAAGTCGGCGACGCTCGGCGTCATGTTCGTCTTGTTCGCGGCGGTGCTCCACGTCTGGGTCGACCAACGTATCTTCGACGCACGTCTCTTGCTCGGCTTGTTCTTCGTCTTGTTGACCGCGCCGGTCGGCGGACACTTGCTCGCCCGGGCGGCTCACGCTAAAGGCGTCCCGCTCTGGGAGAAGTCGTTACAGGACGCGCTCAAAGAAGATAAGGAAAAAGGGATCGAATGACGAAAGGCTCTTCCATACGACATGGAAGAGCCTTTTTTTTACATCAAGTGCGTCAAATCAGAGGCGGACGTCGGATAGGCGAACTCTAAGTGCTTAACGTGTTGATGGCTGATATTGTTTTGTATAATGAACGAGAACAAGTTGATAAGCTCGGGCGCGTGTTGCCCGATCAAGTGAGCGCCGATGACGTGGCCGTCTTTGCTGAGCAAGACGCGCGAGAAGGCGGTCGCGTCATTGACCCGTTCATACGTAAGAAAGTGGGATATGTCATTATCCCTGCATTCATAGTCGATCCCGAGCGATTTCGCCTCGTCGACCGTCAAACCGACTTTGGCGATTGGCGGCGTCGTGAACACGACCGTCGGGGCCGGACGCTCCGGCAACGGACGTGTGTTGTTCCGCAACAGGTTAAGGGCGGCGATCCGTCCTTCTTGCCCGGCAAACGGGGTCAGCGCCGGGTTCGGGCTTTTGGCGACGTCGCCGGCCGCATAGACGTTCGCATTCGTCGTCTGTAAATAGTCGTTGACGGTGATCCCGTCCTTGTCCGCTTCGATGCCGGCCGCATCCAACCGCAGCCGCTCGATACTCGGGATACGCCCCGTGGCGTTAAGGACGAGTCCTTCTAGGGTAGAGTCATCTGATAATGTCAAGATGTTCCCGTCGAGCTTGACGGGCTCGAGCCCGAACCGGACGTCGACGCCGATGTGGACCGTCTCATCGAGGAGCCGCTTCACAATTTTTCGGTCGAATTGTTTAAGCGCCCGCGACCGGATGAGGAGCGTGACAGCGCTGCCGAACCGGCGGAGAATGTGCGCGAACTCGAACGCGATATATCCGGCACCGACGATGGTAATCCGCTCGGGCACGTTCTCGAGGTCGAACACGTCGTCGCTCGTGATGGCGCCGCCTCCGCCCG
Source organism: Exiguobacterium sp. SH3S1 (assembly GCF_004337105.1). Lineage (NCBI taxonomy): Bacteria > Bacillati > Bacillota > Bacilli > Caryophanales > Exiguobacterium > Exiguobacterium sp. SH3S1. Next base: position 461,250 of record NZ_SJUW01000001.1, on the reverse strand, counting down.
GGATGTCGAGCGGGCGCGGGATTTGGCCGGTCGCGATCAAAAACTGATGCGCCGAGATCTCATGGCCTTCGATGACGATCGAGTCTTCATCAATAAAGTGGGGCTCGCCCTCGTATAAGTCAATGTCATCTTCTTTCCACTTGTGCATCTTCGTCGTCGGGATGGCGAAGCGGTATTCATCGACACGGCGCTTGAAGGCGTGCCAGTCGAGCGTGATGTCTCCTTTGACGCCGAGCGGTTTCATGCGTTCGACTTTGGCGATGAGTTCCGCCCCTTCCGCGAGCATCTTTTTCGGATCGCACCCGCGTTGTGGGCACGTCCCGCCGAACGTCCAATTCTCGACGATGGCAATCCGTTTACCGGCGTCGCGTAAAATGTTCGCGGCTTGGCTCGCTGCCGGACCGCTGCCGATGATGATTACGTCATATCGTTTCATCAAAAACCCTCCCTCTGAGACTACACCAATTTTTTCCCGTCTTGGAGGAAGCTAAACTGAGGTGATAAAATTTGAGTCAAACTGACCACATTAAACATAAATTGGCGCTGCTCCCGGACGACCCAGGCTGTTACTTGCATAAAAACGAGTATGGCGAGGTCGTCTACGTCGGGAAAGCGAAAAACTTAAAGAACCGCGTCCGCTCGTACTTTACCGGGGCACACGACATTAAGACGATGCGTCTCGTCGCCGAGATCCGTGACTTCGAATATATCGTCACGGCGAGCGAGCTCGAGGCGCTCTTGCTCGAGATGACGCTCATTAAAAAGCATGACCCGAAATACAACATCCGGTTGAAAGACGACAAGTCGTATCCGTATATTAAAGTCACGAACGAGCCGTACCCGCGGCTGCTCACGACGCGGAAGCTGAAACGGGACGGGGGCCATTACTTCGGCCCTTACCCGAACGCCTACGCCGCTAACGAGACGAAACGGTTGCTCGACAAGCTGTATCCGCTCCGGAAATGTCAGCCGATGCCACGGAAGCTCTGTCTGTACTACCACATCGGCCAATGTCTCGGACCGTGTGAACTCGCGGTCGACACCGACGAGCAGAAGTCGATCGTCCAAGAGATTCGCCGTTTCTTGAACGGGGAGACGAGCGAGACGCTCGCCAAGCTCCAAGTCGATATGCACCGGGCGGCCGAGGACATGCAGTTCGAGCGGGCGGCCGAGCTCCGCGATCAGATCCGGGCCGTCGAATCGATCATGAACAAACAGAACATGATCACGGCCGACCCGACGGCGCGCGACGTCTTCGGCTATACGCTCGACCGCGGCTGGATGTGCGTCCAAGTGTTCTATATGCGCGGCGGCAAGCTGATCGAACGCGACGTCTCGCTGTTCCCGCTCCACGGGGAACCGTCAGAAGAACTCGAGAGCTTCATCGTCCAGTTCTATGAGCAGAACGTGTTGCCGAAAGAAGTGCTCGTCCCGGAGATCGTCCGCATCGATCTATTGAACGAGGCGCTCGGGACGAAAGTGATGCAACCGAAACGCGGGGCGAAACGACAGTTGCTCGAGCTCGCGACGAAGAACGCGAGCATCGCCTTGAACGAGAAGTTCGAGCTGCTTGCGCGCGATGAAGAACGGACGTTGCTCGCGATGCGTGAGCTCGGTGAGGCGATCGGCATCCCGAACTTATCTCGCGTCGACATCATCGATAACGCCAACATCCAAGGGGCTGACGCCGTCTCGGCGCTCGTCGTCTTCGAGGACGGCAAGCCGCTCAAAAAAGAATACCGGAAGTACAAGATCCGGACCGTCCAAGGACCGGACGATTACGAGACGATGCGTGAAGTCGTCCGCCGCCGTTTCCGACGGCTGTTGACCGAGGAGAAACGTCTGCCGGATCTTTTATTGATCGATGGGGGACTCGGCCAGTTAAACGCCGCCCTTGACGTGTTGCAGAACGAGTTCGGCCTCGATTTGCCGGTCGGCTCGCTGAAGAAGGATGACCGCCACCGGACGAGCCAGCTTCTGTTCGGCGAAGGCGGCGATGTCGTCGAATTGAACTCGCGGTCAAGCGCGTTCTATCTGCTCCAGCGGATGCAAGACGAGGTTCACCGTTTCGCCATCACGTTCCACCGCAGCTTGCGGACGAAGAAGATGACGCAGTCGGTACTCGACGATATCCCGGGTGTCGGACCGAAGCGGCGTCAGCAACTGATCCGTCATTTCGGGTCGATGAAACAGATCCGCCTCGCCTCGCTCGAACAGTTGAAGGAAGCAGGCCTGCCGGAGAAGTTGGCTGAGACCGTAATCCAATACGTCCATGAGGAGACGGACGAATGAGAGAGTGTGTGTCGCAAGCGATTCCTGCAATCGCCCGTCCTGTCGTCGCGGCATTCATTAAACGCGTGCACAAGATCGTATCTCCCATTGAGCACCTGTATTTACATGGGTCCATCGCGATGGGAGGGTTTCATCCGGAACATAGTGATCTTGATTTTTTGATTGTCACAAGCCGTCCGCTGTCTCCTGAGGAGAAGCTGGCACTGACGCGTCTTTGTCTCGTGACATCAAACGAGCCATATCCAATCGAGCTGAGCGTACTCACGGTTCGTGATTTGACCGCCTGGCGACATCCGAGTCCATTCGATTTTCACTATAGCGAAGGATGGCGTACGCGCTTCGAGTCGGCGCTTCGGAACCGGGGCGTGGCGATGCTCCAATCAGGGATGACCGACCCAGACTTGGCGGCTCATGTGCGAGTCACATGTGAAAGAGGTCTCGTCCTCTATGGCGAAGCGCTCAAGGATGTGATTGTCGGCTTCAAGGAAGCAGATTATATGGACGCTCTTATGTGCGATGCAAACGACTGTCTCGACTCGATTCATGACACGCCGGTGTATAGCGTGCTCAATCTTACCCGCGTTTTGGCATACTGCTCAGATCGCCTCGTGTTATCGAAACAGGAAGCACTCGACTGGGCGAGCCACAGGAAGTTTCCGTCAGAATATGTCCAGACACTCAAGAAAGCTTCGGTGTCTTATGCGGGTGGTGAAATCTACTTTTCCGCAAACGAGTTGGATGCGTTCCGCGAATTTGCACACCGGAAACTCCAAGCTATATGAAGAAGAGCCGATGCGGTCGCATCGGCTCTTCTTATTCGTACGTATCTTTTCGGTCTAACTGGACGGTGATGTGGACGGTCTGACGCCCCGGATCGGCATAGCCTTCGGCGACGCATTGGAAACGACCGGCAATCTGTTCGGCCAAAAAACCAGCCTCGAGCTGGTAATATCCGTTCGCTTTCTCTTGGGTCGCAGGCGGCGGAGTGAGTTCAAACACGAACTTGCTCTCTTTTTCTTTCACGAGCGTCAACTGCCCCCAACCGGCTTCCGAAAAGAACGCGGTCAGTTCTTCATTCGGCATCGTCGGGAATTTGCGGGCGACCCGTTTCCCGGACCAATAGATGACTTGGGCATAATCGTCTCCAAGCAAATCTGTCAACACATAGTCGCGAAGCAGTTCGATCGCGAAAGTGGGTTGGCTCATCGTTTCCATTTTTCTTCCATCACTCCAATCTCTCTATACTATTATAACGACCAATTTGGATTTGGTCACCGGGTATTTTCTAAAAGAATGTGGGACAAATCGGCTAGGTTATCTTGTCATACAAATTTCACAAGAGTAGAATAGGAGACATAAAGCTATATTTACATTTGAAAACGCTTTTATTTACAAAACGAGCCAAGGGCTCGTGAAAAGGGGGAACTAGAATGGCAGCGCGTCGTGACTATTTCAGTCGTAAAGTCCATTCGCTACTTGGGGTCATTCCAATCGGTCTGTTTTTGATCGTCCATTTGTCGGTCAACTACTATATCGTCGATGGGGTGGAGTCGTTCAACAAGGCAGCAAAATTTATGGAGAGCTTACCGTACTTGTACTTCCTTGAAGTGACAATCATTGCTTTGCCGATGATTTTCCATGGTGTGTACGGCGTGTATTACGCCTTCCTCGGTTCGGTCAACACGAACCGATACTCGTACGCGCGGAACTGGATGTACATGATCCAACGCTTCACGGGCGTATTCCTCGTCATCTTCATCGCGTGGCACGTTTGGGAAACGCGCTTGGCGAAGTTGCGTGGCGTCGAGGTCAATGCGGAGATGATGCAAAACATCGTCGACAACCCGCTCATGCTCATCTTCTACATAGTCGGGATCCTCTCGGCTACGTTCCACTTCGCGAACGGTCTCTGGTCGTTTGCCATCACGTGGGGAATCACACAGTCGCCGCGTTCACAACACTTCATGAGCTACGTCTCTGGAGCTGTGTTCTTGGCACTATCTTTTGTCGGCATCCGTTCAATCTTGACGTTCGCGGGCATCTTGTAATAGGGGGAAATGTATATGGCAAATCAAAGTTTGATCGTCATCGGTGGCGGTCTGGCTGGACTCATGGCGACAATCAAGTCGGCAGAGATGGGTGTTCCGGTTAAACTATTCTCGCTTGTACCGGTCAAGCGTTCACATTCAGTTTGTGCTCAAGGTGGTATCAACGGAGCCGTCAACACGAAAGGGGAAGGGGATTCTACTTGGCAACACTTCGATGACACGGTCTATGGCGGGGACTTCCTTGCCAACCAACTGCCAGTCCAAAAGATGGCGGAAGCGGCACCGAAGATCATCCACATGTTCGACCGGATGGGCGTCATGTTCAACCGGACGCCGGAAGGTCTGCTCGACTTCCGCCGCTTCGGGGGCACGCTCTATCATCGGACGGCTTACGCCGGCGCGACGACAGGGCAACAGCTCTTGTACGCGCTAGACGAACAAGTCCGTCGCTTCGAGGCGCAAGGTCTCGTCGAGAAATATGAGGGCTGGGAGTTTCTCCGTGCCATCGTCGACGAAACGGGTATCTGCCGCGGTGCGGTCTGTCAGGATTTACGCTCGATGGAAATTAAAGCGTTTCCATCGGATGCGGTCATCCTCGCGACAGGCGGCCCAGGTGTCATCTTCGGCAAATCGACGAACTCGGTCATCAACACAGGGCAAGCGGCCGGTGCGGTTTACCGCCAAGGTGCCGTCTACGCCAACGGGGAGTTCATCCAAATCCACCCGACGGCGATCCCAGGGGACGACAAGCTTCGGCTCATGAGTGAGTCGGCGCGTGGAGAAGGTGGACGTGTTTGGACATACAAAGACGGAAAACCTTGGTACTTCCTTGAAGAGAAGTATCCGGACTACGGCAACCTCGTACCGCGTGATATCGCGACACGTGAGATTTTCGAAGTCTGCGTCAACCAAAAGCTCGGCGTCAACGGCGAGAACATGGTCTATCTCGATTTGTCGCATAAAGATTCGAAAGAACTCGACATCAAGCTCGGCGGTATTCTTGAAATTTATGAGAAGTTCGTCGGCGACGATCCGCGTAAAGTACCGATGAAGATCTTCCCGGCCGTTCACTATTCGATGGGCGGACTATGGGTCGACTACGATCAAATGACGAACATCCCAGGGCTGTTCGCAGCCGGCGAGTGTGACTATTCGATGCACGGGGCGAACCGTCTCGGCGCGAACTCACTCTTGTCTGCTGTGTACGGCGGGATGGAGGCCGGTCCTGCGGCGGTCAACTATATGCGCGGTCTTGACCAAGCGACCGAGAGCGTGCCAGAAGCGCTCTTCAACTTCAACGAACGTGAAGAAATCGAGCGGTTCAATGACATCCTCGCGATGGAAGGTACGGAGAACGCCTACCAGATTCACCGGGAACTCGGCGAACTCATGACTGACAACGTCACGGTCGTTCGTTACAACGATAAGCTCGAAGCGACAGACTTGAAGCTACGCGAGCTACGCGAACGCTTCAACAACATCTCAGCGACCGATACGGCGCGCTGGAGCAACCAAGGTGCCTCGTTCATCCGTCAACTCGACCACATGCTCGACCTCGCGCGCGTCATCACGCTCGGCGCCCTTAAACGCGACGAGAGCCGTGGCGCTCATTACAAACCGGACTTCCCGGAACGGAATGACGAGTTGTTCATGAAGACGACGATGGCACGTTACAACGAAGGGGAAGTCGATATCTCGTTTGAAGAGATCGACGTTTCGTTAATCCCGCCACGTAAACGGGATTACTCGAAGAAAGGGGCGAAGACGAAATGACGACGCCGATGCAGTCTGAGCATAAAGATATTCGTTTTATCATCGAACGCCAGGACGGTCCGGATCAAGCGACCTACTCGGAAGAGTTCTCGGTCCCATATCGTCCGAACATGAACGTCATCTCGGCGCTCATGGAGATCCGCCGCAACCCGGTCAACGCCGAAGGCAACAAGACGACACCGATCAACTGGGATATGAACTGTCTCGAGGAAGTGTGCGGCGCTTGTTCGATGATCATCAACGGCAAGCCGCGCCAGTCGTGTACGGCGCTCGTCGATAAACTCGAGCAGCCGATCCGCCTTGCTCCGATGAAGACGTTCCCGGTCATCCGTGATCTTCAAGTCGACCGTCAGCGCATGTTCGACGCTTTGAAAAAAGTGAAGGCATGGGTACCAATCGATGGCACGTACGACCTCGGTCCAGGGCCGCGGATGCCAGAGAACAAACGTCAATGGGCGTATGAACTATCGAAATGTATGACGTGCGGTGTCTGCCTCGAGGCTTGCCCGAACGTCAACGACAAGTCGAGCTTCATCGGCCCGGCCGCGATCTCACAAGTCCGTCTCTTCAACTCGCATCCGACCGGCGCTTTCCACGCGGAAGAACGTCTCGAAGCGCTCATGGAAGACGGGGGCATCATGCAGTGCGGAAACGCACAAAACTGTGTCGAAGTTTGTCCGAAAGGCATTCCGCTCACGACGTCAATCGCCGCGATGAACCGTCAGACGACGCTTCACTCGTTCAAACAGTTCTTCGGCAGCGACAAAGGTCGCACCGGTTCTGCGGTCGAGGCGTAACGTTTGTCGATGCCAAAGTATTTTCGGGAACCCGGTTGGGAAACGCGTGTCAGGTCAGGAATCGAGCTCGACGTCAAAGTCCGCTTTTCGGAGTGCGACCCGTACGGCCATATGAATAACACGATCCCGTTCATCTATTTTGAGGATGCGCGGATTGAGCTGCTCGAAGCGACAGGATTTTCCTTGAAAGACGGCTTCGTCGTCGTGGCGGACGCCCAGTGCGATTACGTCCGACAAGTGATGCCGCGGCAACTGTTGAAAGTGTATGCCAATGTCTTGACGGTCGGAAACACTTCATGTGATATTCATTACGGCGCATATGATGGAGATCAACTCATGTTCGCGGGCCGTACGAGCCTCGTGCATTTGTCAAAAGCCGGTCGCCCGGCCGAATGGACTCCAGAATATAAAAATCGCTTGCAGAATTTTTGCGAATCCGCTATCATTTGATAATGAGTTCACAAACAAAAATTTCTGCCGGTTCGCCTGCAGAATTCAGATTTGAAGGGAGACTATCACGTCATGGAAAAAACATTCACAGTCGTTGCTGATTCAGGAATCCACGCTCGTCCAGCTACTCAGTTGGTCAACACAGCTTCTAAGTTCCAATCAGATATCAACCTTGAGTACAACGGTAAGACAGTTAACTTGAAGTCGATCATGGGTGTACTTTCACTCGGAATCGCTAAAGATTCAACAATCAAGATCACTGCAGCAGGAGACGATGCAGAAGAAGCGGTTAACACGCTTTCTGACATGCTCACTAGCGAAGGTCTTGCTCAGTAATTCGGGCAACGGACGAGGCGGCCAATCGGCTACCTCGTCTTTTTTTGTTTGTCATGACACCGTTTCTTTTTTGGATACGGCTTTTTTGGTAAGATAGATGGGAATGGAAGTGATATTCATGAAACGAGCGATTGGAGTACTCGATTCAGGTGTTGGCGGTTTGACCGTGGTCAAAGAACTGATCCGCCAGCTGCCGAAAGAAGAAATCATCTATATCGGCGACACGGAGCGCTGTCCGTATGGGCCGCGCCCGCACGATGAGATTGAAGCATATACGTGGGAATTGATTGAATTCCTATTAGAGAAAGACGTCAAGATGATCGTCATCGCCTGCAACACGGCGACGGCCGTCGTCTTGAAAGAAGCGCGCAAACGCCTCAACATCCCGGTCATCGGTGTCATCGACCCGGGCGCCCGGGCTGCCGTCAAAGGCACGCGCAACAAACATATCGGTGTTATCGGCACGAAGATGACGGTCGAAAGCAATTCGTACGAGACGGCGCTCCGTCACGTCGCGGGCGAGATTGATGTCTATTCGCTCGCTTGCCCGCCGTTCGTCCCGCTCGTCGAAGCGGGCGAACTGAGCGGCGAACGCGTCCGGTCGATCGTCGCCGAGACGATCCTGCCGCTCCAAGCTTCGGAGATGGACACGCTCATCCTCGGGTGCACCCATTATCCGTTGCTTGCGCCGGTCATCCAAGACGTCGTCGGACCCGATGTCCATTTGATTTCGTCAGGTGATGAGACGGCGCTCGAAGTGGCGGCGATCCTTGATTTTAAAGAACTTGAGAACGATTTGGATACCGTCCCGACGCATCAGTTTTATGCGACCGGGGATGTCGCCATCTTCAACCGATTGGCGACAGAGTGGCTTGGCCAACCCGTGAAAGCGGAGAAAGTAGAGGTGTCTGGTGTCGATGCGTAACGAAAGACAACATGATGAACTGCGGACCGTTGAGATCATTCCGCACGTGAACAAACATGCCGAAGGCTCGGTCTTGATCTCGATCGGGGACACGAAAGTGATCTGTACGGCGACGGTCGAAGAACGCGTCCCAAACTTCCTGCGCGGGAAGAAACAGGGCTGGATCAACGCCGAGTACGCGATGCTGCCACGGGCGACGGGTAACCGGACCGTCCGGGAATCCGTTCGCGGTAAGCAGACAGGACGGACGATGGAGATTCAACGGTTGATTTCGCGCTCGCTCCGTTCGGTCGTCGACTTGGAACGGCTCGGTGAACGGACGATCTGGATCGATTGTGACGTCATCCAAGCAGATGGTGGCACACGGACAGCGTCGATCACAGGCGGTTTTTGTGCGCTCGTGCTCGCGATCGACGCGCTCATCCGTCAAGGCAAACTCGGCGACACGCCGATCAAAGAAGGCGTCGCCGCCATCTCGGTCGGTCGGACGAACGAGCTGTTGCTCGACTTGAACTATGAAGAAGATGCGGCGGCCGAAGTTGACATGAACGTCGTCATGACGGCGAGCGGACGCTTCGTCGAAGTGCAAGGCACGGGTGAAGAAGCGACGTTCACGCTGCAAGAAATGAATGAGATGCTACAGATGGCCCAAGGCGGGATCGAGACGCTGTTCAAAGCAGCAGAAGACGCACTCGGTGCCTCATGGTGGTATGTCGGGGAACAAATGGAGGAAACGATATGAAACTGATTGTCGCGACACGCAACAAAGGGAAAGTGGTTGAAATCGAAGGGATGCTCACGCCGCTCGGCTTTGAAGTCGAGTCGCTCTTGGACTATCCGGATGCACCGGAAACGGATGAGACGGGCACGACGTTCGAAGCGAACGCCGAACTGAAAGCGACCGAGGCGGCCCGTTACTTTGGGCACGCCGTCCTCGCCGACGACTCGGGGCTTGAAGTCGATGCGCTCGACGGTGCCCCAGGCGTCTATTCGGCCCGCTTCGCCGGTCCTGAGAAGTCGGACGCGGCGAACAACGCGCTCCTGCTCGAGAAGTTGAACGGGGCGAACGACCGCTCGGCCCGCTTCGTCTGCGCACTCTGCCTCGCCAAACCGACAGGCGAGACGTTGACGGTGCGCGGGGCAATCGAAGGCACGATCGGCTATGCGCCCCACGGGGAAAATGGATTCGGTTACGACCCGCTCTTTATCGTCCCGTCGCTCCATAAGACGGCAGCAGAGCTCGAGCGTGACGAAAAGGCGGCGGTCAGTCACCGCGGACAGGCGTTAAGAAAACTAGAGGCAGAAATCATTCCATTTATGAAAGGTTGAGGTGTATGCGTTTTCTCGTAGTCAGTGACAGTCACGGATTGACAGACGAACTATCGACTATCTTTACTCGGCATGAAACTGAGATTGAGGACGCGTTTCATTGCGGCGACTCCCAGCTCGCGCTCGTCGACGAGCACTTGTTGCCGTATCGGACCGTCCGCGGGAACTGTGACTTCGGGGGCGACTTGCCGCTCGAACGGGTCGAAGAGACACCTGAAGGTACGGTTTTAATCGTCCACGGCCATCACCATGACGTGAAGTTCGATTTGAACCGGTTGCGTTATCGGGCCGAGGAAATCGGGGCGAACGTCGTCTTGTACGGCCACTCGCACGTGGCCGGGGCCGTCATCGAAGACGGTGTGCTCTACGTGAACCCTGGCTCGATCCGGATGCCGCGCGGACGCTCGGACAAGACGTACGCGTTGATCGACCTTGACGCCGGTCAGGCAGCGGTCCGGTTTTACCGGTCTGAGGACGGGACGCCCGTCGAAGATTTGGACTTGTCCGGACAACTTTGAACAAAACAGAAAGAACCAATTGACAGCAAAGCATTTTTCTATTATAGTTTTCTTGTCAATGTCCCAATAGCTCAGCTGGATAGAGCAACGCCCTTCAAGACAAATAGGAGCCTTTATAGGGAAACAGAAACCTATAGAGTGGACGACACTATATCGGTGAAGCCTTAACAGATCATGCTGATGGTAATACCGAGGAAACTTGTATCCTTTCGAGGTCAAGGTGGTTCAAAGGACTAAAGGGTCAGCCTTTAGAGGTAGAACCATTGAAGGAACAATTTGTTCGTGAGGTTCCGTAGAGACTACACGTGTCGCACCTGAAATGGTGAAGATATAGTCCAGACTACAAACAACATGCGTTGGTGGCGAAAGCCATGGTGGTAAGCTAAGGCGTCGGTCGGGGGTTCGAATCCCTCTTGGGACACTTCCATTTAAAATAGAGATAGCCTCCACGGAGGTTGTCTCTTTTTTCGTTTTCCGGGGTATTGATTGACAACGCAGCAATTCCTAAGGAAGATGGAGATGGATGGAAGAAAGGGTGTGTGAAGATGGAAAAAGAGCGGGAGTACCCGTTTCCAGGGAACTGGTCGCGGCTGCAGAAGATGATTCAAGAAGCGGACGCGGCCGGGGAGCGGCAACGGGTCGAGCCGATCCTATGGGATTGGTACGCGGCCGTCAAAGGCGATCAGTTTATTTTCATGGAAATTTTTCAATGTTTGATGGAGCGTCCGGAAGAGCCGGAAACGCTTGAAAAACTCGAAGAACTCGTCACGACGCAGATTCATGAGGCAGAAGAACCGGCAGCCGGCGGGCTTCAAATTGCCCAGTACTACATCATGCGTGACCAACCTTTCGAGGCGGCACACTGGATCCATCAATATTTAGAGTGGCAAGACAAGGCCGATCAAGTGAACACCCAAGCTTACCAAGTGCTCCAAGTACTTAAGATGACCGAGTTTCCGGCGGCCATCGCCAAACTGAAACGGACGGTTCATCGTGGCAGTGTCGGGGAACAGATTGAACTGCTCGAGCACGTCCATTTCAATATCGATGACGTACTCGACAACGTATTGAAGGGACTGCTCCTTGAAGATCGCCCGAAATTGATGAAGCTGATCGTGCTCGAAAAAGCGTTCGAAGAACTGTCCGTCATCGAATGGGTCGACCTCGAAACGCATCATCGGCTGACGCAGGCAGAGGCACAGGTGAAGATGGACGAATGGGAGCATGCGGTCCATGATTTGCAGAAGGCCGTCAAAGGCGACGAAATCGCGACGCAACTGCTCATGAACTACATGTATACGCACTATCCGTTCACACCGGGTGAGGCATCTGAAATCGAAACAGCCGTCGTGAGAGCGAAAGCAGCGATCCTGAACGATGAAGGAACAGACGGGCTCGCGGCTGAAATTTTAGAGGCGGATATCCGTTTCACGCAAGCGTTTCTAGACTAAATCCTTGTGTGCAGTCACCGGATTTATGCTATAATACTGATTGTTGTACATTTTTGTACGGTATAGAAGAATAAACGAATTTGTTGGAGGGACTTAGCATGACAGCAAAATGGGAAAAAACATCAGGTAGCCAAGGCGTACTCACGTACGAAGCACCTGCAGAAGCATTCAATAAAGCAGTCGACGCAGCATTTAAAGATGTCGTCAAAAACTTGAACGTACCTGGCTTCCGTAAAGGGAAATTGCCACGTCCAATGTTCAACAAAATGTACGGAGAAGAAGCACTCTTCCAAGATGCGCTTGATATCCTCTACCGTGACACAATCCAATCTGCAGTCGAAGAAGCTGGTTTCGAACCAATGGCTCTCGAAAACATCGACGTTGATGGCACACTCGAAAAAGGTCAGCCGGTTACTTTCAAAGTAACATTCGTGGTTGAACCAGAAGCTGAGCTCGGCGACTACAAAGGTCTCGAGTACGATGCTGTAGAAACGAACGTCACAGACGAAGAAGTCGCAGCAGAACTTGACGCCCTCAAAGAGCAAGGCGCAGAACTTGCTGTTAAAGAAGGCGCAGTCGAAAACGGCGATACAGCTGTCTTTGATTTCGCAGGTTTCGCTGAAGGCGAGCAATTCGAAGGTGGCACGGCTGAAAACTACACACTTGAAATCGGTTCAGGTCAATTCATTCCTGGATTCGAAGAGCAAATGGTAGGCATGACTGCTGGTGAAGAAAAAGACATCGAAGTAACATTCCCTGAAGAGTACCACGCTGACAACTTGGCGGGTAAACCAGCGACGTTCAAAGTCAAACTTCACGAAGTAAAAGCGAAGCAAGTTCCTGAGCTCGACGACGAGTTCGCAAAAGACATCGACGAGTCAGTAGCATCACTCGACGAGTTGAAAGCGAAAATTCGTGAGCGCTTAGAAGCTGCGAAGCAACAAGAAGCTGATGGCACGATGCGCGACCAACTCGTTGAGCAAGCAACTGCTAACGCGACAATCGACGTACCTGCAATCCTCATCGACCAAGAAGTAGACCGCATGGTTCAAGAGTTCGGTACTCGTGTATCTTCACAAGGCATCGACCTCAACATGTACTTCGAACTCACTGGCACAACAGAAGAAGCTATGCGTGAAGAGATGAAAGAGCAAGCTGAAGAGCGCGTTAAAGCTCGTCTCGTCTTGAAAGCAATCGCTGAAAAAGAAGCGATCGAAGTAACTGATGAAGATGCTGAGAAAGAACTCGAAGAAATGTCTAAACTCTACAACATCGCACCGGACCAACTCCGTACGATGCTCGCACCGCAAGGCGGAATCGAGACACTTAAAGGTGACCTCAAATTCCGTAAGGCGATCGACATCCTCGTTGAAACTGGTAAAGCGAAGTAATTAGATGAGAGGAGGGCGACTGCCACGCAGTCGTCCTTTTTTCTGTAATGACACTTTGTATGTGTTAATCTTTGATGTCGCTATATGTTCATGCTACAATTATTGCAACGCAGAGATGTAAATGTTTTTTCGTGAGTGCTTTGCACCTGAAAATACAAATAGGCGATTTATCGCACTTACATCCATTTTCATTCAGAAGGGGTGTACCGAATGTTCAAATTTAACGAGGAAAAGGGACAACTTAAATGCTCGTTTTGCGGGAAATCGCAAGAACAAGTCCGTAAACTAGTCGCCGGTCCTGGCGTATACATTTGTGACGAATGTATTGAACTTTGCAATGAAATCGTTGAGGAAGAGCTCGGTGTCGAAGAAGAAGTCGAATTCAAAGACATTCCAAAACCACAAGAGATCCGTAACGTCCTTGACGAGTATGTCATCGGCCAAGACCGGGCGAAACGTGCGCTTTCGGTAGCTGTCTATAACCACTATAAACGCATCAACGCCGGTGGCCGTTCTGATGATGTCGAACTTTCGAAGTCGAACATCGTCATGATCGGACCAACTGGTAGCGGTAAAACGCTTCTCGCTCAGACGATGGCTCGCGTCTTGAACGTCCCGTTCGCAATCGCGGATGCGACGAGCTTGACGGAAGCCGGTTACGTCGGGGAAGACGTCGAGAACATCTTGCTCAAGCTGATCCAATCGGCTGACTACGATGTCGAGAAGGCTGAAAAAGGGATTATCTATATCGATGAAATCGATAAGATTGCCCGCAAGTCGGAAAACCCATCGATCACGCGTGACGTGTCTGGTGAAGGGGTCCAACAAGCCTTGCTCAAGATTCTTGAAGGAACGACTGCGAGCGTACCGCCACAAGGTGGACGGAAGCATCCGCATCAAGAGTTCATCCAAATCGATACGACGAACATTCTCTTCATCGTCGGCGGCGCATTCGCCGGCATCGAAGCGGTCGTCAAACGCCGCATCGGGAAGAAAGTCATCGGTTTCGGGAACGAACAAGAAAATCGCGAGATGACGCAAGAAGACTTGCTCGCCCGCGCATTGCCGGAAGACCTTCAAAAATTCGGCTTGATCCCTGAATTTATCGGACGTCTACCGGTCATGGCGACGCTCATGACACTCGACGAGTCAGCGCTCGTCGAAATCTTGACGAAGCCGAAAAACGCGCTCGTCCGTCAGTACGTGAAGATGCTCGAACTCGACGATGTCGAACTCACGTTCACAGACGAGTCGTTGATTGAAATTGCCAAACTTGCGATCAAACGTAAGACAGGTGCACGTGGTCTCCGCTCGATTATCGAAGAAATGATGCTCGATGTGATGTTCACCGTCCCATCGCGTGACGATATCGAGAAAGTCATCATTACAGACGAAACGATTACGGGTCTTGCCGGTCCGAAATATGTTCTTCGTGATGGTACTGTCGAACAGACAGGGGACAACCAAGAAACAGCTTAAAGTTCTTAACGAAAAAGGCTCAAACACTCGGCACAACCGAGTTTTGGGCCTTTTTGCACAGGAGGCGTTGTAATGGAACAATTACCAATTCTTCCTTTGCGTGGAGTTGTCGTTTATCCGCTGATCGGAGTGACGATCGACGTCGGGCGACCGCTCTCATTACGAGCACTCCTTGCCGCAAAGGAACACGAGACAGACTTGATTGTCGTCACACAAAAAGAGACAGGCAAAGAATCACCTGAACCGGAAGACCTTTACGCGATCGGGACGCGGGTCCACATCGCCAAGATGAGCGAACTGTCGAACGATACGGTACGGGTCCGCCTCGTCGGGAAAGAACGCGTCAAAATCAACGCCGTCGAAGCGACGAAAGACGGCTGGTTTGCTGACGTCGACTCGCTCGAACTCGTTGAAGGGGAAGAAGTCGAGCGGACGGCACTCGTGCGGCTCTTGAAAGAACAGTTCGGCAAACTCGTCGGGACAATCAAAGGCTTGTCACCGGACGAGCGTCGTCGGTTTGAGATGTATGAGCGGCTCGAATCGCTCACTGACTACATCTCATCGAAACTCGATGTCGATGTCGACATTCGCCAAGCGATGCTTGAAGAACCAGACGCGGTCAAACGCGGGCTCGAACTGCTCGAGATCATGACGCACGAAGTCGAGATCATCGAGCTCGAACAAGAACTGCGTGAACGGACGAAGAAGACGATTGAACAAGCGCAAAAAGAGTACTACTTACGTGAACAGATGAAGACGATTCAACAAGAACTCGGGGACCAGTCGCAAGAGTCGGAACCGAACCGTCTCCTCGAGAAGCTCGAGGCGCTCGACTTGCCGGAAACGACACGGAAGAACGTCATGCGGGAAGCGGAGCGGTTGAATGTCGTCCCGGCGACGTCACCCGAGTACGCCGTCATTCGCAACTACCTCGATTGGATCGTCTCGCTGCCGTGGGGAATTGAAACCGAAGACAAATTGGACGTCAAACATGCGGCCGGCGTCCTCGACGACGACCATTACGGGCTCGAGTCGGTCAAAGAGCGAATCCTCGAATACTTGGCGGTCCGTCAATTGACGAACTCGCTGCGTGGACCGATCCTTTGTCTCTCCGGACCTCCCGGGGTCGGGAAGACGTCGCTTGCCCGCTCGATCGCTTCGGCGCTCGAACGTAACTTCGTCCGCGTCTCGCTCGGCGGGGTGCGTGACGAGGCCGAGATTCGCGGTCACCGCCGGACGTATATCGGCGCGATGCCAGGCCGGATCATCCGTGGCTTGAAGCAAGCTGAAAGTAAGAACCCGGTGTTCTTGCTCGATGAGATCGACAAGATGGCGTCGGACTTCCGGGGTGACCCGGCTTCGGCCATGCTCGAAGTGCTCGACCCGGAACAGAACGTCTCGTTCTCGGACCATTACATCGAGGAGCCGTTCGACTTGTCGAACGTGCTGTTCATCGCGACGGCGAACGACGTCTCGCAAATTCCGGCCCCGCTCCTCGACCGGATGGAACTCATTCAAATCGGCGGCTACACGGAGCTCGAAAAAGTTGAGATCGCGAAACGCCACTTGATTCCGAAACAATATAAAGAACACGGCTTGAAAAAGAGCCAACTCACGATTAAAGAAGACGCGCTCTATGAAGTCGTCCGCCGCTATACACGCGAGGCGGGCGTCCGCAACCTTGAGCGCGTCATCGGATCACTTTGCCGGAAAGCGGCGAAACAGATTGCGATCGGCGAGAAGAAACGTGTCACCGTGTCACTTAAAGGCTTAAGCGACTACCTCGGGAAACCGAAGTATCGTTACGGCAAAGGCGAGACGGAAGACTCGATCGGAGCGGTCACAGGCCTCGCTTACACGGCGTTCGGCGGCGATACGCTCACGATCGAAGTCGCGCTCGCACCGGGCAAAGGCAAGCTGCAGTTGACGGGGAAACTCGGCGACGTCATGCAGGAGTCGGCGCAGACGGCGTACAGTTACGTCCGCTCGAACGCGGAACGGTTCGGGATCGACCCGACGTTCTACGAGCGGCAAGACGTGCACATCCACGTCCCGGAAGGTGCCGTCCCGAAAGACGGGCCATCCGCCGGGATCACGATCGCGACGGCGCTCATCTCGGCCTTGACCGGGAAGAAAGTTCGGCGTGATATCGGGATGACCGGAGAGATCACGCTCCGCGGCCGTGTCCTGCCGATCGGCGGCTTGAAAGAAAAAGCGCTCGCCGCACATCGGGCCGGACTCACGACCATCATCATCCCGAAAGACAATGAACGTGACATCGATGACATTCAAGACACCGTCCGTGAAAAACTGACGTTCGTCCCGGTCACGATGCTCGATCAAGTATTAGAAGTAGCATTTGGAGGAAAACAATGAAAATCAATAAAGCAGAATTTATTACGAGTGCCGTGGCACCGGACCACTATCCGGTCCACGAGTTGCCAGAAGTCGCACTCGCCGGCCGTTCGAACGTCGGAAAATCGTCATTCATCAACAAGATCTGTCAGCGCAAAGCACTCGCCCGGACATCATCAAAACCGGGGAAGACGCAGACGCTGAACTTCTTCAACATCAATGACGAGATCATGTTCGTCGACGTCCCGGGCTACGGGTATGCCAAAGTTTCGAAGACCGAGCGTGAGAAGTGGGGCGTCATGATGGAGCAATACTTGACGTCGCAAAGCGCACTCAAAGGTGTCGTCCTCTTGGTCGATATCCGACACGAGCCGTCGGGTGATGACGTGACGATGTACAATTTCTTGAAACATTATGAGATTCCGGTTATCGTCGTCGCGACGAAACTCGATAAAATCAAGAAAGCGCAGCGCCAAAAACATGAGGCGGCTGTGAAACGGAAGCTTCAATTCGAATCGACTGACCGATTCGTCTCTTTCTCGGCCGAAACGGCGGAAGGAAAAGACGAAGCGTGGAAAGCCATCTACGATTTGTTGACGGACGACGAGGGATAACCCCCTCGTCTTTTTGTTTTTAGGGTTACGTGAACGGGCAAGTATCGTATAATTGTCATACTGTATAGCAATACATTAATGAACGAGGTGGAAAGATGCAGAAAATGTTTGAAAGCAAATGGTATCGCTTCTTATTTTGGACGTTGACGATTTTCTTAGTGATCTTGGTCGGGACAGAGATCTCATTCGTGTTCGAACCGATCCAAGTCATATTGGCGCTCGTCACGGTACCGCTTATTATTTCAGGACTTTTCTTTTATTTTCTCGTTGGAGTCGTCGATTATTTAGAACGACGGTCCGGGAAACGTGGCATATCAGTCGCAATCACGCTAACATCGCTTATCCTGATCATCACGCTCGTTTTCAGTATTCTCGGGCCCGTGCTCGTCGAACAAGTGACCGATCTCGTCAACGCGATGCCGAGCATCGCCAAAGAGTTGCAGCAACAAGCGTTCTCAGTGCGTGACTCGCTCATGCAAAACGAGTTCCTGTCGCGCTTCATGGCGGAGAACGATGACATGTTCACCGATTTGACCAACAATGTCACCACATACCTCGGTGATATTTTTGGCAATATCGCTTCTTCATTCGGCCAAGTCATCGGATTCATTACATCAGCTGTCATCACGATCGTCGTCATTCCATTCATGTTGCTCTATATGCTGCTTGACGGAAAGCATTTGCCGGACTCGATCGTCAAGCTGCTCCCATCGAGCTATGAGAAAGAGACACGTAAAATTTTGAATGACATGCATACGACCGTTAAAAACTACGTGCACGCCCAACTGATCGTCGCGTTCTTCGTTGGGATCACGTCGCTCATCGGTCTTTGGATCGTCGGTGTCGACTACGCCATCTTGCTCGCACTCTTCATGATGGTGACGAACATCATCCCGTACGTCGGACCGTTCCTCGGGGCGGCACCGGCCGTCGTCGTCGCCTTCATCCAAGATCCGATCAAAGTGCTCTGGGTCATCCTCGTCATCATCATCGTCCAACAGATCGAGGCGAACGTCATCTCCCCGCTCATTCAAGGGAAGACGCTCAAAGTGCATCCGCTCACGATCATCATCGTCTTACTCGTGGCCGGTAACCTGGCTGGGATCATCGGGATGTTGATCGCGGTTCCGACTTATGCGGTGGCGAAAGTCGTCGTCAAAAACATCGTCCGCATCTATAAATTGAAGGAGCGACAACATTACCTCGAGTCGGAAGAAGAAGACAAGCCGGAAAGTACGATTATCACAGATTCATCGTCACTAAAATGACGAAACAAGTAGAAATGGCCAATTTGACCGTTTCTACTTTTTTTCGTCACAAAAAGTTCTTAAATTATTTCACGAAAATCGAACAGAAGATTATAGTTCCTAAATAAAAATTGTTATAATGTACGATAGAGACGTAAAAAAAAGACAACCGCCACTGTGATTTTAGATGAGGGGAAGAGGTACATGCATATTGTCGTCGTTGGACTAAATAACAAGACAGCCCCTGTCGCGATTCGGGAGCAGTTCTCGTTTGGGGAGCAAGAAATCGTGGACGCGATGATTGCGCTCCGCGAAGAGAAAAGCATTTTTGAATCGGTTATTTTGTCGACCTGTAACCGTACCGAGCTATACGTCGTCACAGACCAGCTCCATACGGGTCGTTATTATACAAAACGTTTTTTAGCGAACTGGTTTGATTTAGAGATGGATCAGTTCACACCATATTTGTCGATCCGTGAAGGCGAGGAAGCGATTCGTCACTTGTTCCGTGTCACGTCGGGGCTCGACTCGATGATCATCGGGGAAACGCAGATTTTAGGACAAGTCAAGTCAAGCTTCTTCCGCGCCCAAGAGAACGGGACGACGGGGACGGTGTTTAATAAATTGTTCAAAGAAGCCGTGACGCTCGCCAAACGGGCCCATACTGACACGCAAATTGGGGAAATGTCGGTATCGGTCAGCTCGGCTGCGGTCGCGCTCGCGCAAGAGATGTACACGCGCCTCGATGACAAACAAGTCGTCGTCGTCGGTGCAGGTGAGACGGGTGAGCTGACAACGCTCAACTTGTTCGAAGCCGGCGCCAAACAAATTGCCGTCTTCAACCGGACTGAAAGTAAAGCGAAAGCGGTCGCTGCCAAGTTCAAAGGCCGGGCCCACTCGATCCGCGAGATTGCCTGTGGACTGCTCGATGCCGATATTTTGATCAGCTCGACCGGCGCCAAAGAAGCCGTTATCGCGTATGATGACGTTGCCGCAGCGCAATTGCTACGTCGGGAACGACCACTTCTTCTCATTGACATTGCCGTGCCGCGAGATATCGATCCAGCGGTCCGGTCGCTTCCGGGCGTCCATTTGTTTGATGTCGATGACTTGAACGGGATCGTCAATAAAAACTTGGCAGCCCGTCTCGTCGAGGCAGAAAAGATTGAAGTGAAGATTGATGAGGCGATCCAAGAGTTCCAAGCATGGCTCGTCACGCTCGGTGTCGTGCCGATCATGAACGAGTTGCGCTCACGTGCGCTCACCGTCCAAGAAGAGACGATGGAAAGTCTTGAGCGCAAGCTCGACCATCTGTCGGACCGGGACAAGAAAGTCATCGGCAAGCACATGAAGTCGATCATCAACCAGATGCTTCGTGAACCGATCGACTACATTAAAGACGCGGCCGCTCAACCGGACGCGAACACGCGCATCGCCCAGTTCGTCGAAGCGTTCGCCCTAGACGTCGACGTTCCGGCTGCGGATACAGAACCGGAAGAGCTAGAAGCGATGGCGGCTAAAGCACCACTTCGCGCATTGATGCGCTAATACAAACCAAAAAGGCGGCGGATCTCGTCGCCTTTTTCTATGAAGGGGACTAAACATTATGCGTAAAATTATCGTCGGCTCACGCCGCTCGCAACTCGCGATGACACAGACGAAATGGGTCATCGAACAATTGAAGCAAGCCGGGGCCCAGAACGAGTTCGAGATCAAAGAAATCGTGACGAAAGGTGACCAAATCGTCGACGTCCAACTGTCGAAAGTCGGTGGGAAAGGCTTGTTCGTCAAAGAAATCCAACAGCAGATGCTCGCCGGTGACATCGATTTCGCCGTCCACAGCATGAAAGACGTGCCGGCCGAACTGCCGGAAGACCTCTTTATCAGCTGTATGCCAAAACGTGTCGACGCGCGTGACGTCTTGATTTGCGAGAACGGCTATACGCTCGAGACGTTGCCGCAAGGCGCGGTCATCGGGACGAGCTCGCTCCGTCGCGGTGCACAGATGCTCGCGGCCCGTCCGGACTTCGAGATCCAATGGATTCGTGGCAACATCGATACGCGCTTGAAAAAACTCGATACCGAGAACTTCAACGCCATCTTGCTCGCGAAAGCGGGACTTGAACGTATGGGTTGGACCGACCGCGTCAAGTTCGAAGCGCTCGACGCCGACATGATGGTACCGGCCGTCGGACAAGGTGTACTCGCGATCGAGAGCCGGAAAGACGACGCCGAAGTGACGCAGATTTTACAGCTCCTTCACGATGACGTGACGGCGAAAGCTGCCACAGCGGAGCGGACGTTCTTGAAGGCGATCGAAGGCAGCTGCCACGTACCGGTTGGCGGTTACGCGACGGTCGACGGGGACACGGTCACGCTCACCGGCTTGATCGCCTCGGTCGACGGCAAAGACGTGCTCCGTGTGACGAAAACGTCAACGGACGAAGTCGCGCTCGGTCAAGACGTCGCTGACGACTTGCTCGGACGTGGCGGACGCGAGATCCTCGCCTCGGTCAATGTGTGACGTCTGGTACACAGGGACAAAACGACTGACCGCTTCGCAACGGGCCTTGCTCGACGCGAGCGGTCTTTCCGTTCATCACGTCCCGATGATCGAGACACGGCTGACCGGGAAACCAACGCCAACTGATTCGTTCGACTGGCTCGTCGTCACGAGTCAAACCGCTGTCCCAGCGCTTCAAGACGTTCCTCGGGACGTTCAAGTCGCTGCCGTCGGCGAGAAGACGCGGGACGCGCTCGAGGCAGAAGGATTCACCGTTTCGCTCATGCCGGAGACGTATACGGGCGAGGCGTTGTTCCGCGAGTTGGCGAACGTCGTCGGTGAGGATGACGTCGTCTTGTTCGCCCGTGGGGATTTGGCGAACATCGAGCATATGCGACAATTGCCGCATGTGTACGACTGGGTCGTCTATGAGACGGTCGAGAAAGCACTCACGGCCGATCAAGCGGCCGCGCTCGAACATGTCGAGGCGCTACTCGTGCTCAGTCCGTCCGCCGTCCACGCGCTCACGCCTTACCTCGAACGGTTCCACGGGACATGGTACGCCATCGGTGAAGTGACCGAGCGGGCCGTCCGAGAAGTTTCGACGTTACCGGTCCGAGTGCCTGAGTGTTATACTATGGATGCATTAATACAGTGTGTAGGGGGAGATTTTTCATGAACCAATTCGACCGTCACCGTCGTCTGCGCTCGTCGAAGTCGATGCGTGCACTCGTACGTGAAAACCATGTTCGGAAAGAAGATTTGATTTATCCGCTCTTCGTCGTCGAAGGGACAAATATTAAACGCGAAGTCAGCTCGATGCCTGGCGTCTTCAACTTCTCGCTCGATCGTCTCGAAGATGAGATCCGTGAGCTCGTTGACCTCGGGCTCGAGTCCGTTCTCTTGTTCGGTGTACCTGAGCATAAAGACCCGGAAGGCACGGAAGCGTACCACGATCACGGCATCGTCCAAGAAGCGATCCGCAAAGTGAAAGAGTGGGCACCACAGCTCACGGTCATCGCCGACACGTGCCTCTGTGAATATACGTCGACGGGCCACTGTGGCATCGTGAAGAACGGTGACGTCGATAACGACGCGTCACTGCCGCTTCACGTCCAGACGGCAATCACGCAAGCGCAAGCGGGCGCAGACATCATCGCGCCGAGCTCGATGATGGACGGCTTCGTCGCCGCCATCCGCGAAGGGCTCGACCAAAACGGCTTCAGCCACATCCCGATCATGAGCTACGGCGTCAAATACGCATCGGCGTACTACGGCCCGTTCCGTGACGCGGCGCAGTCGGCGCCTGGTGAAGGCGACCGCAAAGGCTATCAGATGGACCCGGCCAACCGTCGTGAGGCGTTCCGGGAATCACAGTCAGACGTCGAGCAAGGTGCCGACTTCATGATCGTCAAACCGGCGCTCGCGTTCATGGACATCATCCGCGACATGCGCGACTCGCTCGATATGCCGATCGTGGCGTATAACGTGAGCGGGGAGTACGCGATGATTAAAGCGGCGTCGATGAACGACTGGATCGATGAACAACGTATCGTCATGGAGACGATGGTCGGTTTCAAACGGGCCGGTGCCGATTTGATCGTCACGTATTTCGCAAAAGACGTCTGTCGCTATTTGGAAGGAGAATTCGCATGACATACAAGCAAACTCGCTCAGAAGCAGCGTTCAAACAAGCACTCCCACTCATGCCGGGCGGGGTCAACAGCCCGGTCCGTGCCTATAAATCGGTCGGGATGACGCCGATCTTCGCCGAACGCGGTGAAGGTTCACGCGTCTACGACATCGACGGCAACGAGTATATCGACTACGTCCTCTCATGGGGACCACTCATTCTCGGTCACCGCGACCCGGTCGTCATGAAAGCGATCCAAGATCAGGCTGAAAAAGGCTGGACGTTCGGGACACCGACAGAGCTTGAGACAAAGATGGCCGAGCTCGTCATCGACCGCGTCCCATCGATCGAGATGGTCCGCATGGTCAACTCCGGTACGGAAGCGACGATGGCGGCTCTCCGTCTCGCACGCGGCTATACGGGCAAGACGAAGATCTTGAAGTTTGAAGGCTGCTACCACGGCCACGGGGACTCGCTCCTCATCAAGGCCGGATCTGGTGTCGCGACACTCGGTCTCCCGGACTCACCGGGCGTCCCGAAAGACTTGGCGAGCCATACGCTCACCGTCCCATACAACGACCTCGACGCGCTTCGCATCGCGTTCGAGAAGCACGGCGACGACATCGCCGGCGTCATCGTCGAACCGGCTGCCGGCAACATGGGCTTCGTCCCGCCGCAGCCAGGATTCCTCGAAGGACTTCGTGAAATCACGGAACAAAACGGCGCGCTCCTCATCTTTGACGAGGTCATGACCGGCTTCCGCGTCGGCTACAATTGCGCCCAAGGTTACTTTGGCGTGACGCCTGATCTTACGTGCCTCGGCAAAGTCATCGGCGGTGGCCTTCCGGTCGGCGCATACGGCGGCAAACGGGAGATCATGGAACACATCGCACCGCAAGGGCCGATCTACCAAGCAGGGACGCTTTCAGGCAACCCGCTCGCGATGATCGCCGGCTACACGACGCTGTCGCAACTCAAGCCTGAGCACTACGAGGAGTTCGAGCGCAAAGCCGACCGTCTCGCGGCAGGTTTCACGGCAGCGGCCGAGAAATATAACATCCCGCACGACACGAACCGGGCCGGCTCGATGTTCGGCTTCTTCTTCACGAACGAGAAAGTGACGAACTTCGAGAAGGCGAAAACGTCGAACCTCGACATGTTCCGCTCGTACTATCAGAAGATGGCGGCGCGTGGCGTGTTCTTGCCACCGTCACAGTTCGAAGGCTTGTTCTTGTCGACTGTGCATACAGACGAAGATATCGATCAGACGCTCGCGGCGGTCGAAGCGACGTTCAAAGAGCTACAACAAGAGTTTTCACTGTAATCTTGACTGAAACGTCTTCAATCGCTACAATTGTTTAACAGATACGTTTAAAAGCTATGATGAGGAATAGTACGCAACAACACTCCTTTCTAGAGACGCGGCCGCTTGGTGCAAGGTCGCGAGGGAAGTGTGCGGAAGTCGCCTCGGAGCTGACCTTGTGAATCAAGTAGGAAGGTCCGGTCCATCGACCGTTATTCGATTTTGAGGGCGCCACGTGTTGGCGAACTAAGGTGGTACCGCGGAAGATACGG
Source organism: Exiguobacterium sp. SH3S1 (assembly GCF_004337105.1). Lineage (NCBI taxonomy): Bacteria > Bacillati > Bacillota > Bacilli > Caryophanales > Exiguobacterium > Exiguobacterium sp. SH3S1. The sequence continues at coordinate 436,534 of NZ_SJUW01000001.1, read as the reverse complement.
CTTCTTTCGTCCTTAGCGTTAAGGACGAGAGTAGCCGTTTTTTGTGTAGACAGATAGAGGAGGATTGGCACAATGACCAACGAAACAAACGAAATCAGCATGCCGACGAAGTACGACCCGAGTGCGACGGAAGCGAAATGGTACGACTATTGGATGGAGAACAACGTGTTCAAGGCGGACGAGGACGACTCGAAACAGCCGTACACGATCGTCATCCCGCCACCGAACGTCACAGGGAAACTTCACCTCGGACACGCGTGGGATACGACGCTCCAAGATCTACTCACGCGCTTGAAGCGCATGCAAGGCTATGACGTTCTCTGGCTCCCAGGGATGGACCACGCGGGTATCGCGACACAGGCAAAAGTTGAACAGAAGCTCCGTGAGGACGGCATCATGCGTTACGACCTCGGACGCGAGAAGTTCCTCGAGAAGACGTGGGAATGGAAAGACGAGTACGCCGACACGATCCGTGCCCAGTGGTCAAAACTCGGCCTCGGCCTCGACTACTCGCGTGAACGGTTCACACTCGACGCGGGACTCTCTAAAGCGGTCCAGGAAGTCTTCGTCCGCTTGTATGAAAAAGGCTTGATCTACCGCGGCGAATATATCGTCAACTGGGACCCGGCACAAAAGACGGCCGTCTCCGACATCGAAGTCATCTACCAAGAAGTCGAAGGCGCGTTCTACCATATGAAATATCCGCTCGCTGATGGCTCAGGTCACATCGAGATCGCGACGACGCGCCCAGAGACGATGCTCGGCGATACGGCCGTCGCCGTCAACCCGAAAGACGAGCGCTACGCGCACCTCGTCGGTAAGACGATCATGCTCCCGGTCATGAACCGTGAGATCCCGATCGTCGCGGACGACTATGTCGACGTCGAGTTCGGTACCGGTTGCGTGAAGATCACGCCGGCGCACGACCCTAACGACTTTGAGATCGGTAACCGTCACGAGCTTCCGCGTATCCTCGTCATGGACGAGTCGGGGACGATGAACGAGAATGCTGGCAAGTACGAAGGGCTCGACCGCTTCGACTGCCGCAAGCAGCTCGTCAAAGACTTAGAAGCAGATGGCACGCTCGTCAAAATCGAGCCGCATACGCACTCGGTCGGTCACTCGGAACGTTCAGGCGCGGTCATCGAGCCGTACTTGTCGAAGCAATGGTTCGTCGATATGGAGCCACTCGCCAAAGCGGCGCTCGCAGCGCAAGGCAACGACGAGACGAAAGTCAACTTCGTCCCAGAGCGGTTCGAAGGCACGTACCTCCGCTGGATGGAAAACATCCGCGACTGGTGCATCAGCCGTCAACTTTGGTGGGGCCACCGCATCCCGGCTTGGTACCATAACGAGACAGGCGAAGTGTATGTAGGCAAAGAAGCGCCGGCTGACATTGAGAACTGGCATCAAGACGAAGACGTGCTCGACACGTGGTTCTCGTCAGCGCTCTGGCCGTTCTCGACGATGGGCTGGCCGGACACGGATTCAGCAGACTTCAAACGCTACTTCCCGACGAGCGCGCTCGTCACGGGTTACGACATCATCTTCTTCTGGGTATCGCGGATGATCTTCCAATCGCTCGAATTCACGGGCAAGCAGCCGTTCAATGACGTGCTCATCCACGGTCTGATCCGTGACTCGGAAGGCCGCAAGATGTCGAAATCGCTCGGTAACGGCGTCGACCCGATGGAAGTCATCGACCAGTACGGTGCCGACTCGCTCCGCTGGTTCCTGCTCACGGGCTCGACACCAGGGAACGACCTGCGCTTCTACTGGGAGAAGATCGAATCGACATGGAACTTCGCGAACAAGATTTGGAACGCGAGCCGCTTCGCCCTCATGAACATGGACGGGATGAAGTTTGAAGACATCGACCTCTCAGGTGAGAAGACGCTCGCCGACAAGTGGATCTTGACGCGCTTGAACGACACGGTCGACCAAGTGACACGCCTCGTCGACAAGTATGAGTTCGGTGAAGCCGGTCGTTACTTGTACAACTTCATCTGGGAAGAGTTCTGTAACTGGTACATCGAGATGGCGAAACTCACGCTCTACGGTGAAGACGAAGCGGCGAAAGCGACGACACGTTCGGTGCTCGCGCATACGCTCGACTCGATCATGCGTCTCATGCACCCGTTCATGCCGTTCTTGACAGAGGAAATTTGGCAGCACTTGCCACACGAAGGCGACTCGATCGTCCGTGCGAGCTATCCGACGCGTCGTGACGACCTCCACTATGCGGAGTCAGTACCGGCGTTCGAAGCGGTCATGAACGTCATCCGTTCGGTCCGTAACATCCGTTCGGAAGTGAACGCACCGATGTCGAAACCGATTCAATTGTTCATCGCGACGAGTGACGATACGACGCAAAGCTACTTGAGCGAAAACGAAGCGACGATCGGCAAGTTCACGAACGCAACAGAACTCGAAATCGGTCGTGGCTTGACGGCACCTGACAAATCGATGTCAGCGATCATGACGGGCGCGGAACTATTCATCCCGCTCGCCGACTTGATCAACTTCGAAGAAGAGATCGCCCGTCTTGAAAAAGAAGTGGCGAAGTACGAGAAAGAAGTCGAACGCGTGCAGAAGAAACTCGGCAACCCAGGTTTCACCGGCAAAGCACCGGCTCACGTCATCGACGAAGAGAAAGCGAAAGAAAAAGACTACCTCGACAAGCGTGACGCCGTGCGTGCGCGTCTTGAAGAGTTGCGTAAGTAAGACATCAACCTTCTTTGGAGAATTTGTTCTCCGAGGAAGGTTTTTTTGTGGTTTGGGAGAATTTTGGCATCTAAACGAGAAGAACCACCGACGTCACGAACGACGTTTGGGGGTTCTTCGACGTAGCCATAAAACATAAAGTCCGATTCCCGTGATCCACAGGAAGTGCATGTAGAGCGAATCAGTCAGCCCGACTCGATGCAAATGGACGAGATACACGGCATATAGGAATCCGGCAAGAAGCATCATCGTGAAATAAACGAGTTTCATGTGTCGTTCTCACCACTCCATTCAAGCTCATTCAAATGTTTCATGAACTGGAAAAACGAGACGACTAAGAAAAAGGCGGGCATAGACCAAATCCAGCCACTATAAAACGGACCTTGCCACAGTTCTAGAGAAATCAGACAAGCGAAACCGAGAGAAATGAGTGAAGCAAGTAGTCGCATAGTAAACCTCCAGAGTGTCGTTTGTCTATAGTACGCATCCAAACGATAAAAGGTTCCTAAAAAAACCATCCCGCGAAAGCGAGATGGTTCATGTGCCACAAAACGTCTGATACGGATACGTCCGCTCTGGTCCCGGCGACACGTAACGCCCGTAATCGGCTTCGTAGTCATACGGCTGACGCAACACGTCAAGCAAGGCGGTTGTCGGACCGAAGTCACCTCGTTCAGCTGCCATGATCGCTGATTCGACGTGATGGTTGCGCGGGATGACGGCCGGATTGTGTTGGCGCATGAGTCGCGTCACATCTTCGTCTGGGAGAGCTTGTTCAGCGAGACGTTTACGCCATGCCGAAAGCCAGGCCTTCCCATCGTCACGCGACGCGAACGGAAGTGACTCCGTTTCTCCGAGCGTGAGCGCGCGGAACGTGTTCGTGAAGTCGGCCTCGGTCTCCATCATGAGTCGGAGCAGTTCGTCTGTCAGCGCGTCGTCCTCGTCTTTTCGGACGTAGAGGCCGATCTTATGGGCGAGGCCGGTGAAGTATGCTTGTTTATACGTCTCCGTATAATCGTTCAACAGCTTGTTGGCGATATCGACGGCAGCTTCCTGCGTGTCGGCGAGCAGCGGCAACAGCGTCTCGGCGAGTCGGGCCAAGTTCCACGACCCGATATACGGCTGGTTCGCGTAGGCGTAACGGCCCTCGCGGTCGATCGAGCTGAAGACGGTGTGCGGATGGTATGAGTCCATGAAGGCGCACGGGCCGTAGTCGAGCCCTTCGCCGCTGATGAACGTGTTATCCGTGTTCATGACACCGTGGATGAAGCCGACGAGTTGCCAGTCGGCGATCAGTTTCGCCTGACGTTCGATGACGCGTCCGAGGAACTCTTCGTAGCGGTCAGGACGACCTTCCAGGTCCGAGTCGTGACGATGGATCGCATAGTCGGCGAGGGCGGTGACGTCATCGATCGACCCGGCCGCGTATTGGAACGTGCCAACGCGGATATGGCTCGAGGCGACGCGGGTCAGGACGGCACCGTGCTTCGGCCCTTGACGCATGACCGGCTCACCAGTCTTGACGACGGCAAGTGCCCGGTTCGTCGGGATGCCGAGCGCGTGCATCGCTTCACTAATCAAATATTCGCGTACCATCGGCCCGATGGCGGCCCGGCCGTCACCACCGCGTGAGTATTCGGTCGGTCCTGAGCCTTTCAACTGCACGTCGACCCGTTTACCGTTCGCTGTGACGTGTTCCCCTAAGACGAGGGCGCGTCCGTCACCGAGCATCGTGAAGTTGCCGAACTGATGCCCGGCGTACGCTTGCGAGAACGACGTGTCGGTCTGCCGATTACCGGACAGGAGCGCCACGTCTTCTTTCAATGCATCAATATCGAGTCCGAGTGTCTCGGCGAGGGGTTCATTCAATAAGACGAGTTCTGGTTTGTCGACCGGGTTGATCGGCCCACGGTCGTAAAACGTGTCACGAAGTTCGACGTATGTCGCTTCAAAGTTCCAACCTGTGTCTTTCATCTGAATTCCTCCTATCTCTGTTCGCTTCGAGTATAGCACAGCCGATTCCCTACGTAGGGCTTCAGAATTTTGGTAAGATGAGAGGGAAGTGTTAGAACAGGGGTGGGTTAAAGATGGAGACAAGACAAGACGTATTTGAATGGCTGAACGGACAACTGCGGTTTGGGATCAAGCCTGGATTGAATCGAGTCGAGTGGATGCTCGAGACGTTAAAAATTGACGAATTGCCGTCGATTCACGTGGCCGGGACGAACGGGAAAGGGTCGACCGTCGCGTTTTTGCGGGCCATGGCGACGAAACAGGGGTTGAACGTTGGGACGTTCATCTCGCCGTACATCATCCAGTTCGAGGAGCGGATCATGTTGAACGGCGAACCGATTCACGAGATTGATCTCGTCCGCATCGCGAACCGTGTCCGTGACCGTGCCGATGAGTCACCGGAGACGTTGACCGAGTTTGAACTGCTGACGGTCATGGCGAAGCTGTACTTCCATGAACAGCAACCGGACCTCGTCATTTGGGAAGTCGGTCTCGGGGGCCGGCTCGATTCGACGAACGTGTTGAAGCGACCGCTCGCGACGGTCGTGACGTCGATCGGGCACGACCATCAAGGTATACTAGGCGATACGCTCGCAGAGATCGCCATGGAGAAGTTCGGCATCATGAAACGAGGTGTCCCGATGTTCCATAGTTTGGACGATGCGCAGTTGATCACGTTGCTCGAACAACAAGGGCGGACGATGGAGGCACCGGTGCATGCGGTCACGCCGCTCATCGAGTCGATCGAGGATGGAGTGGACACGGTCGTTACGTATGAAGGACTGCCTGCTGTGACGCTCGGCTTGACGGGTCATCATCAAGCCTACAACGGAGCGTGCGCCGTCGCTGTCGCCCGCCATCTCGGGTGGAAGACCGAGGCGATATTGATAGGGCTTGAGACGGCACAACATCCGGGGCGCTATGAGCTCATCTCAAAAGAGCCGCGGATCATTTTAGACGGGGCGCATAACGCGGAAGGGATTGCCGCCTTGGTCGAGCAGTTGAAACTAGAACGGGACGTCACCGTGCTTGCCGCGACGCTTGCCGATAAGGACCGGAAAGCGATGGTCGAGTCGTTAGAAACGGTCGCAAGCGTCTATGAGACGACGTTCGACTTCCCGCGATCACGGACGAAAGATAGCCTAATCGAAGACGGGGCCCGTTACGTCGAGTGGCAAGACTGGTTGGCGGAATGGATGCGTTCGCCGCAAACGAAAACGCTCGTCGTGACGGGATCGCTTTACTTTATTAGTGAAGTGAGAACTTATTTCCAAAGTTTTCAAAAATGACCTTGCGTTATGGATAAATACGGGGTATGAATGATTATGAGAACGTATGTCATCATCACTTCATCATCCAAGGAGGAAATGCAGCATGGTCAGTCAACAAAGATTGAAACGACCCGTATCAGCGCTTGTCGCGATCGTCTTTTTAACATCACTCCTTACTACAACTTTTTTTGAAATTTATTCGACCGTATCGGCAAGTACGCCGATTAAACCGGTGATTTTAGAAGTGACGGATATTCCGAAACAAGTGAACGGGAAAGTCGATAGAATTAGTGTGGGAGATGATTTCGACGTTCAAAAAATGTCGATAAAGCAATTCAATGCATTACGTTATGATCTACTTGGGCGTTATGACGCGATCGTATTTTCTCCTTCAGGTGCTGAAAATGGGAAAAAATATAATCCTGAGCAAGTCATATATAACTATCAGAAACCTGTAGGGGATAAGGGTACGCCTTATAATGAAGCGGATAATAAATACAAAGCATATATTGAGTCTTTATATGCTACAAAGGAAAAAGATAACGACTTAACTACTTTACGTGTAATTGATTTATCGAGAATGATGAAAGCAGGAATTCCGGTATGGGTACACGAGGATGCTTTCTCAACTCTAACTAATCAGTCTATCGTGAGAAACTTTGAGTCACTCAAAAATGAATCGGATTTAAAAATATTCAACCGAACAGCGGACGCTTCTAACGAAATCAAGCAAGTGTTCCAACAAAGAAAAATGACAAAACTTGAGGAAGTCACAGTCAAACAGAATGGGGAACTTTTAACGAATCAGGTGTCAATCGCCAACGCTGGTAATTTTGCAGTTCGCGGAAAAGCGATTGATTTTTCATATTCGTTGAATTCAACCCCATCTAACGGAGCAACGGTCGAGCTCTATATTGATTTCGACAGTAACGACCGATTCTCTTTAGAAGAAAAAGTTATGACTGTGCCGGCGAAGTTGAGCGATACACTTTCCTATACGATTGATGCACCAAGTTACACAAGCCCACGTTATTGGAAAGTCATTGTAAAGGATGAATCCAATCAAACATATCATTATCGAACGGGACGGTTTTTATTAAAAGATGAGTTTGCAAAAGCGAAGATTTTACAAGTAACAGTCTCTAAAAATGATGGCAGTAGTTTGTTTCAAACGTTTAATGACAGCTTAGACGAAAATGTAGGTGAAACTAGCAAAAATATGCTGAATGAAAGTGGGCTCTATGATTTTGATTTGGAAATCACAGACCTAGAGAGCTTTGAAAACAAAATAAAAAAAGCCGATAAAAATTCTCCGGACTATGATCCTGCTATTGAAAAATGGTTTTATGAGAAAGACTTAATCATTTTTGGATTCAAAGATTCGTTTGGTCGTTTAGATTATAATGGAAACTTACAGAATTATTCGGAGTATGCTGCTGCAATTCCAAATACAACGAAAGCCCTCCAGGAATTTATTAAACGTGGACAAGGTGTGATGTTCTCACATGACATGCTTTATCGTTTGCCAGGTAAAAACGGCTATAAAGAGGATTCGACTAGCCAGCGTGAATGGGAAACAGCATTTGGGCAAGACTTTGCCATTAAAAATTTAATCAACTTCGGTAAACGAGGCGTATATACAACTACAAAAGTCGAGCAGGTTGCAACTGGGTTATTCACGGAATACCCTTACGCTTTGCCAACTAAGCCGACAAATAATATGGTTTCAGAAACGCATAGTCAATATTTCTCGCTTAACATGGCCAACGAGGATTTGACGGTTTGGTATAACCTTTCGAGTGACAAGCATACGCCCGGAGATGCGGCGCATCATTATTACATGTATACCGTCAATAATCTGACGTATACTGGAGCCGGTCATAAGATGACTTTCCCTCAAACACCAGAAAAACAGATTTTTGTAAACACGATGTTCCGCGCATTCATCGGATCCAACCATGCACCTAAAATTGAGGTGCTTTCTCCACCACTCGAGAATAACGTACGGTCCATCTATGATGTAGAACCTCTTTATTTAGCCTGGAACTCAATCGATTACGATTTTAAAGACCAAAGCTTACAAACCCGGGTCGTCATTGACGGCAAACAGATTTTCCCTAAACCAACTTCATCTAAACCAACCTATCAAAATGTGAAAAATAATGAAGTGCAAAGTCTCTTCCATCAACATGATATCAAGGGAGACGGAACACTTCGTGTAGAGATTGAAACGAAAGATAGCGGTGGGGCTGTGGCCACGGAAAAATTTGATGTGAAGGTGAAACCTTCTAAAGAAGCAGTTCACGTATCGCGAACAGTCTCTCCTACGATTGTGGAGGTTGATCAAAGGGCTACACTGACATACGACGTATCGACAAAAGCGCCTGATATTTCTCGACCGAACGAAAACTCATATAAGAAAGAGACTTGGGAAATTCAAGTGAATGAAGTCGTCCCTAAAGGTTATTCTCTATCAGAAACTCAACCAAAAGGATGGTCGATTGATGCTGAGAAGAATATAGTTTCAGCGAAACTTCGTAAAATTGACAATAACCCGATTGAAATTTATGATGCACTCCAAAAGGCTTGGATTCCATTCAAAGAGAATGAAGAGATTCAACTAATAGCCAAAACGATTGGAGACTATGAGTTTACACAAGGGACCTACACGTATAAATTTGTCGGAGACCATGCCTCGAACAATAACGCCAACGGTAAAGATATTGTTCAAGAAGGGGATGGGAAGTTAACTGAACTACGTACCTCGATCACAGAAAAACAAATCAGTTCTATCCAATTGAATGGACCGATTGAACTCGAAGTGGGCGATACTTTTCAGCTTGTCCCAAACATTCAACCGGATTCAGGTAAAAAGTTGAACTTGATTTGGAATAGTTCAGTAAAAGATGTAGCAACCGTCATGCCAAGTTACGTTGATAATAGTGGGATTTTGACAGGGCTAACACCAGGAAGCACGAAAGTGAAAGTAAGTTATACAAAAGGGAATCAAACCATTATTTCAAATGAAATTGACGTAATCGTTATTGATCCCGTGAAGAACTTTAAAGTGAATTCTCTTGAGCTATTAGTCGGACAAAGCGGGACATTAAAACCGACTGTTGAATCAAAAACGGAAAAATATCAAAATTATGCCTTTGAATTTGTGGAAGGCAACGACTTAGTGACACAACAGTCGGATTCAAAACAAGTTAATGTAGTTGCCAAAAAACCTGGGACGGCAAAAGTGAAAGTATCACTCGTCAATCAACCGATTGGTCGAACGATTGCACCGATTTTGGCAACTGTGAAGATTTCACTTCCAACGATGACATTGACTCCAAAAACGGACGACCTTTGGGTTTACCAAAAAACGAAGGAAGTGGATGGGGAACTCACCTCAGAAATGGTCAGGGAAAGTGTGACCTTGAATTTGAATCAAAATACGGACAAGCCGCTTCCGATTGTTTGGTCGATTGCAAATCGAGACCCAGCGCTTCAAATCGTTGGCAGTTCAACCTCGGAGCGAGTCGAAGTGCAAGCTATTCAAGGCACATATCCGATTGTAGGACCGATTATCGTCACCGGTGCCTTCCGTGATTTTAGTGATCAATTCGTCAGTTCACAGATTACTGTGAAAGAATATCCACAACGTATTGTCTCTCCGAATTTAGAGCTATATGTTGAAAATTCGCCGTTCGTCTACGCACCACAGTTTTACCCTGCGACTTCAACCGTACGTGGCTATGGTATGCGAGTCGTGCAAGGGAATGATGTTGTAGAAGTGATTGACAATACGAAGTTAAAGTTAAAAAGACCAGGACTTGCAAAAGTTCAAGTAGCGACAGAGGATGTTAGTCGTTACTTTGGAGCTGGTGAAGGCCCGGAAGTTGTTTACTCTGAATTCTATGTGCGCGTAAAAGAAGGTTCAGACCCTAATCCAGAATCACAAAATGATGCAGGTGACTATTACTGATGACTTCGAAGAAACAGAAATGGATTGGTGTAGGAGTTACAGTGATGTTTTTAAGCATTACTGTAACGTTCGTTTATATTCATCTTCAAAAACAAGCGTTAGAAGAAGCGATTGTATCATTTGATCAGCAGCAAGTAGAACAGATTCTCGACAGACCATTCATCGAAGCGGAAGAGCAGTGGATGGATCTTGCTTACTATTACCACAATACCGCTTCTGTCATTTCCTTGTATGAAGCAGGTCTACCATTAGAATCTGAAGAATGGATTAAAATAGCTGACACGTCTTCTGTAGATGAGTTTCAAAAGATGATTGAGTTAGGTGCGCCTCTCGATGTGAAACAGAACGATCGTTTATTGATCGAGGGTTTATATGGAATGAATGATGACCCCGAAAAGTGGCTAATTGCACACGAACAATTGCCTTATTCTTATTGGGTCAAATATCCACAGTTGCTACAGATAATGGTGACAGAAGGAAATACGAACGCATTTGAAGACATGATTCGTCGGATGAAGCCAGAAGACATTCCATATGACGAAGTTGTTCCATTGATTCTGCGTGCGTATCAACCTCAAATGTTAACGGTTCTGCGTGAAAAGGGGTATACGTTAACTACTCAAGACATCGCATATGCAAAAGAATTGAACGTACAAATTAAATAAGCGAGAGGCCGCGGCCTCTCGCTTATTTAATTTGTACAGGATGACTGACAAAGAACTGGAGTTGGTTCGTGACCGGTAACGTTTCGAGCTGATTGAATACGGCATCGTTATACGTCAATTTCAATCGAGATTGACTGGCCGCATGCGCCGGTACTTGGCGGTCGAAATATTCGAGAGGGGTCAAACCGTCACCTTGTTCAAAAGAACCGCGGAAAACGTTCACGACAAGCGGTCCTCTGCTATAAAGTCCTCCATTCACTTCGAGGATGGAACCTACCGCATATACTTTCGTTTCTTCTCCGGAGTCGCTATACATGAACGCCTGAAGTATTGTCGGCGTGTCATCGAACTCGTTAATCCGGTTCAACAAAATCTTGCCTTTTGACAATAGGATGAGGGAGTTCCCACTCTCTGCATCGATTGGAAGGATATTGGCACGATCGATGAACGTGTCCTTGAGTGTATATACGGTCGAATTAAAAGATACGTTCCCCCTAATCGTCAAGTTTCCTCGTACGATCAATGGTCGAGCAATCGTTAGTTTGTCGAGCGATTCAATCACGACGTCCCCATCTAATAAAAGAGGAGCACTTGACTCGGTGATGGACTCGGTGACATACATGGCGCGATCTGACAGGGTTGACGGTAGTGTCAAAATGGTCGGGGCGTTTAAAGCGTTATAAGCATCCGCCCGTAAGTATGAAGTCGGTCGCTCGATAATTGATGAACCATCTTCCGATAATACCCGTTCGAGCTCGAAGACTTGATCGGTCGAAGCAACCAATCCCTCTTCAAAAATTTTAGAGTCGACGTTGCTCGTGTAAGCGAGCGGGGTATCGAGACGACGATTCAAAAATTCGATGATTGAATAGTCATATTGGAATGGGGAAAAGCTACTTGGTGAGACTCCCACATCTGCCATTTCGCCAGCCCGTTCTGTTCCAGCAGTGAAATAGTTTTTTTGTTGGCAACTCGCGCATGTTCCTTGATCCGACAAATCGATTCGGCCATCCAAATGCAACAGACTTGAATCAACGTTTTTAATAGTGAATCGATCGGGACCAAGTTGATAATTGGCATCTCTCATGAATGTAAGCGGCCCATTTGAATACATATTTCCTTTAACGGTCGGCATCCCGTTCACCGTCAGCTGCTCATCCGACCCGAGCACGTAATACAAAAAAGCGGGCAGAGCCGTCAAATAGAGGTCTTGCGTGTATTCGACCGACAGGAGCGGTTGCTCGGGATTTGTTTGCCGGCTCGCGACGACGTTCACTTGCAAAATCTTCGTGAATGGCGCGGTGTCGAGCAGGTTTGCGTCCGCATTTTCTTTTAATTGGATCGAATAGCTGATCTCACTGTCGCTCTCGCTCGGAAGATTGAGGAACGGTTCGTCTGAAACGAGTGCGCCTTGAATCGCGTCATTAAAAGCCGACTCCGACTCCATATGAGCTGGTACATCATTTGCGTCATGAAGAGGGAAACGGTTTCGAACATCCGCCGCAATCAGATTGAGCGCACTTTTTGCGTCTTCGTTCAGCTGCGTATCTTCCGTGCGGATGACCGTCAGCTTATTCGTGACCAAGTTCACTTGCATGGCAGCGAGCGATAAGACGGCGAGCGCGGCCATCGTCACGAGTACGAGTACGAGCACATAGCCTTCTTCTCGTTTATGCATAAGTGGTGCCTCCTTTCTTCTCAAAATGGGATCGAGCTTTTAAACGTTTTAATGGAATCGGGATTTGCCTTCAACGATAGGTTCATCTCGATTTCAATCAAGCCGCTCGTTATATAGTCCGGACGCCGTGGATCATAGACGGGCTCGATCAGTTGAATTGAAATATCATCTAACAAGACGTTCGGGTTGCTCGGCACGTATGAATCTGCTGATAAGTTCAAGCTGATCGGTTCGTATCCGGCTTCCCGATAAATCATCCCAGTCGATGAGATGCGAGGTTCGGATAGTTGGTGGAATTGGTAGGTGTCATTTATTTCGGTGACGGCATCAAATTCACTCCGGTTGACTTCGGATAGGATGGACGTGACTAAATAGTCGGCCTCACTGCGCAGTTCGCTCGTTTCGTTCGTCAATTGAAAACCGAGCGTACCTGAAATGAAGGCAGTGATGATGACACCGCTTAAAATCGCGGCGACAACGACAGTCACGAGAAGCTCGACGAGCGTAAAACCTTCGGATGCTTTACTGAACGAGTTCACTTTCTGGGACAGCCGTTTCAGGGAACGGCTCGCGTAACGTTGCATTCGAAATCACTCCTTTCAACGTGACAGGTGTTCGGAGTCGATCGGTCGTCACGGAAATCTCGACTTCGATTGTATTTGGCGGCAGCGTTGACAATTGGGAGATGGTAGCGACGTACGTCTCACCATGAATCCGATAATCAGAACAAAAATCACATTCTGAACTCACGCCGTTTCGATTCAACAGTTTATTCAAGTCAAGCGTTTCTTGAACAGCTGAGGCTCGTCGATCTAATGTATGCAGTGCGTTTTGAGCGACTTGGTTGGCGATGGTCGTACTCAGACTATCATTCGTCGTCTTCAGACTTTGGCTGAATATGTTTAATAAGGAGAACGAAACAATCGATAAAATGACGATTGACACGAGTACTTCGACGAGCGTAAAACCTTTTTCAGAACGGGCCAACGCATTGACCTCCTTTTCAAATATAATAAAATACTAGGAAAAAAGCGTATGATTACCTAAAAAAATGTTAATTTCTATCCAATGCATATTATACTAAAGTTAGAGGACAAACGGATAGTAAATCGGAAGTCTCATTTTACATAGGGGGAATCGGAATGAAGCATTATGGGATGCACTTTTTCATCCTGACATGTCTTGTGTTGCTCGTGTCGTTACCGACAATCGGGCTCGTCAACTATCTCGACGCGTCAGCGAAGACGAGTGCTACATATAAAGACACACGTGTCGCCGGGATCGACATATCGGGGATGACAAAAGAAGAGGCGGTCGTCCGTCTCGATAATGCCGTCAAAGACTTCGCGAACGCACCGTTCACGGTCACGCTCGTCGACGGGACGGCGCTCGAGGTCGGGAAAGACGTCGTATCATTCAACATCGACGACACGCTCAAAGCGGTATCGGGACCAGGGGACTATCCGCTCATCACATCAGTCGATGAAGAGCGGATGGCTCCGTACTTAGAGAACCAACCCGTCACGATGACGATGGTGACACCACCGCTCGTCGCCTCGGCGTCTAAGTTCGATTCGAACGTCGCCCTTGAGATGGTCGCGGCGGAGAACGAAGTCGTCGCGTCGATGACGATTAGTCCGACGCCGGCAATGCGCTCGGCGTTAGAACGGATGAACGGATTTGAAATGGATGCAGGCGACATGTTCAGCTTGAAGTCGTTCGGGGAAGATTTTGAAGCACTCACGCCGCTCGGTTCGTCGCTTTATAAATTGTTTGCGGCGACTCCGTTCAAAGTGCTCGAGCGCGTCCCACATGAAGTGCTTCCGAGCGGCATCGAGCTCGGCTACGACGTCAAAATCGATGCCGACTCGAACTTCGCCGTCCAAAACACGGAACAATCGTCTTACGCCATCATCGTCCTAGATGAAGGGAACGTGATGACGGTGCAACTGCTTGGGAAAGCGTTCGTCGGCGCGTATGAATCGCGGGTCGAAGAAGTCGCAATCGTGCCGTACCAGAACGTGATCCGCTTCTCCCCATCACTCCCGGCCGGAAGTTCGTCAGTGACGCAATCCGGTCAAACTGGAGAGTCAGGGAAGTTGTATCGCATCCGTGTCACCGAGGCAGGCGAGACGCGTGAACTGTTGGGCTTTGACTTCTATGAGCCGGTACCGGAGATCGTGACGAAAAGTTCGGTCCCGCTACCGCCGCCAGAACCGGTTGAACCGGTCATTCCGACGTTCCCGGACGAAACACTGGACGACGATCCGTTTAATGACGATATAGAAGACGACGGATTGAATGAATTTGAAGAGCAACCGCCGGTGGACGAGGATGTCCCGGCGTCTAGCGAGGAGGCAGTCGGATGATCGGATATGTAATACTGCTCGCCTTTTGGGTGCTGGCCACGTTGACCCTGTTTGCCTTGTCGATCCCATACGTACGGAAGCGCGAGACGAAACTCGTCGTGTCGGTACTTGTGGCCGTGTTATCGCTCGGTATGTATATGCTGTATGCGGAATCGCTTGAACGGACGTGGTGGGCTTGGCTCCTCATCGTCATCGGTTTAGCGGGCGGCGCAGCGTTGAGCGTCTTCATTGAACAGCGAGACGTCGAGCAGGAGGTACCTCAGAGGATGGTGAAGTAAGGTGAGACGAACGAAAAAACGATTGGGCGAGATGTTGATCGAGGCTGGATTGATTACGAACGAGCAACTCGACGAGGCGCTCGCCCAAAAACGGCGAGGCGAAAAACTCGGCGATGCACTCATGCGGTTGCACTATTTGACCGAGACACAATTGATTCAAGTGCTTCATGAACAACTGGACGTGCCGATCATCGCACTATATTCGCAAGACATTAACGTCACCGTCACAAAACTCGTGCCAAAAGCGATTGCCCAAAAGCACGACATCATGCCGATTGAATTACAGGGGAACACGCTATTCGTTGCGACGGCGGATCCCCTTGATTTGATTGCGATCGATGACGTCCGGTTACAGACCGGGATGAATATCGAGGTTGGCATTGCGACGCGGGAACAAATTCGGAAGACGATCAGCCGGTATTACGAAATGGACGCCTCGCTCATCGAGATTTTAAAAGATGAGGCGCCGGAATTCGAGCGGCAAGACACGGCATCGCGCGACGATGCCCCGGTCATTCGGCTCGTCAACCAGCTGTTTTTGAGCGCGATCGATCAACGGGCGTCGGATATCCATTTCGATCCGCATGAGAAGCAACTGCACGTCCGCTTCCGCGTCGACGGCGACTTGCGCACGGAAGCAATCTATCCAAAGAAAATTCAAAGCGTCATGCTGACGCGACTTAAAGTGATGAGTAACCTAGACATCACGGAAAGCCGGCTGCCCCAAGATGGACGGATCAAGTATACGCTGCGCGACCGCCCGTACGATTTCCGCGTCTCGACGCTCCCGACGATGTACGGCGAAAAGATCGTCATCCGGGTGCTCGATTCCTCACAAGGGTTGACCGACTTGACGAAACTCGGGTTCGGCGACCATAACGAGATGTTGTATCGCGACATGTTGAAGCGGCCGAACGGCATTATTTTGATCACAGGGCCGACCGGTTCGGGTAAATCGTCGACACTTTACGCATCGCTCAAAGAACTGAATGACGAGTCGAAGAACATCATCACGGTCGAAGATCCGGTCGAGTATCAACTTGACGGCATCAACCAAGTCCAAGTCAATGCAAAAGTGGGCCTCACGTTCGCCTCCGGTCTCCGCTCGATCCT
Organism: Exiguobacterium sp. SH3S1; assembly: GCF_004337105.1. NCBI lineage: Bacteria > Bacillati > Bacillota > Bacilli > Caryophanales > Exiguobacterium > Exiguobacterium sp. SH3S1. Next base: position 420,450 of record NZ_SJUW01000001.1, on the reverse strand, counting down.
CCGCCAAGACCCGAACATCGTCATGGTCGGGGAGATCCGGGACACCGAGACGGCCGAGATTGCGATTCGGGCCTCACTCACCGGACATTTGGTCTTATCGACGCTCCATACGAACTCGGCGATCAGCTCGATCACCCGCCTCGTCGATATGGGGGTCGAACCGTTCCTCGTCGCGGCTTCAACGTCCGGCCTCGTCGCCCAGCGCCTCGTCCGCCGCGTCTGTCGCGACTGTGGTCATGAGCAACCGGTCTCGAAACGGGAGCAAGAACTGTTTGATGCCGAACGTGTGACGATCACGCGCGTCATCCGCGGAAACGGATGTGCGTCTTGTAACTTTACAGGCTATCGTGGACGGCTTGCCATCCATGAAGTCGTACCGATTGATGAAGAGTTACGTCGATTGATCATGAACCAAGCGACCGAGGCCGAGATGGTCGAGCATGCAAAACGAGCCGGTGCCCGGTTCTTGCTCGCCGACGGTCTCGAGAAAGTCGCGCAAGGTTTGACGACGACCGAGGAAATACTGAGAACAGTCATAACGGAGTGAACCTATGATCCATCAATCAATCGAAGCGATTTTAACGAAAGCGGTCGAACAACGTGCCTCAGACATCCATCTGACCGCGGGTTCGCCACCGATTTTCCGGATTGACGGCAGTCTGATCACGATGGGCGAGGAGAAAGTCCTCCCCGTCCACATCGAAGGATACTTGCAGGAAATCATGACCGACGAGATGCGAGGCCGCCTTGAGATCCAGCGCGACCTCGACTTCTCGTTCGGTGTGCCCCGCGTGTCGCGCTTCCGCGTCAACGCCTACTATCAACGTGGCACGATCGCCATCGCGTTTCGTTCTATTTCCGGGGAAATCCCGACGTTGAACGAGCTCAATTTACCGCCGGTGCTCAAGCGGCTCATCGAGAAACCACACGGGTTGATCCTTGTGACCGGACCGACGGGGTCTGGGAAATCGACGACGCTCGCGGCGATGATCCATGAGATCAACCGGACGCAGCGAAAACGCATCATCACGCTCGAAGACCCGATCGAATATTTACACACGCACGATCAGAGCATCGTCGACCAGCGGGAGATCGGCTCGGACGTCATGAAGTTCGTGAGCGGCCTGCGGGCGGCGCTCCGCCAAGACCCGGACGTCATCTTGCTCGGGGAGATGCGCGACTTAGAGACGATCTCGACGGCGATGACCGCCGCTGAGACTGGTCACCTTGTCATGGCGACACTCCATACGTCGAGTGCGATGTCGACCGTCAGCCGGATCATCGACGCTTTCCCGGCCGAGCAGCAAGACCAAATCCGGACTCAGCTCGCCAACGTGTTGCTTGGGGTCGTTAGTCAACGCCTGTTCCCGCGTGTCGATGTGCCGAAGGGTCGGGTCGCGGCGATGGAGATCATGCTCGGGAACGCAGCCGTCGCTAACTTGATCCGGAACGAGAAGGAGTTTCAGCTCCCGACCGTCATCCAGACGAACCGGCAGAACGGGATGCAATCGATGGAAATGTCGATCGAACAGCTGATCCGTCAAGGGGTCATCAATCCAAGCGCCGTGCCAAGCGAAGAAATGAGGTGAGACTATGGCCATCTTTCAATACGAAGGAAAACTGCTGAACGGGAAGCGCAAGAAAGGGCGGATCACCGCCGTGTCGCTCCGGGAAGCCAAAGATAAACTTCGGCAAGAGTCGATTCTCGTCACTGACCTGTCCGAGCTCGAGTCGACCGGACTGAACACGGAAGTCAACTTATTGCCGGAACGCGTCAAAATCGAACATTTGATCATGTACGTCCGTCAGTTCGCCACGCTCATCCGGGCCGGCGTCCCAATCGTCCGGGCGACGTCGATTTTGCGCGTCCAGACGGAGTCGAAGCTGTTGAAGAAGACGCTCAGCCAAGTCGAGGACGACCTTCGAGAAGGGATCGCCTTCTCGGAAGCGATCAAAAAACATCCGCGCGTGTTCTCGAACTTCTTTAGTTCGATGGCACTTGCGGGTGAGGCGAGCGGTAACTTAGAAGAAGCACTCGACCAAATCGGGCTGCAACTTCAGAAACAGTACGATATTAAACGTAAAGTCATCTCGGCACTCACGTATCCGCTCGTCGTCTCGATTGTCGCGATCGGCGTCGTCGCTTTCCTGATGGTGAACGTCGTCCCGACTTTCGCGAGCATTTTCGGACAGCTCGGTGGTGAGCTCCCGCTCATCACCCGGATCGTCGTCGCCGTCTCGGACTTCGTCGCCGCCTATTGGTGGTTGCTGTTCGGTGGCGCGCTGCTCGGCGTCCTCCTGTTCTCGTGGATGTTAAAGCGCGACAAAGAACGGTTCTTGATCGACGGGTTGTTACTGAAGATGCCGATTTTCGGGCCGATCGTCCTAAAGTCACAGATCGCGCTCCTGACGCGAAGCTTGGCCGTCTTACTGCAAGCGGCCGTGCCGATCTTGTCAGCGATCGAGATCACAGAGAAGATCGTTTCGAACCGGGTCATCCGAAAAGGGCTCGGGCAGGCGCGCAATATGATGGCGCAAGGAATCCCGCTCCACGAACCGCTCGAACGGAACCCGAACTTCCCGCCGCTCATGACCCAAATGATTGCCGTCGGCGAAGAGAGCGGGGATTTAGATTCGATGTTGAACGAAGTCGCCGAGTTTTATGAGACCGAGGTCGAGACGACGACAGACCGGTTGAAGTCGATCATCGAACCGCTGTTGATCGTCGTGTTAGCCAGTATCGTCGGGGTCATCGTCATCGCCATCGTCGTCCCGATGTTCCAAATTTATGGCGACATCCAAAATCAGTAGAAAATTCTTAGTTTATGCATATAAACTACTTTTCAACTCCATATTTTGAATGTATAGTAAAATTGTACTACTTGTTTTAGTACTACGGTAATGAATCCAGCACAAAATACAGCAAAACACACAAAAGGGGAGAATCAGTCATGTTAGAAAAAATGAATTTGATTTGGCAAGATGCGAAACAATTAAAAGATGAGCGCGGGCTCACACTCGTCGAGTTACTCGTCGTCGTCGTTATTTTAGGAATTATCGCAGCCATCGCGGTTGTCGCGATCGGTGGGATCATCGAGAACTCACGTAAAGATGCGATGGTCGCTGATGCGAAGCAGATGGTGAGTTCAGCGAAATTGTATACGGCATCAAATCCAGTTAAAAAGGATGCTCCTGTTGAATTGGTATTTGTAGGAAGTAAGAGTGATGGAGCAACTGGAGCTGACGGTTCTACTTACATTTCACAATTGCAAGATCCATTTGGAAAAGACTATACTACGGCCTTAGTGAAAATTACTGAGGATGGTGGGAAATATAAGTACTCAACAACATTAGTGGGTTCTAAATTTAAAATTGAAAATAAGGCAGAAGAAAATTTAAACAAAGAATCTACTAATTTAACTGCAGTTGAATAATTTTTCTCCGGCTGGCGCTGGGCTCTCGCTCAGCCTAGCCGGTTTTCTATTTTTGGCATATACTTACAAGTAAGGAAGTGACCAGTTTTGGTTGACCTCATTGGACTCATTTACAGCATCGTGCTCGGGATGATCATCACCTCGTTCACAAACGTCGTCGGGCTCCGCGTGCCACGCAAGCAGTCGATCGTGACGCCGCGGTCGCATTGTCCGTCGTGCGGACACGTCTTGTCCGCTTGGGAACTCATCCCGGTGTTCGGTTACATATTGTTACGCGGCAAGTGCCGCGGCTGTGGCGGACGGATCGCGCCGACGTATCCGCTGTTCGAACTGCTCGGGGCGGTCGGTTACGGCTATAGCTTTTGGCTGTACGGATTCTCCGGGACGACGTTGCTCGCGTTCGTCTTCTTATCGACGCTACTCGCACTGGCGATGTCTGATTTGTCGACGATGCTCGTGCCGAACGTGATTCTCATGTTTGCGGCACCACTACTGCTCATCCTCGCTTATGCGTCCGGAGCTACGTGGTGGAGCCCGCTCGCTGGGGCGGCGCTCGGATTTTCTGTCCTCGCCACCGTTTTTTTCGTCTCAAAAGGGGGACTTGGGGCCGGCGATGTCAAACTATTTACAGTGATCGGGCTCGTACTCGGACCACGTGACGTATTGGTCGCCTTATTTTTAGCGAGCTTGATCGGAGCAGTCGTCGGACTGTTGCTCATCGGACTGAAACGGATCGGCCGCAAGCAACCGATCCCGTTCGTCCCGTCAATCGCACTCGGTACGATGCTGACGTTTTGGTTCAGCGAACGTTTTTTTGATTGGTATTTTGATTTGATGTAGGGGGAAACAAGCATGAGCCGGGCTATAGAAAAAGGAACGGTCGCGTACTTCTCGTTCGATGCGCTCAGCATCCATGGAGCCGTGATTAAACAAGGCGTCTTTAAACGAAGCGCTTCCGTCCAATTGGCGAAAGGTGCCTATGCGGAAGGATTGATTCAAGACGAGAACGCGTTCGGACTCGCCTTTGACGAGTTGTGCCGTAAAATAAAAGTAAGAAAAGGGATGGTCTGCGCCGTCGATATGGCGGAGACGGAAGTGCTGTCCCGCAAAGTCGAGATTCCATCGAACATCCCGAAAGACGAGATCCGTGGCTATTTGTTCATGGAAATTGGCAGCTCGATCATCCTGCCGTTCGACGACGTCGCCTTCGACTACGAAGTGCTCGGCGAGACGGACATGAAGACCGAGGTCATGTTGCACGCCGTCTCGGTCGATTTGACGAAAGCGATCCGCGCCTACATGAAGAAACGCGGCTTCTCCTTGAAAAAAATCGTCCCGCGTCCGATCGCGATCGCGAACGGGGTGTCTCGACTCGAGACGCTCGACCCGCTCAAGTCGACGCTATTGTGGCACGTGACACCGTTCGCGCACCAACTACTCGTCCTCGAGGAAGGGCAGGTCCGCTTCATCCGTGCCATCGAGAATGACTTATCGTATCGTGCTGACACGACAGACGGCATCGTTACATATACGTTCAACGGCTCAAACGAGGCGTTAGCGAATCGGACCGATGAATGGTTGAACGAACTCGCCCGTTTCCTCGATTTCTACCGTTACTCGCTCCGTACGGACGGACGGCCAATCGATGAGCTGATCATCTCCGGGACGGTCCCGGAGCTCGATGACCTCGTCCGGACGATCGAACTGGAATCGATGGTCCCGATCAAACGGATCGATGACCCGTTGCCGTTGTCGCACGCGACGCCGCTAACACATCAGATGTTGCCGCTTCTCGGGATGGCGACGCTCGACCGCGACCATGACGCCAACTTCATCAACGCGACCGACGTGACGCTGCGTTGGCCGATCGTCGCGAGTCTGGCCGCTTTATTGATCGGCGGCGGACTGACCGGCTATCTTTATTACGAAGTGAACGGGATCGAACAGGATAAAGCACAAGTCAACGAACAGTTACAGCTCGTCCGCATCTACCAGACCGAACAAGTGAACTCGAAAGGTCAACAAGTCATCTCGCTCGAGCAGACGGTGACCGCGCTGACGACTGAAGAGAAGCAGGCGGTCCCGGCGCTCCGTGCGCTGACCGAACAGTTGCCGCCGACAGGTTACGTCTTGACGTACAACTATGCCGATGGTTCGCTCATGAGCGTCCGGACCCAGTTTGAGACGTTACCTGACTTGAACGCGTTCCAACGAGCGCTGTTGAACGATCCGCGGTTCGATAACGTCAAACTGCTCGGCGTGACGACCGAGACGAAAGCAGAGACGGATCAAGACACGGAAACTGATACGGGGACATCGGTTCTCGATGCGTCAGATGAACCGCTCCCACGCTATATCGGAGAGTTTACGTTCACGTTCATCGATACCGAACCTGAGACGCCTGAAGGCGAGACGGAACAACCCGAGGAAGATGAGGAGGTGGTGAGCGAATGAAACGTTCAACGATTTATTTGATTTTTACAATTTGTTTGTTCGCAGCCATCGCCGTCCCGTCGTACTTCGGCTACCAGTACTTTATCAACCAAGGTGAATTGAAGGCGCTCGAGCGCGAGCTGTCACTCGAACAGACGAAGCTCGAACTGTTGCGCCAAGAAGGTGAAGTCGTCGACGTCGCCGATTCGCAGCGCTTGCAGACACGAGTCCCGACGGAGCCGGCGCTCGATACGGTCGTCGAGACGTTATCGCAAGCGAGCCAGCTGTCTGACGTGCGCGTGACGAGCATCGCTTTCGCGGACGGGCTCATCGCCGAATCGGAAGTACCGGAACCGATCACCGAACCGGAACCGAACGATGTGAGCGCGACGGCTGAACCGGCTGAACCGGTCGAGATCACACCGGTCAACGCCTCGTCCGTCCGCTCGACGGTGTCGCTCCAAGCGGAGACGTATGAGGCGCTCGTCCTCTTCCTCGAGTCGGTCGAGTCGATGAACCGGATCCACATTTTGCGGACCGTCCAGTTCACGGGACCTGCCGAAACGGGCCCGAACACGACCGAACCGGCCGCACCGCTCGACTTCACGGTCGAACTCGATGCGTTTTACCGGCCCGACCTCGATCAACTCGTCCCGGACCGCTACGTGCCGACGCAGACGTTCCCACGAAAAGATATCCCGGTGTACGATTACACGACACCGTAAACGAGCGTCCCTTCGAAAAGAAGGGGCGTTTTTTTTTGGCGGCTTGGATTGTGTTCGGGTGACGCTTTGCCTACAATCAACAGAGAAGCGTGAAACGGCAAGGAAGCCCGTTTCGAAAGTATGGAAGGAGTCGATACAATGAACACAACACAGAAACGTGTCATCCTCGCCTCGATGTCACCGCGGCGGACCGAGTTGTTGAAACAAGCCGGCATTTTGCACGAGGTGATCCCGTCAAACGTCATCGAAGGAACCGACGGACGTGAGCATCCGGACGAGTACGTCGGACGTCTCGCCCGTGAGAAAGCGATGGACGTCGCCCGGGACAACCGCGACGCGATTGTGATCGGGTCGGACACGGTCGTCGTCCTCGACGGAACGATTTTAGAGAAACCGAACGACCGCGATGACGCACGCCGGATGCTCGAGCACTTGTCAGGGGCGACCCATGAAGTGCTCACTGGCGTCAGCATCATCGGACCAAACCGACATGACTTGTTCGTCACGACGACGCACGTCACGTTCATCGACATCCCCGAGTCTTGGCTCGACGGCTACCTCGATTCGTCGGAGCCGTACGACAAAGCCGGTGCCTACGGAATCCAAGGGTCGGGCGGTTTGTTCGTCGAACGGCTCGAAGGGGATTACTATAACGTCGTCGGCCTCCCACTCCGGCCGCTCGTCGAGACGCTCGAGCGTCACGGGGTATCGCCGCGCTTTCTGTGAATGATGCGAGAGTAGGTGAAGGAATGACTATGGTGCTCGACCGAAGTGTTGAATCCGCTATTGCCAGACTGCTTCAAATCGGTGGACGGGGCGGGGACCCGCAGGCGACGGCCCGGCGGTTGTCAGATGTATATCCGACGCTTCGGGCGCTGTCACAGGCGTCCGTGCACGACCTCTGTCAAATTGAAGGGATGACGAAGAAGAAAGCCGAGCAGTTGCTCGCGGCGTTCACGATCGGCATCCGTTACGTCGAGGAGCCGAAAGTCGACATGCCGACGATCCGGTCGCCGCAGGACGCGTATGAACTGCTGCGTGATGAGCTCCGGCTACTTAATCAAGAACATTTCGTCTGTTTGTACTTAAACACGAAAAATCAATTGATTGCGCGCAAGACATTGTTCGTCGGCGGGTTAAATTCGTCGATCGTCCATCCGCGCGACGTCTTCCGCGAAGCGCTCAAGCTGTCGGCGGCTTGTTTCATCGCTCTGCATAACCATCCGAGCGGGGACGCGACGCCGAGCCGGGAAGACATCGAAGTGTCCGAGCGCTTGGTCGAAGCGGGCAACATCGTCGGGATCGCTTGCCTCGACCACGTCATCATCGGCGAAGATCATTATGTCAGTATGAAGCAACGTGGGTATATGAACGGTTAACGTTATATTTAGCTAGAAAGTAAAGGTGAATCTACAAATTTAGGATCTATCCTTTGCTGTTAATACAAAAACTGCCCCATAGAAGCTGGATTTTCATGTCCAACTTTTATGGGGCAGTTCATTGTTAGCTCCGTTGTTAAAAGAGTGGCTTATAGCCAGATTTACCTTCATAAATATGTTTCTCAATCTGATTCGTGTCTGCATCGATCATATAATTTTCGTAAATCTCAGATAGAGAGTCGTCATCCGCTTTCCCATAATCAGCGATCGGCATTGTTCCTAGGAAGTGAATACCATAGCCATCGTTTAAGTCGACAAGAATCCAATTCGCGTCTTCAAATTTAGGTAAATCGTTTTTAGTGAAGTCTTTTAAACTTTCTTTGGTTAGTAGCGAACGATCAGAATGGACCCGTACATAAGTACCAATCCGTTCAGTGTTAGTTCCGTTCATGACCGGTCGTTTAGAAATGTTTCCGAGAGCCGTACTCATGGTGTCTTTTTTAGCAGCGGCTTCAGCTTCGGCCTTTTGTTTCTTCTCTTCCTCGGCTTTGGCAGCGGCTTCAGCTTCGGCCTTTTGTTTCTTTTCTTCCTCGGCTTTGGCAGCGGCTTCAGCTTCGGCCTTTTGTTTCTTTTCTTCCTCGGCTTTAGCAGCGGCTTCAGCTTCAGCCTTTTGCTTCTTCTCTTCCTCAGCTTTAGCAGCGGCTTCAGCTTCGGCTTTTTGTTTCTTCTCTTCCTCAGCTTTGGCAACGGCCTCAGCCTCTTCATCCTTTTCTTTCTCTGCCTTAGCAACTTCTTCTGTAGATTCAGTCGTATGTACTTGATCAGGTGCTTCATCCCCAAACAAGCTTCCTATAAATATGAAACCAAAGAGTACACTAATCACAATTCGTCCAATATTATTGAACTTTTTATATTTCCACATTAAAAATAAGCCGAGTGGGAAAAATAAGAGCAGCGTTAAGACTGTAAACCAGGTTTTCTTATAAAACTTCATTCAAACCTCTCCTTTCAATAATAAGATACTACAATAACATTAATATTAATTGGCAACAATAGGAAATGATAACGTAATTACCTTTTGATTTATTGCTAAGCGTCTCCCGCTTGATTAATCTTGCTGCTCAAATAATTATGTTAAAATAAATATCGAGGTGTTCGTATGGAGAAACTAGTTTGGATTGTTATGATTGGAATCGCGCTCGCCGCGAGTTTTGTTCCGCTCGAGCCGTTCGCGTTGTCGCTCGTCGTCTTCGCGTTGTTCGTCTTTGTGAGTATGGCGCTATTTCAACAGTTTTCAAAAGACGGGCATTGGCTTGACCGCTACCCGCCGCTCGTCGGGGTCGGACTCGGAATTGTGTCGCTCATCGCCTACATTGGTCTGTTCATCGCCTGGGTAAATGCGTCAGGAGACAGTCAAGCGTGGCGTGTCATCCCGCAACTTGTCTTCGTTTACGTCGGGATTTACTTGTTCACCGTGACGATGGCGAGCTTTTTGGCGGGTGCGACGCGCGAGCGGCCGTCCCGTTTCTTTCGGCCGCTCCTCATCTTTTCGGTCGTCGTTTACGCGGCAATGCTGTTGCTGCCGCTCCAACCCGGTCTCTAAATGATCGGTTCATCTAAGCAGACGCCTTCAGACGTCTGCTTTTTGATTTGCGTTTTTGTTGAAAAGCAGGCACACTAATATACGGTGGAACAGGACTGAGATGAAGGGGATTGTAAATAACCTGTAATCGATTGAACGTTTTCAAACATGATTTTTCCGTTATAATAATAATTAGTGTAACCAGGAGAGGGGCAGTACGTATGTTTCGTAGTTTTAACCGAGAAATCGGAATCGACCTTGGAACGGCAAATACGCTCGTTTATGTAAAAGGTCAAGGCATCGTTGTTCGTGAACCGTCCGTAGTGGCGTTCCGTACAGATACAGGTAGAATTGAGGCCGTAGGTAATCAGGCCAAAGATATGATTGGACGTACGCCGGGGAACGTCACGGCACGCCGTCCGATGAAAGATGGGGTTATCGCTGACTTCGAAACGACTGCAACGATGATCAAATATTTCATGGAGCAAGCACAAAAATCGAAGAGCGGGTTGTTCTCATCGAAGACGAACGTCATGATCTGTGTGCCAAGCGGCATCACGTCAGTTGAAAAACGTGCGGTTGAAGATGCGGCCAAGCAAGCAGGCGCTCGCGAAGCGTACACGATTGAAGAACCGTTCGCGGCAGCAATCGGCGCCGGTCTCCCAGTTTGGGAACCAACAGGCTCGATGGTCGTTGATATCGGTGGTGGTACGACCGAAGTCGCAGTGATCTCACTCGGCGGCATCGTGACAAGCCAGTCGATCCGTGTCGGTGGTGACGAAATGGATGACGCCATTATTCGTTACATTAAAAACAAATACAACCTCATGATCGGGGAACGTACGTCAGAAGCGCTCAAGATGGAAATCGGTTCGGCCCGCATCGACGAGTCGAACGAAAACGAAACGATGGAGATCCGCGGACGCGACCTCGTGACCGGTCTCCCGAAACAGATCGAAGTAGGGGCAGTTGAAGTGTGCGAGGCGCTTTCAGACACGGTAGACGCGATTCTAGCCGGTGTGAAACAAACGCTCGAACAAACACCGCCAGAACTCGCAGCCGACGTCATGGACCGCGGCATCGTTCTGACAGGCGGCGGCGCGCTCCTTAAAAACTTGGACGGTGTCATCTCTGATGAGACGCACATCCCGACACTCATTGCGGATGAACCGCTCGATTGCGTTGCGATCGGGACTGGAAAATCTCTTGAAATGATGGACGTCCTCCGTTCAAAATCAGGCATCTCGTCACGTCGATGAAAGGTGTTAAACGATGAGCCGGTTTGTACGCAATAAAAAGCTCATCATCACGCTGATCGGTATCATCTTATTTCTCGTCATTTTAGGGGTTTCGATTCGAGGACGGTCGGAATCCGCCTGGTACCAAGACGTCACGCGTGATGTGGTCGGAACGTTCCAACGAGTGTTCACGGTGCCGATCGGCTGGATGGATAGTACCGTGTCCTCGATTTCGAACGTCCGTGATATTTATGAAGAGAACCGCGAATTGAAGCAACATTTGACGAAATACGCCGAAGTGTCCGTCGAAGCCGACGACCTGCGCCGTGAGAACGAGGAGTTGCGTCAAATGGTCGCGGCTGGCGAAAGCTCGCTCCGTGACTTTGATTTGATTCCGGCCGAGGTCATCGGGCGCACGCCGAACGACTGGCAGCGCTATGTGACGATCAACGTCGGGCAAGAACGTGGCGTTGAAAAAGGCATGGCCGTGACGGCCGCCGGCGGCATGGTCGGACGCGTCATTCAAACGAGCGCCTATACGTCACAAGTTCAGCTCTTGAGCGACAACAACCGGACGAACAACGTCTCGGCGGTCGTTAAGGATGCGGACGGTAAGGCGGCGTACGGAACGATCGACGGCTTCGACAGCGAGACGAACGAACTCTTTTTCACAAAGGTTTCGAACAGCGTCAAGTTGAAAGAAGGCGAGATCGTCTCGACGTCAGGGCTCGGCGGACGTTATCCGGCCGGTCTCGTCATCGGTAAGGTGAAGACGATCGAGACCGATGAATATGGCGTGTCTCAAGTTGCCCGCATCACGCCAGAGGCGGACTTCAACGAGTTCTCGCAAATGTTTGTCATCGATCGAACGCTAGACGAACCGTTTTTGACGGGTCCCGAGGAAGGAGGAGCAGCGGGTGAGTAACATGAAAGTGTTCATCGCCCTGTTCCTCCTCTTTCTTATTGAAGGGACATGGGCTGCCATCTTTTCATGGCACTACGCGACGCCGTTCGTGTATTTGACGTTGATTGGGTTAATGTACGTCAGTTTGTATGGCCGGTTTGAGTCGGCACTCGGATTCGGTCTCGTATTCGGGTTGTTGTATGACATCGTCTACACCGACTTGCTCGGAATTTACTTATTTACTTTTTCACTCATTCCTCTCTTAGTCAGCTTCGTGTTAAAATATATAGGTGAGAACTTCTTCTCGGTCGTCATCACGTTCACGTTCATGATCCTCGTCTTCTCCTTCGGGATATACGGTATCATGGCAGCGGTCGGTGGGACGACCATGACCATACAAACACTATTAGTTGAACAGATTCCAGGGACGCTCGTCGTCAATGTGATCGCCGTCGCGATTCTTTATTATCCGATGACGCGATACGTGGCGGTGCGCCCTGTAGCGAAAAGAGGGTAGCCATGATGGAGCGTAAACGACACATTACGATAAAAGGACATCGCAACGGTATTGCAATCCACTTCAATCCACGGAGTGGCGTCGATGAGGTGCTCGGAGAGCTTGAGGCCACGTTACAAGAAATGGAGCCGCCCTCTGGGGAGATTGCACTCAAGTTGCACGCGGGTACTCGTTATTTGGACGAGGAGCTGTCACGTCAAATTCGTGAAGTCGTTGCTCGTCATGGCGTTTTTTATATCGAGGAGCTGTCGAGCGAGGTCATGTTGACCGAAGAGGCGAAAGCGACTTACGGGAAAAAGACGTTCCATTACCATAGCGGGACGATCCGCAGCGGGCAAGTGCTCTCATTTGAGGGTTCGGTGCTCATTATCGGCGACGTCAATCCGGGGTCTGAAGTTCGGGCGACAGGAAGTATCTATTGTTTAGGCACGATACGAGGAAATGTCCGGGCCGGTGTCGAAGGATGGGAGGACGCGGTCATTACCGCAAGTCTGTTGCATCCGCTGTTTCTAGCGATCGGTGAGCACGTGCTCACGCCAGACGATGATACCGAGATGCCAGAGATCGAGATGGGCTGCGCGTATCAGACGAATCATGGCATTGAAATGACGCGTCTCCGCCAAGTCATGACAGGGCTTAAAGACGCATATGCAATGGAATTACAGAGAGGGTGAGTTTGATGGAGCAAGTAGTAGAGCCTGTACATACAGCAAAAGAAGTGAAGAAAGGTCGGGCCATCGTCGTGACGTCGGGGAAAGGTGGCGTCGGCAAGACGACGACGACCGCTAACCTCGGGACGGGTCTCGCATTGTCCGGACACTCGGTCTGTCTCGTCGATACGGACATCGGTCTACGGAACTTGGATATCATCCTAGGACTCGACAACCGGAGCATCTATAACCTCGTCGACGTCATCAACGGGCAGTGCAAGTTGCCCCAAGCGCTCGTCCGTGACAAACGGTTTGAAGAGATGTATCTGTTGCCGGCGGCCCAGTCAAAAGACAAGACGTCGGTCCAACCGGAGCAAGTCAAAGAGATCATCGACCAGTTGAAGACGGAATATGATTTCGTCTTGATCGACTGCCCGGCCGGTATCGAGCAAGGGTTCATGAACGCCATCGCCGGCGCCGACGAGGCTATCGTCGTGACGACGCCTGAGAAGGCGGCCGTCCAAGACGCGGACCGCATCATCGGTATGCTCGAACAAGCGGAACACGTCGCGGCGCCTAAACTCATCGTCAACCGCGTGAAGAATCATCTCGTCGCATCGGGCGACATGCTCGACATCGATGACATCATGCGCATCCTGTCGATCGACCTGCTCGGCGTCGTCGTCGATGATGAAGAAGTCATCGCCGCGGCAAACCGAGGTGTCCCGGTGACGATGAACCCGGACAATAACGCAGGACAAGCGTATCGCAACATCACGCGCCGTATTCTCGGTGAGTCGGTGCCGCTCATGTCCATCCAGACGGACCAACAACCGACCGGATTTTGGGCACGATTGCTATTGAAGTTTGGAATGAAAAAAGCCTAAGGCAACGAAAGTTGCCTTTTTGTGTCGAAAGGAGTGCTCGTATGAAACTCATCTATGAACGGACCCCGTCGATCGAGCGGGCCATGCTCGTCGACGGCGAGCGTCTGCTTGAAGTCGAGGAGCGCTTTGTCGACCAGCTCTCGGTCGGGACGATCCTTGAAGCCGCGATCGAGCGGATCCATCCGTCACTCGGCGCCGCCTTCCTCGTCAACGGCGAGACGACGTTTTTCTTGCCGATCGCCGAGACGCTCCGGGCGCTCGCTGTCTACCCGGAAGTACTGGGCATCGGTCAGGCGGCCGTCGTCGGGGAGAAACGTCTCGTCCAAGTGACGAAAGAGGGCATCGGGGGTAAGCACCACAAAGTGACCGAGAACATTCGGTTCGGAGGGCGCTATCTCGTCTACTTCCCGTATGGACGGCGCCAGTTGTTCAGCCGTAAGCTCGACCTCGCTACGCAGGACCGGCTATCGAAAGTGTTCACGCTCAATGAGGCGGAAGGTGTGTTGTTCCGGACCGAATCAGGACAAGCCAGTCCCGAGGCGCTTCGCGAGGAGCTGGCCTTGTTGAGGGCCCGGGCTGCTGACGTCGAGACGGCGCGCCGCGGTCAAGACGAACTGCTCTGTGAGCAGTTCGTCCGGCGCCATTCGGTCGAGTCGGTACTGTTGAACGATAAAGAGGCGCAAGAGCGTTTGAAGCGGCTCGACGTCCCGGTCGAACGCCATATCGGCAAAGGCCGGATGAAAGAAGCCGCGCGTTTAGACACAGCGATCGAGAAGCTCGAGAACCGTGTCGTCTGGCTCGAAGGCGGGTCTTACGTCTTGGTCGAACAAGTCGAGACGATGACCGTCATCGACGTCAACAGCGGCAAGAACGTCGCCGTCAAAGATAAAGGACGCGCCGCCGACACGATCAATGAGGCGGCACTGTATGCGATTATGGAACAGCTCCGCCTGCGCAACATCGGCGGCATGGTCGTCATCGACTTTTTACGCGGGTCAAAAGACGGACAAGACCGACTTTTGAAACGAATGAAAGAACTCGGGGCCCGTGACCCACGTCGTGTCGAAGTGTACGGCTTCACACGGATGGGACTGTTCGAACTATCACGCGAGCGGACCGGACGTTCGATTCAAGACCGGATGACGTATAACGGTGCACCGTCGAAGCTGGCCGTGTTCTCACGGCTTGAACGCACGCTCATGGAGCTAGACGGAAAACAGGAGGCGGTCGTACTGTCGCTGCCGGCGAAGTGGCAAGACGGGGCCTGGGACGCGTCAGGTCTTCATGTGTTCTTTATAGAAGGAGAGCCCGATGTCGCTTTTCATGGTACACTCGAGGAATGTGAGAACTTCGTATCTCGTCATTGACAAGCTTCGCGCGAGAGTGGTAATATCTATAACGTTAGTTCGTTTGGAAGCACCCAAATGGCTACAACCGCACAGAACGGGTTGAAACGGTTTCGCCCTGCCCTGGATGGCGAGTCTGAGTTTAATAAGGAGGTGCACGTATATGTACGCAATCATCAAAACTGGTGGTAAGCAAATCAAAGTTGAAGCAGGTCAAGAGATCTACATCGAAAAACTCGATGCTGATGTCGAGGGTACTGTAGAATTCGGTGAAGTTCTTTTCGTTGGTGGTGACGATGTTAAAGTCGGAGCTCCATTCGTAGAGGGCGCTAAAGTAGTAGCAACTGTCGTTAAACACGGTCGCGCGAAAAAGATCACTGTCTTCAAAATGAAAGCTAAGAAAAACTACCGTCGTAAGCAAGGTCACCGTCAGCCTTACACGAAAGTTCGCATCGAGAAAATCGAAGCGTAAGCTTTATGATTCGAGTAATGGTCAGACGAGACGAGACGAAGTCGATTCGTTCCGTCGAAGTGACAGGTCACGCCAACTTTGCTGAACCCGGTTCTGACTTAGTGTGTGCCGGCGTTTCCGCTATCATTTTTGGGGCGTATAACGCTGTTGAGGTACTCGCAGGCCAGTCGCTTCTTGTAGAAATGGCAGACAAAACAGAGGGTGGTTACTTTTATGTCGAGACATATCCTGAACTATCACCGCAGGATATGACTCGCACCCAGCTGTTATTAGAAGGGATGCTCGTGCAACTAGACACGATCGCCCAAAGTTACGGTGATTATATCCAAATTGAACAATAGGAGGTGGACCTCATGTTACAATTGAACCTTCAGTTCTTCGCATCGAAAAAGGGAGTAGGATCGACTAAAAACGGTCGTGACTCGATTTCGAAACGCCTCGGCGCTAAACGCGCTGACGGACAGACAGTTTCAGCTGGATCGATTCTCTACCGTCAACGCGGTACGAAAATTCACCCAGGTGAAAACGTCGGCCGTGGTGGCGACGACACATTGTTTGCTAAAGTTGACGGCGTAGTACGCTTCGAGCGTCTTGGTCGCGACAAGAAACAAGTGAGCGTTTACCCAGTTGCGTAAGTAGAACCACGCAAAAGACTCTAGCCACTTATTTGGTTAGAGTCTTTTTTACTAGGAGAGGATCAAATGGACTCACAGGCAACACTGAAATTATTATCGACCGTCCGTCACGAATGGATGAATCGGCTTCAGATGATCTCCTTGTATGCGGCGCTCGAGCCTGATAGACTCGAGGAGCTGTACGAACGTTATCGTCAGCACGCCGACGAGGAGAGTGCGCTCGTTCGCTTAAATATGCCGGCGACTAGTCTCGTCATCATACAGGCGAATTGGGAAGGGCGGTTGACCTATAAGGTATCGACCGACCGTGCGTCGTTGGACGACGCACGCGTGGCGGATAAACTTGTCCGTCTTCTGTCAGGAACG
The DNA here is from genome assembly GCF_004337105.1 of Exiguobacterium sp. SH3S1. Classification (NCBI taxonomy): domain Bacteria; kingdom Bacillati; phylum Bacillota; class Bacilli; order Caryophanales; genus Exiguobacterium; species Exiguobacterium sp. SH3S1. The sequence continues at coordinate 403,882 of NZ_SJUW01000001.1, read as the reverse complement.
GATGGACCGATTCATGTGACGTTCACGGACGGACTGGCGGTTCGCGTCTTCGGCAACGTGCCGGGAGATGTGTTCACGTCAGACGAAGTGCACGAACAGACTGTAGAATGTTCTACGTTTCGTTTAAAAGGAGGGAATTAAATGTTTGTCGATCAGGTGAATATTTTTGTAAAAGCTGGAGACGGTGGTAAAGGAATGGTCGCGTTCCGCCGCGAGAAGTATGTTCCAGACGGTGGACCAGCAGGTGGTGACGGTGGTCACGGTGGCGACGTCGTCTTTGAAGTAGAAGAAGGATTACGGACGCTCGTTGATTTCCGCTTCTCTAAGAAGTTCATCGCCTATAACGGTGAAAAAGGAATGTCGAAAGGGATGCACGGACGCAAAGCGAAGCCGCTCGTCGTCAAAGTCCCGCCAGGCACAATCGTCTTCGATTCAGTGACGGATACTGTCATTGCCGACCTTACCGAGCACGGCCAACGGGCCACGATCGCTAAAGGCGGCCGCGGTGGACGCGGAAACTGTCGATTTGCGACACCGTCGAACCCGGCACCAGAAATCGCTGAAAACGGGGAACCAGGCCAAGAGCGCGAGTTGCGTCTTGAACTGAAACTCCTCGCCGACGTCGGTCTCGTCGGATTCCCGTCAGTCGGGAAATCGACGCTCTTGTCGGTCGTCTCATCGGCACGTCCGAAAATCGGAGCGTACCACTTCACGACGATCACACCGAACCTCGGTGTCGTCAAAACAGCTGACGACCGTGACTTCGTCATGGCCGACCTTCCTGGACTTATCGAAGGTGCGAGCCAAGGCGTCGGTCTCGGTCACCAGTTCTTGCGTCATATCGAACGGACGAAAGTCATCGTCCATATGATCGATATGAGTGGGATCGAAGGACGTGACCCGTTCGAAGACTACACGACGATCAACCGTGAGCTCGAGTCGTACAATTTACGTCTCCTCGAGCGTCCACAGATCGTCGTCGCCAACAAGATGGATATGCCGGATGCGCCAGAACTTCTTAAAGAGTTCCAACAGAAAGTCGGCGATGACGTCAAAGTCTTCCCGATTTCGGCACTCGCGAAAGAAGGACTTCGCAACTTGCTCATCGAAGTAGCTAATCTCGTCGACGCGACACCTGAATTCCCACTCGAAGAGCTCGAAGCGAAAACGGCCACACCACGTGTCGTCTATCGTTACGAGAAGGAAGAGAAAGGGTATCAGATTCATGTCGATGAGTACCAACGCTTCGTGATCACGGGGCCGCGCATCGAGAAACTATTCAAGATGACGAACTTCGATCACGATGACTCGATCAAACGATTCGCCCGTCAGATGCGTCAAATGGGCGTCGATGAGGACCTTCGTAAGCTAGGTGCTCAAGATGGCGACGTCGTTGCGATCTCTGATTTTGAATTCGAATTTGTCGAATAATCTTTTAAATAGGAAATGGAGTGTGAAGTAAACGTGGACCCTGTGCCCTCGTCTAGTTTAATTCTTTATGCAGTTCTAGTATTTTTGTCAGCTTTCTTCTCTTCAGCAGAGACCGCGCTCTCGAGCGTGAACCGCGTCCGGATGATCCGGATGAGTGAAGACGGGGACAAGGGCGCCAAACGTGTCCTCCACCTCGTCGACCGGTTTGACGATACGCTCTCGACGATCCTCGTCGGGAACAACATCGTCAACATTGGTGCCGCGACCGTTTCGACGGCGATCGCCACGAGTATCTTCTCGGGTGGAACCGGCTTGATTGTCTCGACGTTCGCGACGACCGTTGTCATCTTGATCTTCGGTGAGATCTTGCCGAAATCACTCGCCAAAGAATTCGCTGAAAAGTATTCACTTTTGATCAGCGGAATCTTGTTGTTCCTTGTTAAAATCCTGAAGCCGGTCACGATGATCTTTACAGGTCTCAAGCGCTTGACGCTTCGCATGATTGGGATGGCCGACAAAGAACCGTCGGTGACGGAAGAAGAGTTGAAAGTGCTCGTCGATATGGGTGAAGAAGAAGGAGTCCTCGGTGAGAAAGAAGCCGAACTGGTGCATAGCGCCTTCTCTTTCAACGACATCACCGTCGATGACGTGTTGACGCCGCGGATCGACATCCTCGCCGTCGATATCGACGATACGCTCGAAGAGGTCAAAGACACGATCTTTAGCGGGGGGCATTCTCGTCTCCCGGTGTATAAAGACTCGATCGACAACGTCATCGGGGTGTTGTCGGAACGTGACTTCCTTCGCTCGATGATGCGAGATGAAGTGACGGATATCCGTTCACTCATCCGTCCGCTCACGTACGTGTCACCACAGACAAAATTGATCGAACTGCTTCCAATTCTGCAGCAAAAACAATCACACATGGCTGTCGTCCTCGATGAGTTTGGTGGGACGGCTGGTCTCATCACGCTCGAGGATATGCTTGAAGAGCTCGTCGGCGATATTTGGGACGAGCACGACGAATCGATCGTCTACTTGAGACGGCTTCGAGACGGCGTATACGAGTGTATGGCCGACATGGACGTCGATCAGTTCGCTGACGAGATGGGGATTAAAGAACCTGAAGTAGATGCCAACACGATGGGTGGTTGGATCGTCGAGCTGCTCGGCGACATCCCAGAGAAAGGTGCGCGTGTCACGTATGACGACATGACGTTCACCGTTCTCCACGTCGAAAAACGACGCATTCGCAAACTGTTAGTCGAAACGAGTCAATCCGAATCGGCTGAACAGGCATAAGAAAAGGAGATCGCCACGTGGCGATCTCCTTTTTGTTTAGACAGTATGGTGGCGCTCGACGCGCTCGAGCAACTCGTAAGGACGAACCTTATAGATTGCGTGCGGGATGTACGTCGGGTCGATCGCATCAATGAGACGCATCTGGAAGTGGTCACGTTTGATGTAGTCCGACACGTTCGACGCATCGATCGGGAAGAAGCCGACCTCGTGTGTCTCGCCTGCTTGCGGACGAAGGTCGCCCGAGACGTAACGCCCATGGAACGAGACGCAGAGGACGCGTGACGACACGTTTTGATAGATCCCGATGATGCCGTCAATCTCGATGTCGGCCCCGGTCTCTTCTTTCACTTCACGATGGATCGCATCGATGATCGATTCGTGTTCTTCGACCTGTCCGCCCGGCATCTCGTACGTGTCGCTCCGGTGCGTGTTTTTGACGAGCAGCACCTCGCCGTCATCGTTCGTGATGTAGGCGGTCACGGAGACGATCGTGCGCGGCGGGGTGTAGTGCCCGGTCGGCATCATGAACTCTTCGCTCGACTTGATGTACAAGTCTTTCCCGAGACGGGCCCGCTTCTTCATCGCCTCGCGACGGAGTGCGCTCGAGCGGTAATCGCGTTCGACTTGTTCATAGTGCTCACGGTCGCGGTATTCCCAAAGTGCCATGACCTCGGTTTGGTCCTCGGTCACCCAACGGCCGACGAGCCGTGCGCCGTGCGATACCTGAATCGGATACAGGTATGTATGGAAAAACTCAGTGAATTCTTGCAAGCGTTCGGGACGGATCGTATACGTTTTTCGACGATGGAACATGAAAATTCCTCCTTTGACGGTTGCTGTCTCTGTGCTTTAGAAATAGATTGATTTCCTCACTATGACGTATTCGCCATACGTATCAGTTTACCCTCTATTTAAAAAAAGTCAGCCCGAACTTTTGTTCAGGCTGACTTTTTCATGAAGTTCGGATGTGAGCGGATATAGCGGGCGACAAAGAAGATGCCGATGCCGAGCCCGATATAAGGAAACAGGCCGTGTGTGTATTCGCCGATATATCGCCAATTACTGCCGAGCATCATGCCGACTTTGACGAAGACGAACGACCAGACCGCGAAGACGATCGTTGTCATCGTCAGGAATTTACGGAACGACAACCGCATCACGCCGGCGCTGATGGCGAACAATTGACGCCAAATCACGCTGAGGCAGACGATCCACGCCCCGTACTTCTCAAACCACGACTCGGCTTGAAGCTGTTTCTCCTGCTTGATCCGAAACGAGCGATACAATCGCAGGGCGACCGGTCGTCCGCCGTAGCGGCCAATCCCATACAATGCGACCTGGGTCACGACGAAAGCCGACCAAGCGAGCAAAAAGATGAACAGGAATGACGCGTCAAGGGAACCGACGAGATAACCGCCGTATGCGAGGACGAGCTCGTTTGGGATGACTTGGATGAAGATGCCGAGCGGGATACTGAAGACGCCGCATCCGGCCAAGAGTTGCTCGAGGAAGTGCCACATGACAGATCACTCCTTTCAATACGTAGTAGGGAATTTGTTCCATCCATCAGTATAACGGACAAACTAGGAAAGCAAAAGAAAAGATGTCACAAAGGCGTGACATCTTTTAGTCGAGTTCGGAAACGAGCACGCCGAGGCGCTCAAGTTCAGAGACGGCGGCATCAATCGCGTCCGCACTGTCGGCTTCGAGCGTGTGAATGTGCAGCCCACCCGTCAAATGGGACAGTGGGGCAGCCTGGTTGGCCTCGACGCGTTCGAGGAAGGCCCGGACGTCGCGCCGGCTCTTCACCATCAACTGACCAGTCAGCGACCCGTAGACGGGGTGGTCGATGATGACGTCACGAATCGTGACACCTTCGTCGACGATGGCGTTCATCTCGGCTTCCATGTCCTCGGCTTCGTGCCGACAGACGACTTTTCGTGTGTAGGCGGACGGTGACGCCTCGCCGGGTAGATAGACGTAGCCGCGGGCGGTCGCGACGATTTGGTGGCCTTTCGCCTTCAAGAGCGACAAGTCTTGGACGATGACTTGGCGGCTGACCGCGACGCGGCGGGCGAGCTCGGAACCGGTGATCGGTTCCGTACTCGCTTCAATCAATTCCAATAAAGTGCGCCGGCGTTCTTCACCGGCTAAACGTTTGTTCATGGTGTTCAACTCTCCTTGCTAAAGTGACGATGGCATCGGCGAGTGCCGCCGTGGCTTCGGCGGTTGTCTGTTCGCCGAAGGAAATTCGGACGAGCCCGTGGCAGGCGCTCGTCTCATAGCCGAGTGATTCGAGCATGCGGTTCGGTCCGTTTTGACCGGCCCGGCAAGCCGAGCCGGCCGACACTTGGAAGCCGAGTGCGTCGAGTTCGGTCATCCACCATTGGCCGTCTCGTTTGTCCGAGACGAATGAGAGGATGGCCGGACTTTGGTCGTCGAACTCGAGCCAGTCAACATGTGACGATGTCTTCTCTTTCAAGATAGCACGAAACGCTAAGAAATTTCTTTCGTGACGTGTCCGATTCTCGTGCCGATTGGTGAACGCCTTGACGAACGCAGAGATGCCGGGCACGTCAATCGTCCCGGGACGGATGCCGTACTGATGGTGACCCGGGTAATAGGGTGGAGGCAATAGACGTTCCATATAGAGACCGCCGACTCCTTTCGGCCCGCCGACTTTATGGGCGCTGAACGAGTAAGCGTCGATCCCGTCGACCGAGACCGGTATTTTTCCGAGCGCTTGTACTCCGTCGATATGGAGCAGTACTTTCTTATATTTAAGTTTACAGAGGATGTTATGGAGCGGCAAAATCCAGCCGGTGTCCGAGTTGACGTGCTGAAACGTGACGAGTCCGATATCACGATCGAGCAAGTGGAGGAACTTGTCGTGGTCGAACTGGCCGTCTTTCAGCTTGAGGCGATGGACGATCACACCTTCAGCTTCCCACTCGTCGAGGAGGAGCGAGACCGAGTCGTGCTCTTGCCAGGACGTGATGACCTCGCTGCCTTTCATGCGTTTGCGCAGACTCGTCAGCGCGATGTAATTGCTTTCCGAGCCGCTCCCGGTAAACAACAGCTTCCCTCTCAGCATATCGAGACCGAGCGCCTGCTTGACGAGCCGGCGCGCCTCTGTCAAATAGTCCTCGGCTATGAACCCATGTGTATGAAGCGACGAGGGATTGCCGGGGACGCCTTTGGCCATGGCGACGTAATGGTCAAGGGCGGCTTGGGTCATCGGGTGTGTCGCCGCGTAGTCAAAGTAACCGTTCATCGAGGTATCCCCTTTTCTCATGTTGTCTTCTTCACAAAATTATGCGAAACTAGTTTACAAGTCAACATTACATATGAAATACAGGTGATATACAAATGTCTTTACAGTTAAAACAAGTCGATGTTTTGATTATCGGGGCGGGGTTGGCCGGGGTCACGGTGGCACTCCATTTGCCGGAGACGTACCGTGTCCTCCTCGTCTCAAAACGTGACGTGACCTCCTCGAACTCTGACCTCGCCCAAGGCGGGATCGCGAGTTCATATTTGGAGCCGTCGAGTCTCGATCACGCACACGATACGCTCGTCGCTTCCAAGATGACGGCGCAAGCGGACCGGGTCGTCACGCTCGTCGAGGACGGCCGTGGTGTCGTTTCAGAGATGGAGCGGTTCGGTGTCGCGTTCGACCGGGACGAGTCCGGGTATAAGATCGGCCGAGAAGGCGCCCACGGGAAACATCGGATCTACCACGTCGGAGGTGACGAGACCGGACGTCATGTGATGACCGCGTTACGGGAACGGCTCCCGCAAAACGTTGAAGTGATGGAACACGTCTTGATCGACGGACTGACAAAAACGGGCGGCCGAGTCGTCGGTGCGACCGGTTTCCAAGGTGACGAACGAATCCATATTCAAGCGGGCGCGGTCGTCTTGGCGACAGGTGGCATCGGCGGGCTCGTCGATTGGACGTCGAACTGTCGGGCCGTGACGGGGGATGGACTCGTCTTGGCGAGCGCTGCCGGTGCTGAACTTTCCAACTTGACCGAGATCCAGTTTCATCCGACACTGCTAGCGGTCGAGACGCCGCACCTCGTGACCGAGGCGCTACGAGGTGCGGGCGCGGAACTCGTCGATGAGGACGGGTGTCACGTGATGCGGCACCATCCGCTAGGCAGTCTGGCGCCCCGTGATGAAGTGGCGGCCGTGCTCACGCGTCACTGCGGGCCGGTGTATCTCGATACGAGTCGCGTCGAAGACATTGCGGCCCGGTTCCCGAAATTGTGGGCGACGTGTCGGGCCGAACGGATCGACGTCGCTCGCATCCCGGTCCGGCCAGGTCTGCATTTTCATATGGGTGGGGTGCGGGTCGATGAAACCGGGTCGACGGGTGTGGCTGGGCTTTACGCGGTCGGTGAAGTCGCCGACACGGGTGTTCACGGGATGAACCGGTTGGCGTCGAATTCACTACTTGAATGCTGGGTGTTCGGAAAACGGGTCGCCGCATCGGTGCGACTTGAAGAAGGGCCGTTCACGGTGACTGAAGTGACCGCTTATGAGTTATCGAAGGAGACGTTTCAAGCGTATCGTCGGCGATTAGGCAACTGGCTGACAATCTCGCCTGAGTTTGGAGAAATGAGAAGTTTCTTAGAAAATACCCAACAACTGGCACGGACGAAACACGTGACAAGACAATTGGCAGAACGAACATTACAACTTGAGGCGGGCCGGATTTTAGCACGCGCCTTTATGAGAACGGAGGAGTTCCATGAACAGAACGTTACTGCGCGAACAGCTCACACAATTTCTAAATGAGGATATCGGATTTGGAGACGCCTCGAGCGCGCTCATCGACCCGATCGACGTGGCGACAGCCGTCGTCACCGCCAAGGCGGACGGGGTTTTCTCCGGTGTTGACGTCGTGATGGAACTCGCGGCGATGCAACGGCTCGTCGTCGAACAGTGCCGTGACGATGGGACGGATTTGAAAAAAGGGGACGTCATGTTCGCTTTGCGCGGCAAGACGCGGACGATCCTCGAGACGGAACGGATACTGCTCAACCTTGTGCAACATATGTGCGGCATCGCCACGCTGACAAGGCGCTGTGTCGAGGCGCTCGCCGACCCATCGATCCGGGTCACCGACACACGGAAGACGACGCCGGGACTGCGGATGCTTGAAAAATACGCCGTCCGATGTGGTGGGGGATACAACCATCGGCTGCGTCTCGACGACGCCGTCATGATCAAAGACAACCATATTGCGGCACTCGGGGGCATCACGCAGGCCATCGAAACGGCGAGAACTCAAAACGGGCATACGACACCGATCGAAGTCGAGGTCGAGACGATCGAGCAGTTGCGTGAGGCGATCGCGGCAAGTCCTGACATCATCATGCTCGATAACCGGTCACCGGAAGAGTTGAAGGCGTGGGTTGCGCTCGTGCCGTCCCACATCACGACGGAAGCGTCGGGTGGGATCACTGTCGACACAATCGCCGCCTACCGCGGTACGGGCGTCGACGTCATCTCGGTCGGACAGTTGACGAATTCGGTGACGGCTCTCGATTGCAGCTTAAATCTTAAAGGAGGGGTCAAATATGCAGTTACTCGGAACGATGCCAGCACAATACGCTAATATGACGATCGAACAGATGGAAGCACGGATCGAAGCCATTAAAGCACGGCTCGGCAGCCGGCTGTTTCTACCGGCACATCACTATCAAAAGGATGAGGTCGTCCAGTTCGCGGACGCGACCGGAGATTCGCTCCAGCTCGCACGACTCGCCGAACAAATGAATGGGGCCGAGTTTATCGTCTTTTGCGGCGTCCATTTCATGGCCGAGACGGCCGACATGCTGACACGCGACGACCAACTCGTCATCTTGCCGGACATGCGGGCCGGTTGTTCGATGGCGGATATGGCCGATATCGACCAGACCGAAATTGCTTGGGAGGAATTGACCGACTTGTTCGGTGACGACATCATCCCGATCACGTATGTCAATTCGACGGCAGCCATCAAGGCGTTCGTCGGAAAGAACGGCGGTGCGACCGTCACGTCGTCAAACGCACACGACATCGTCCGTTGGGCGCTCGAGACTGGCGAACGGATTATGTTCTTACCAGATCAACACTTAGGGCGCAACACGGCGTTTGATCTCGGTGTACCGCTGGCGGCGATGGCTGTCTGGGACCCGCTTCGTGAGCGTCTCGACTACAAGGGCGACATCGAAGACGTACGGGTCATCCTCTGGAAAGGGCATTGTTCGGTCCACGAGAAGTTCAATGTCGCCCAAATCGAGGCGTTGCGGAAGCATGACCCGGAACGACGCATCATCGTCCATCCCGAGTGTACGTTTGACGTCGTGCAGGCGGCGGACGAGGCCGGATCGACATCCTACATCATCGACCAGATCGAGGCGAGTGCTCCGGGGACGAAGTGGGCCGTCGGGACGGAGATGAACTTGGTCAATCGACTAGCAATGACGCATCCCGAGCAAGACATCGTCTCCCTCAACCCGTACATGTGTCCGTGTCTGACGATGAACCGCATCGATTTGCCGCATCTGTTGTGGGCGCTCGAGTCGCTCGAGACGGATCCGGTCAACATCATTCGTGTCGATGAGGAAACGACGAAATGGGCAACGCTCGCCCTCGAGCGGATGTTAGCGAGATAACGGACAGGCGATCGCCTGTCCTTTTTTCACGGCGTTTTCTATGGTACAATGAATGCAGTTTTCCTATGAAGAGGAGATAACAAAGTGATTGAATTCGTAAAAGGATCCGTCGCCTACGTGTGTGCGGAATATATAACGTTGGATGTTTCGGGCGTCGGCTACAAAGTACATGTGCCTAACCCGTTTTTTTATCGTGAACAAGACGAACATGTAATCGTGTTTACGCACCATTACGTCAGAGAAGATCAACAGACGCTGTACGGTTTCCGGTCACGCCGGGAGCGCGAACTGTTCAATAAACTGCTCGGCGTCAACGGCATCGGACCGAAAGGCGCGCTCGCCATCGTCGCCTCGGGCGACATGGACGCGTTGATTGACGCGATCGAGACCGAGAACGAGAAGTACTTGATGAAGTTCCCGGGCGTCGGCAAGAAGACGGCCAAACAAATGGCGCTCGATTTAAAAGGGAAGTTGTCAGAGCTCGCACCGGACTATGTGCCGAACACAGGCCTGTTCGCACAAGGCTCGTCAGAACTTGACGAAGCGTGTGAAGCGCTCGCCGCCCTCGGTTATTCGGAACGTGAGATCACACGTGTCCGCAAAGAACTGAATTCAGAAATATTGACGACAGACGCTTACATAAAGCGCGCCCTGCAATTGTTGTTGAAATAAGGAGGAACCTATGGACGAACGATTGTTGTCACAATCCCACCAACAGTATGAAGACTCTGAAGAGTGGAGCCTGCGTCCGCAACGGTTCGAGCAGTATATCGGACAAGAGAAGGCGAAAGGGAACTTATCCGTCTTTATCCAAGCGGCAAAAATGCGAAGCGAGACGCTCGACCACGTCCTCCTTTACGGGCCACCTGGTCTAGGGAAGACGACGCTCGCACAAATTATCGCCAACGAGATGGGTGTCGGCATCAAGACGACAGCCGGTCCCGCCATCGAACGCCCAGGTGACTTAGCAGCGATCCTGTCGACGCTCGAGCCGGGGGACGTCCTGTTTATTGACGAGATCCATCGGCTCAGCCGGACGATTGAAGAGATCCTGTATCCGGCGATGGAAGACTATTGCCTTGATATCGTCTACGGACAAGGCGAGATGGCGCGCAGCGTCCGCATCGACTTGCCACCGTTCACGCTCGTCGGCGCGACGACACGGGCCGGCATGTTGTCGGCCCCGCTCCGTGACCGTTTCGGGGTGACGCTCAAGCTCGAGTATTACGAAGCGCACGAACTCGCGGCCATCGTCAGCCGGACGGCCCAACTGTTCCGACTGTCGATCTCACCGGAAGCGAGCGGCGCGATCGCCAAACGCGCGCGCGGGACGCCACGGATCGCCAACCGGCTGTTGCGTCGGGTCCGCGACTTCGCGCAAGTGGAAGGGACGAAAGAAATCGATCCAGCCATGGCATCGAGTGCGCTCGATCGCCTGCACGTCGACGCCCTCGGGCTCGACGAGGTCGACCATCGGCTCTTGCGGGCCATGGTCGAACGGTTCGGCGGTGGTCCGGTCGGGCTCGAGACGCTCGCCGCGACAATCGGTGAAGACGCCCAGACGATCGAGGACGTTTACGAACCATACTTGTTACAACAAGGCTTCCTCCAGCGGACACCGCGAGGACGCATGATCACACAATACGCTAAGACGCATTTTGGATACGAAGAGGAGTAAATGATGCAAGATATTCAATTGAACGTAAACGACTATGATTTTGACTTGCCAGAAGAACTGATCGCCCAAGTCCCGCTCCTTGATCGGACGAGCTCACGTTTGCTCGTCCTCGACCGGGACACAGGTGACATCGAGCACCGCCACTTCCGTGACGTGCTCGACTATTTACAAGCAGGCGACGCGCTCGTCGTCAACGATTCGCGTGTCTTGCCGGCCCGTCTGTTCGGGGCGAAGCAAGAGACGGGCGGCAAAGTCGAGCTGCTGCTCTTGAAGCAGACCGAAGATGACGTCTGGGAAGCGCTCGTCAAACCGGCGAAGAAAGTCCGCGTCGGCGCCATCGTCGAATTCGGGAACGGATTGCTCCGGGCCGAATGCGTCGAAGAGCTCCCGGAAGGCGGACGCCGCTTCAAGTTCGAGTATGACGGGATCTTCTATGAGATTTTAGACGAGCTCGGCACGATGCCGCTCCCGCCTTACATCCGCGAACAGCTTGACGATCAAGACCGCTACCAGACCGTCTACGCCCGCGAACGCGGCAGTGCGGCCGCACCGACGGCAGGTCTTCATTTCACAGAAGAATTGCTCGAGGCTGCGCAGGCGAAAGGGGTCAACTTGATCCCGCTCACGCTTCACGTCGGGCTCGGGACGTTCCGCCCGGTCACGGCCGATACGATCGAAGAGCATACGATGCATAGCGAGTACTTTGAACTGTCCGAGCAATCGGCACGGGCGCTCCGAGACGTCCGCGCGAGCGGCGGCCGCGTCTTCGCGGTCGGGACAACGTCGACACGGACGCTCGAGACGATCATGCGCGATCACGGGGATTTCGTCGAGTCATCGGGCTGGACGGACATCTTTATTTACCCGGGCGTCGAGTTGAAGGCGATCGATGGACTGATCACGAACTTCCATCTGCCGAAGTCAACGCTCGTCATGCTCGTCTCGGCGTTCGCGTCACGCGACATCATCTTACACGCCTACCGGACCGCGGTGGAAAACGAATACCGCTTCTTCAGCTTTGGAGACGCGATGCTCATTACGAGGAAGGAAGAAAACAAATGACCAAACATGCAGTCACATACGAACACATCCATACGTGTAAACAATCAGGAGCGCGGCACGGGATCGTCCATACGCCGCACGGCTCGTTCGAGACGCCTGTCTTCATGCCGGTCGGCACGCAGGCGAGCGTCAAGACGATGGCACCTGAACAAGTGAAAGCGATGGGTGCGAACATCATCTTGTCGAACACGTACCACCTATGGATTCGTCCCGGACACGAGGTCGTCAAGCAAGCGGGCGGACTTCACAAGTTCATGAACTGGGACGGCGCGATCTTGACGGACTCAGGCGGCTTCCAAGTGTTCTCACTCGCTGACCTGCGTAACATTCAAGAAGAAGGCGTCCATTTCCGTAACCATTTGAACGGGGACAAGTTGTTCTTGTCACCAGAGAAGGCGATGGAAATCCAAAACGCGCTCGGTGCGGACATCATGATGGCGTTCGATGAGTGCCCGCCGTTCCCGGCGACGCATGAATACATGAAGAAGTCGGTCGAGCGGACGAGCCGTTGGGCCGAACGTTGCCTCGCAGCGCACGAACGTCCGGAGGACCAGGCGCTGTTCGGCATCATCCAAGGTGGCGAGTACGAAGACCTTCGCCGTCAGAGCGCCGAAGACCTCGTCTCACTCGATTTCCCGGGTTATGCGGTCGGCGGTTTGTCGGTCGGCGAACCGAAAGACGTCATGTATCGGGCGCTCGAGTTCACGACACCGTTCATGCCGGAAGATAAGCCGCGCTACTTGATGGGCGTCGGATCACCGGATGCGTTGATCGAAGGTTCGATTCGCGGGATCGACATGTTCGACTGCGTCTTGCCGACACGGATCGCCCGTAACGGCACGCTCATGACGTCTAAAGGTCGCGTGACGATCAAACACGCCAAACATAAGACGGACTTTGGCCCAATCGATGAGAAGTGCGATTGCTATACGTGTAAGAACTATTCACGGGCATACGTGCACCATTTGATCCGTGCCGATGAGATGTTCGGTCTCCACCTTTGCTCGACGCATAACCTTCATTTCCTCGTAAATTTGATGGAACAAGTCCGTCAAGCGATCCGCGAAGACCGTCTGCTCGATTTCAAAGAAGAGTACTTCGAAGAATATGGATATAACAAACCGAACGCCAAGAATTTCTAATTCTCTGACAGCGATTATGTGACAACGAATCGGTTTCACGGTATAATGAACCTGATATTGAAGGAAAGGGTGAATTCTACAAATGGAAACTCTCGTAGCACTATTACCGATGATCCTTATTTTCGTCGTGTTCTACTTCTTGTTGATCCGTCCACAGACGAAGCGACAAAAGCAAGTACAAACGATGCAAAATGCGCTTGAGCGTGGCGATCATGTCGTGACGATTGGCGGCCTTCACGGTGTCGTCCATCAGATCGAAGACACAGAAGTCACATTGAAATGCGACCAAGCACTTCTCAAGTTCAATCGCAGTGCGATTGCTGAAGTGACGAAAAAAGGAAACTCTTCATTCGCTGAGTAAGCAAATGACGCCTGACCAGTATATGGTCAGGCGTTTTTTCGTGCGGGTAATAGGCGAGGAATGATACGACGAGCTCCTTCTTGCCCGCCGTAAATGGCACGAGCGAACGGGCCGACGATCAAGTCGGCGTAAGCGCCAGTCATGTAGAAGTTGTCTGTCCAAGCGAGTGAGGCATCGAGTACCGGTGTGCCGCATGGGGTGAGCGGTAAGTCGAGCTGCTCCATGAGCGGCCGTAAAAACGTCTCTTTCGGATGGAGCGGGCGGATCCCCGTGCAGCAGACGATCTCGTCAGACGGCAATGCAATCCCGTCGACGAATAACTGGTCACCGTCACGGACCGCTTCTCCAATGATGTGTCGAATTTTACCAAGTTGCACGAGCCGCTTCACTTTCAAGACGAGGTCGTTCGGGGACGTCCCAGGCTTTCGTTCTTGCTTGACGAAGTCACGTTTCTCAATCCAATTTTCTTCCAACTGATGAAAAGCGCGTAACCCCTTTGGACCCATGAAACTACGGTCGGCGTCGAACTGGCTCACCTCGAGCGGGCGCTTCGTGACGAGCGTGACGTCATGGCCTTTACTATGACGCGATACCGTATAATGTAACGCCGTGATCCCGCCGCCGACGACGGTAACGTTCGATTGTTCCGGCTGATCGTTAGCTGAAAAGACGTGTCGGCATGTCGGGATGTCCGCAAAGCCCGGTAGATGCATCGAGCTCGATTGACCGGTCGAAACGATGACCGTCTCGGCGGTAATCCGTCGAGTCGATGTCGTCACTTCGTAGACGTTGCCGGACCGTTTAATCGAGGAGACGGGTTGATTGCCTAAAAAACGAGAATGAAGATTAAAGTCCGCAATCACTTGATCACAGTGATCGTTGAACAACGCTAAAGACGGTCGGCCGAACGTATCCTTGAAATGATAAGAGCCATAGTCGTTCGCCGCCGCGAACTGTTTCAACGCGTATGGATTAGACGATATATGATGGACGCGCGTCGAGCGCAAATGTGACATTTCAATATGAGCGGTTTGGGACTTCCAGTTCTTGAGTAGTTGATCGTGAGCGTCAATTAGCAGAAGCTCTTCTAACGCACCGCCTTGTTCTAAATAAGATACAGCGAGGGTCATACCGTGAACGCCGGCGCCGATGATTAATACCCGTGTTGACAGATCAGTCATGCTTCCACCTCTTAAATAGTAATAGTTACGATTTGTATCATAGAGTAAATGTCTGCTTTTTGTCAAACTTCATCAATCCGTCGAATCATCGACCTCATTTCCAAAAATCAAATTGATTAGTGAAAACGTTTGCATTAATGTCAAGTTGAGAAGAAATTGGAAATGAGGAAACGGACATGGACGTTAAACGATTATTACAACCAATCAAAAATTGGCAAGGTTGGGCTCGCGTCAAACAAACGAAAGGCCGTTCATCGATGCGACGGAAGATGGCGATCGCGCTCGTGCCGACAATCATTGCCTTGCTCCTCGTCGGTGCGCTCGGTTCTTATCAATTGCAAAAGGCCACTGCTGAGTACGATCGGGTGTTGAACGAAGGTCTCCGTGACATGTTGATCGCCGAAGATTTGGCGTTGACCGTCACTGATGCCGAGCGCTACTTGAATTATTATTTACTCGTCTCGAACCCGAAGACGCTGATCAGTTTAGAAGCGTCGCAACAAAAGCGCGACGAATTGATGGATGCACTTAAAAAGTCTTCATCTGACGACAAAGTGCTCAGCTGGCTTGGGGATCTAGAGAAGTTTAATCAACTGCTCGACACCGAGATGGCACGTGCCATCGAACTGCGCCAACAACAAGATGAGGTCGGGTACAAGACGGTACTCAACACGAGCGTGACCCCGACGACCGATCGGGTCCGGATGACGGTCACCGATCTCGTCGCCCATCAAGCGGAAATGTTGGACGAAGAGACGGCAGCGGTACAAGCAAACGCCGGCACCTCGATCGTCTGGATGATCATCATCAGTATCATCGGTGTCGCCATCGGGCTGTTGTCGCTCTATGCGCTCCAAAAATTGTTCTTAACACCGATCAACCGTCTCGTCCGTGAAGCACGAGTCGTCGCGGAAGGGGATTTGACCGGGGAAGATATCGTCGTCGAATCGAATGATGAGCTCGGTGATCTCGTGACGGCCTTTAACGAGATGAAACGCAACCTCGTCGGGTTGATCCGCCAGGTCGGCGCGGCCTCGGATAAAGTGACGGCGTATTCGGAAGAGCTCTACGCGAGCACGGACCACGTCGCGACGACGACCCAAGGCGTGGCTGGACTGTTCGAAGACATGAATATCGCGGCCCAAGTGTCGGCCAAGCGCGCCGAGGAAGGGACGTCTGGCGTCAATCAGGCCGTCACCGGCTTGAATCAAATCGCTGCCGCCTCCCAAGGTGTGAATGAACAGACGATTCATACACTTGAAGCGGCGAGCGGCGGACTTGAGACGATTCAGTTGGCCGAGAGTCAGATGCAAGAAATTCAACGGGCCAACGATCTGACCCAACAGATGGTCGAACGTCTTTCGAACCAATCGCTTGAGATTGAAAAGATCACCCGGTCGATCACGGCCATCACCGAACAGACGAACTTGCTCGCTTTGAACGCCGCCATCGAGGCAGCGCGGGCCGGCGAGCATGGAAAAGGATTCGCGGTCGTCGCCGCCGAAGTCCGAAAACTCGCCGAAGAGTCGAAACAATCGGCTAAGAAGATTCAAGCGGTCGTCGTCGATATCCAACGGGACACGAAACAAGTTGAGGCGGCGTTTGACGTGACGAGCGGGCATGTGACGAACGGCGTCGCCCAAATGGGTGAAGTCGCCGGGGCGTTCCGTGAAATCGTGTCGGTCATTCAAGAGACATCGCGTCAGATGAGTGAAATTGCCGCAGCGACAGAGGAAGTCAGTGCGAATACGACCGAAGTCGCGGTCTCGGTCGAGGACATGTCGACGAACGCGGTTTCGACGCAACGCAGTGTCGAAGAAGCGGGGGCGAACGTGGAAGAACAGCTCGCCGCGATTCAAGAAATCAATGGCATCGCCGAGACGATGAGCCATATGTCGGTTGAGTTGAAAGATCTCGTCCATTTGTTCAAAACAACATGAACGACAAAAATGTCCCTCCGACTCGAGTCGGAGGGACATTTTTAAGTGCAGTCACATTAAAAGGACGAGGCTCGCTGCCATGACCATCATTCCGGCGACCATGCCGTAAATCGAGTGATGGGCCCGGCCGTATTCACGGGCGGCCGGTAACAGTTCGTCGAGCGAGATGAATACCATGATTCCGCCGACGGCTGCGAACAACAAACCGAAGATCGTATCGTTCAAGAATGGCATCAAAATCAAGAAGCCGACGATGGCACCGACCGGTTCCGCTAGACCTGACAGGAACGAGAGTTTTAACGCTTTCTTCCGCGAGCCGGTCGCGTAGTAAATCGGCACCGACACGGCAATCCCTTCCGGAATATTGTGCAAGGCGATGGCAATCGCGATGGCGATACCGACGGCCGGATCATCGAGCGCGGAGATGAACGTGGCCAGTCCTTCAGGGAAGTTATGAATCGTGATGGCGAGCGCCATGAACAGACCCATTTTGTGAAGCCGTTGCTTCGTCTCCTGATTTAGCGGAGCGGGCTCATCCTTAGTTGCGGTCGTGGCTAGTTCTTGAGACGATGGGTCGTTTTGCATCGTCTCGACGAACTTGACTTCATGCGGGTTTTCAGGGGAAGGGATCAACTTATCGATTAACGCGATCAGGAGCATCCCCCCAAAAAATGCGAGCACGGTATAAATTGTGCCGGCCTTTTCCCCGTGGGCACCGACGAGTTCGACAAGCGCTTTCGGGAAGATCTCAATGAACGAGACGTAAATCATGACCCCAGCCGAGAAGCCGAGCGAGATTGACAGAAAGGCTGTGTTGGTCCGCTTCGCGAAGAAGGCGATCATGCTTCCAATCCCGGTCGCGAGCCCAGCGAATAGTGTCAACAAAAAGGCGAAAATAATTGTACTATCCATTGTAGAGGACTCCTTTGCAAACGTAATATATTTTCGATAATCATAGCATAACGTAAGTTTTGCCCTAACGCAACTTTTAGTCGTTCGGGCAAAAAAACCAGAAAATATCGAGGGTGGTGTTACAATTTTAGGAAAATGATTGATAAATGTTTAGAATATTTGTAATGTTAACGGGAGAAGTTTTATATAGAACACGTATCTAGAAAGGAAATAGCCGTATGTACAAAAAAGGGAATATCGCGATTTTTGCGGTCATCATGATCGCGACGATCTTGCTCGCCGTCTTCACGACGCCATGGGTCGTCAAGAACACGAACCTTGGACTCGACTTAAAAGGCGGGTTTGAAGTGCTGTACGAAGTCCAGCCGCTCGAGGACGGCGATGTCATCGACCAATCAGCGATGAATGCAACGGTTCGCGCTATCAACAACCGTGTCAACGTCTTAGGTGTCTCTGAACCGGATATCCGGATTGAAGACGAGAATCGCATCCGCGTCCAGTTAGCTGGCGTCTCGAACCAGAACGATGCGCGGGAAGTGCTGTCATCGACAGCACAACTCACGTTCCGTGATATCGATGACAACGTCTTGCTCGATGGGAAAGACCTCGCACCGCGAGGCGCTGCCATCAGTTATGACCCACAAGGAAACCCGGTCGTCGAGTTGACGCTTCAGTCAGCCGATAAGTTCGGCGAAGTGACGTCGCAAATCGCAGAGCGTCCGGCGCCAGAGAACCGTCTCGTCATCTGGTTAGACTTTGAAGAAGGCGATTCATATGAAGAAGAGATTCAAAAAGAGAACTCGAAAATCGTCTCAGATGCTTCGGTCACTGGACCAATTCTATCTGACAAAGCGATCATCTCGGGCGGTGACATCGATGCCGAGAGCGGACAACGCTTAGCCGACATTTTGAACGCCGGGGCGCTTCCAGTCAAGCTTGAAGAGATTTACTCGACGTCGGTATCGGCCCAGTTCGGACAAGACGCGCTTGATAAGACCGTCTTTGCTTCGCTCATCGGGATTGCAGCTGTCTTATTGTTCATGCTGTTCTTCTATCGTTTACCTGGACTTGTCTCGATCATTACGCTCGTCTTGTATATCAATTTGATCATGTTATTCTTTAATGGAATCAACGCCGTCTTGACGTTGCCAGGGATTGCCGCTCTCGTCCTCGGGGTTGGTATGGCAGTTGACGCGAACATCATCACGGCCGAGCGGATTAAAGACGAGCTTCGTTCAGGCAAGTCGGTACTGTCGGCGTTCCGCGCCGGTAACCGCCGTTCGCTCAGTACGATCATCGATGCCAACTTGACGACGCTCATCTCAGCCGCTGTGTTGTTCTACTTCGGGACAAGCTCGGTCCGAGGGTTCGCCATCATGCTCATGATCTCAATTGCGATGACGTTCATCTCGAACGTCTTCATCTCACGTTATTTGATGCACCTCCTCGTCGCTAGTCGCTTGTTCGACAAACGTAAAGGCTGGTTTGGTGTGAAGGAGAGTGAAATCCGTGAACTTTAAGCTCACTGAATTAAACTATGTGAAACATATGCGCACGCTGTTCATCATCTCGTGTGCCGTCGTTATCATCGGTCTCGGTATTTTGTTCTTCCGAGGGTTAAACCTTGGAATCGACTTCGCGTCAGGGACGCGTGTCGAAGTGCAGACGGAGACACAAGTGTCACAACAAGAACTTGAAGCCGCCTTTACCGAAGCGGGCGTCGACGAGTCGATTTCTTCGATTCAGTACGCCGATGGAGGGGCGCTCGCGAACGTGACGTTCGTCGGTCAGCTCGGCCAGGATGAAGTCGCTTCAGTCAAGACTGTATTCACGGAAACGTTTGGAAGTGATCCGAATATTAGTACCGTTTCAGCCGAAGTCGGCCGCGACATCGCCCGTAACGCCATCTATGCGGTCGCTCTCGCGTCGCTCGGGATCATTCTCTACATCACGTTCCGGTTCCAATTCTCGTATGCGGTCGCGACCGTCGTCGCGATGTTGCATGATGCGTTCTTCATGATCGTCGCGTTCTCGATTTTTGGGATCGAAGTCAACTTGTACTTCGTCGCTGCGATCTTGACGATCATCGGGTACTCGGTCAACGATACGATCGTCACGTTCGACCGATTGCGCGAGAATATTCAAGCGTACGAAAAAGAGCGGAAGATCAAGTCGATGGACGTATACCGCGACATCGTCAACACGTCGATTCAAGAGACGATCGTCCGTTCGGTCAACACCGTCATCACCGTGCTCGTGACGGCGCTCGCTTTGTACATCTTCGGAGCCGAATCGATTCGCGGCTTCGCGGTCGCACTTCTCATCGGACTTGTCATGGGGATGTACTCGTCGCTCTTCATCGCGTCATACCTCTGGCTCATGCTCAAAAAATTAACGATCAATAAAAAGAAACAAGCCACACCCGCCCCTGAGGCGTGATGACAAGGTCTTCCGATTCGTTCGGAGGACCTTTTTCATATGTCAAGACGGCAAAACACGTCTCTGTTCTGATATAATCAACAGTTGATTGGAGTGAAGGATATGTATCATGCAAAGAAACGGTGGGTGTATCCGGAGACGGATGCGACCGCGATCGAACAACTACAGACAGAACTAAATATATCGGAACAACTCGCGACGTTGCTCACGCAACGGGGCCATCGAGAGCCTGACGCAGCGAAGGCGTTCCTCCAGATCGAGGACGAACTCGAGTTCCACGACCCGAACTTGTTCGAGCAGATGCCGAAAGTCGTCGAACGCCTGAAGCGAGCGGCTGACGAAGGCGAGATGGTGCTCATCTACGGGGATTACGACGTCGATGGGGTCAGTGCCTCGGCCGTCATGTGGCATGCGTTGACTGAGATCGGGGTCATGGCCGAGTGCTATATCCCGAACCGGTTCACGGAAGGATACGGGCCGAACAAAGAAGCGTTCAGTTGGGCGGCAAGTGAAGGGTTCACGCTCGTCATCACGGTCGACTGCGGGATCTCGGGGATCGAAGAAGCGACGTTGTTGAAAGAACTGAACGTCGACTTGATCATCACCGACCACCACGAGCCAAAAGCGACGCTACCTGACGCGTTTGCGATCATTCATCCACACATCGATCCGTCGTATCCATACGACAAGCTCGCCGGAGCCGGGGTCGCCCTTAAAGTGGCACACGCCGTGCTCGGTCGGATGCCTGACGAGCTGCTCGACTTGGCTGTCCTCGGGACGATCGCCGATCTCGTCCCGCTCGACGGAGAAAACCGTCTGCTCGCGAAGCTGGGTCTCAAGGCGCTCGATGAGTCGAAGCGGCCCGGGATTTTAGCGCTGCGCGAAGTGTGTGCCTTGACGGACAGCACGCTCAACGAAGAGTCGGTCGGGTTCGCGTTCGGTCCCCGCATCAATGCGGCCGGACGACTTGACTCGGCGATGCCAGCCCTCCAGATGCTGCTCGCCGAAAGTGTCGAAGAAGCACTCGTCTTAGCGAATCAACTCGATAAACAAAACAAAGAGCGTCAAGACATCGTCAAGACGATCGCGAAAGAAGCGACCGAACTCGTCGAAGCATCGATGACGGACGACCGTGTCCTCGTCGTCGCGAGCGAACGTTGGAATCCGGGCGTCGTCGGAATCGTCGCCTCACGTCTCGTCGAGGCGTACTATCGACCGGTCATCCTGCTCTGCCACGATCCGAAGACGGGGAAAGCTAAGGGTTCGGGCCGCTCGATCGATGGTTTTGACTTATTTAAAGAGCTTTCTAAAAACGAAGATATTCTCCCGCACTTCGGAGGACACCCGGCAGCGGCCGGGATGACGCTCATGTCAGAGAATGTGGCTGAGCTGAGACGACGCTTGAACGAGCAAGCGGAATCGATTCCGGACGAGACGTTCGTCGCCCGCGTGAACGTCGATTTGAAGCTCGACGTCAGTGACGTATCGCTCGACTTGATCGCAGAAATCGGCAAGCTCGCCCCGTTTGGGATGGGCAACCCGTCACCGCGGGTCGTCGTCGCGGACGCGAAACTGCGCGATATCCGTCAAATCGGGCGCGACAACACGCACCTTAAAGTCCAGCTTGCTGGAGACAAGCGCGAACTCGACGGCATCGGCTTCGGGTTCGGTCACGTCGTCTCGGAAATCTCGAAGATGGCACACATCTCGGTCATGGGGAGTCTCCAAGTGAACGAATGGAACGGGATGCGCAAGCCGCAACTCATGATTCAAGACATCCGTGTCGATGGGTTCCAAGTGTTCGATTATCGAGGCAAGAAAAACTCGATTGATGAATTGAGACAGCTTCCGAGTGACGCGACATCGTACGTGTCGTTCAGAGGCGAGTCGAACGAGTTTTCCCTCCACGATTTCAAAACGCCGGTCAAACGGTTCGTCGTCTTGCTCGATTTACCGGACGACGAGACGGCGCTGTCCGACCTGCTCAACGAAGACGTCGAGCGCGTCTATTGCGCGTTCGGCCAAGCGGGTAATTCGTTTTTCGAGAAATTGCCGAGCCGGGAAGATTTCCGAACGTATTACGTCCATATGGCCACGTGCGAACGGAAACACCTGCGTGAAAACTTGATTCGTTTGTCAATCGAACGAAAATGGACAAAAAATACGATTCAATTTATGCATCAAGTATTCTCTGAACTCGAATTTCTTGTTACAATGGAAGACGGACTGCCTGGAGTGAATCCAGAAGCACCGAAACGTGATTTGACCGAAGCGCCTTGTTACAAACGTCGCGTCGGACGAGAACAACTCGAAGAACGTTTCGTCTATGCGTCGTTGGCAGAGCTGAAAGAGCGGTTACAATCATTGCGATCGAACAAGATGCAGGAGGCTTACACATAAAATGGATTTCAAACAGCATATTAAAGAAGTAGCGGATTACCCGAAAGAAGGGATCAGCTTTAAAGACATCACGTCGCTTATGCAAGACGGACCTGCCTATAAGAAAGCGGTCGACGAATTGATCGTCTACGCGCAGGAACGTGGCGCTGAACTCATCGCCGGACCAGAAGCACGCGGATTCGTCGTCGGATGCCCGGCGGCTTACGCCCTCGAACTCGGCTTCGTCCCGGTACGTAAAGAAGGCAAGTTACCGCGCGAGACGGTTCGCGTATCGTACGGTCTTGAATACGGCACGGACATTTTGACGATGCACAAAGATTCAATCAAGCCAGGTCAGCAAGTCGTCATCCTCGACGATTTACTGGCGACGGGTGGCACGATCGAAGCGACGATCAAAATGATCGAACAACTCGGTGGTGTCGTTGCTGGAATCGGGTTCTTAATCGAACTCGACGGCCTCGGTGGACGCGAACGTCTCGAAGGATACGACGTGTTCTCACTCATCCGCTACGAAGACTGAGGAAACGGGAAGCTCATGCTTCCCGTTTTTTGAATAGTTTTTGAGGAAAACAACCTACAACCTTTGACAGGTCGTCAGATTTTTTTGATAATGGTAATAAAAAATAGAACAACTTGAACGCAAACTACTACCATGCTGCGACGAATCCGAGACGTTGGGAGCGGTAAGAAAAAGGGTGTCGAATGTTATGACCAAAAAACAAATCGTAAGTATTGAGGATCTTCTCGACGCGCTCGGGAAGTATATGGATGAGCATGATGTTGCCGAAGTGAAACGCGCTTACGAATACGCAAAACTTCATCATACCGGTCAGTTCCGACGTTCAGGTGAACCCTACATCCTGCACCCGGTGCAAGTGGCCGGTATTCTCGTCGACATCGGCTTAGATGCGACGACGATTGTCGGTGCCTTGTTGCACGACGTTGTCGAGGACACGGATGTCACGCTCAAAGAACTGACTGACGAATTTGGGGTTGAAGTCGCCATGCTTGTCGATGGTGTGACGAAGCTTGGGAAGATCAAGTATAAGTCGAAGAAAGAAGAACTCGCGGAGAATCACCGTAAGATGATTATCGCGATGGCTGAAGACGTGCGCGTCATCTTGATCAAACTCGCCGACCGCTTGCACAACATGCGGACGTTGCAGCATATGCCGAAAGAGAAGCAAGTCCAAAAAGCCGAGGAGACGCTTGAAATCTTTGCGCCGCTCGCGCACCGAATGGGGATCTCGACGATCAAGTGGGAGCTCGAAGATATTTCGTTACGCTATATCAACCCGCAGCAATACTATAAGATCGTCTCGATGATGAAACAGAAACGGACAGAGCGTGAAGCGCTCGTCACGTCGGTCATCACTGAAGTGAACGCCGTGCTCGATGAAGTGAGTATTGAAGCCGATGTCAACGGTCGACCGAAACATATTTACTCGATTTACAATAAGATCGTGAAACATAATAAAGAGTTCAATGAAATTTACGACTTGATGGCGGTCCGGATCATCGTCGATTCGATCCGTGATTGCTACGCTGTCCTCGGGATCATTCATACGCAGTACAAGCCGATGCCGGGTCGTTTCAAGGACTATATCGCCATGCCGAAACCGAACATGTATCAATCGCTTCACACGACGGTGATCGGACCGAAGGGTGAGCCGCTCGAGGTGCAGATCCGGACGAAGGACATGCACTTCATCGCCGAGTTCGGGATTGCCGCGCACTGGGCTTATAAAGAAGGTAAAAACGTCGCGACGAACGGGTTCGATGAAAAGATCGCCCATCTTCGTGAAATTTTAGAGCTGCAAAAAGATACGACCGACGCCGAAGAGTTCATGGAGTCGCTCAAAGTCGACTTCTTCAGCGACATGTTGTACGTCTTTACGCCGAAAGGTGACGTGTTTGAGTTGCCGAAAGGCTCGGTCCCGATCGACTATGCGTACCGCATCCATACCGAGATCGGCCATCGGATGACCGGTGCGAAAGTGAACGGACGCATGGTGCCGCTCGACCATAAACTCGAGACGGGTGACATCATCGAGATCATCACGTCGAAACATAGTTATGGACCGAGCAAGGACTGGCTCAAACTCGCCGTCTCGAGTCAGGCGAAGAATAAGATCCGCCAATGGTTCAAACGCCAACAACGTGAAGAGAACGTCGAGAAAGGCAAAGAACTCGTCGATGTCGAGATCAAGAAGCTCGGCTTCGAACCGAAAGAAGTCATCGATGACCAGTCGATCAGCATCGTCGTCGAGAAGTTCAACTTCGGGAACGAAGAAGAGATGTACGCCGCCGTCGGCTATCACGGCATCACCGCGGCCCAAGTCGCGCACAAGTTGACGGAGAAGCAACGGAAAGAGCCGAAACTCGAACTGTCTGACGCGATCAACGAACTAAAAGTCAGCCAGTCACCGAAGAAGAAGACGGCCGAGGCCGGCGTCTCGGTCAAAGGGATCGACAATATGCTCATCCGGATGAGCCGGTGCTGTAACCCGGTGCCGGGCGACGAAATCGTCGGATATATCACCCGCGGTCGCGGCGTCTCGATCCACCGGAAAGACTGCTTGAACATCATCAACGAGCAACACCCGGAACGCCTCTTGACCGTCGAGTGGGAAGCGGGCCAGGCGAAAGAGAAGAACTACAACGTCGATATCGAGATCACCGGTTATGACCGGTCGGGACTGTTGAACGACGTGCTCCAAGCCGTCTCAGCGACGAACACGAACATCATCGCCGTCAGCGGGCGTGGGGACCAAAACAAACAAGCCCGCATCTCGATGACGATCTCGATTCCGAACGTGAACCATTTGCAAAAAGTCGTCGACCGGATCAAACAGATCTCGGACGTATACTCGGTCAGCCGAGTCATGATGACGTGACGAAAGGAAGATTTTAAGTGCGTGTATTGTTGCAACGAGTGAAGGAAGCATCTGTCAAAGTCGATGAACAGACGGTCGGACAAATCGACGCCGGCTATCTGCTTCTCGTCGGGGTGACCCATGAGGATACCGAGCAGGAAGTGAACTGGCTCGCCGATAAAGTGGCGGGGCTCCGTGTGTTCGAAGACGCGGACGAGAAGATGAACTTGTCGATTCAAGACGTCGCCGGCAAAGTGTTGTCAGTGTCGCAGTTCACGCTGTACGGCGATACGTCGAAAGGCCGCCGTCCTGCGTTCACGCAGGCGGCAAAACCCGACATCGCCGAACGTCTTTACGAACAGTTCAACGACCGTTTGCGGACGCACGGACTCGTCGTCGAGACCGGAAAGTTCGGGGCGATGATGGACGTCGGGCTCGTCAACGACGGTCCGGTCACGCTCATGCTCGAAAAAAACGCTTGACAGAAGGCGCCAAAATTCGGCATCATGAACCATATAACCTAACACCTATGATAAAGAGAAGTACGGTCACCCCACCAGCAAAGAGAGCGATGCCGAGGCTGAAAGCATCGACTGGATGATGACCCGAACGACACTTTGGAGGTGCTTCCTTGAACGTTTAGTAGGGGAAGCCGTTTCATCGGGCGTTAACCGATTTCGAGT
The DNA here is from genome assembly GCF_004337105.1 of Exiguobacterium sp. SH3S1. NCBI lineage: Bacteria > Bacillati > Bacillota > Bacilli > Caryophanales > Exiguobacterium > Exiguobacterium sp. SH3S1. Next base: position 377,807 of record NZ_SJUW01000001.1, on the reverse strand, counting down.
GGCAGAGTATCGATTTTGGCTCTGCAACGAGGGTGGTACCACGGGAAACTTTAACAGGCTCTCGTCCCTTTGCGGACGAGGGCCTTTTTGTATTCTAAGGAGGGAATTTTGATGAAAGCACCACGCGGTACACAAGACCTGCTCCCAGGCACGGTCGAGACGTGGCAGTATGTCGAAGACAAGTTACGCGACATTAGTGCCCGCTACAACTATAAAGAGATTCGCACACCGATTTTTGAAACGACGGACCTGTTCACACGCAGCGTCGGCGAGACGACGGACATCGTCCAAAAAGAGATGTTCACGCTCGTCAAAAAAGGCAAGGACGAGTACACGCTCCGTCCGGAAGGGACGGCCTCGGTCGTTCGCGCTTTCGTCACGAACAAACTGTTCGGCAGTCCCGATCAACCGACAAAGCTGTACTACATGGGACCGATGTTCCGTTACGAGCGTCCGCAAAAAGGCCGTTTCCGCCAGTTGCACCAGTACGGTGTCGAGGCGATCGGCAGCAGTGACCCGGCCGTCGACGCCGAAGTAATCAGCCTCGCCTACACGATCTACAAGTCGTTCGGTCTACAGAAAATCAAAGTCGTCGTCAACTCGCTCGGTGACGCCGAGAGCCGCAACGCTCACCGCGAAGCGCTCATCCGTCACTTCGAGCCGGTCGCACACGAATTGTGCCAGGACTGTCAGACGCGCTTGCACCAAAACCCGCTCCGCGTCCTCGACTGTAAAGTCGATCGCGATCACCCGGCGATGAAGTCGGCACCGTCGATCCTCGACTTTTTGAACGAAGAGTCGAAAGCGTATTTCGACAAAGTGCTCGAGCACTTGGACGCGCTCGGTGTCGCATACGTTGTCGACCCGACACTCGTCCGTGGCCTCGATTACTATACGCACACGGCGTTTGAGATCATGTCGGAAGCAGAAGGTTTCGGCGCTATCACGACGCTTTGCGGCGGTGGACGCTATAACGGCCTCGTCCAAGATATCGGTGGACCGGATATGCCAGGTATCGGCTTCGGGATCGGGCTTGAACGGCTCATCCTCGCGCTCGAGAACGAGAACGTGCTCCCTGAGCTTGCGACCGGACTTGATGTCTTTGTCGTCGCCCAAGGCGGAAAAGACGTCGAGACGACGGCGACGCGCCTGTTGCAACTCCTCCGCATGGAAGGGTTCAAAGCCGACCGCGATTACCTCGGACGTAAGTTCAAAGGTCAATTCAAACAAGCCGACCGCTTAAATGCGGCATTCACCGTCATCCTCGGAGACGATGAAGTCGAACGCGGCTCGGCCTCGCTCAAAGTCATGGCAACTGGAGAACAAGTCGACGTGCCGCTCTCGGCCGTCGCAGACAAAATTCGTGAACTATCGGAAGGAGCAGGACAATGATCGGACGCACACATATGAACGGCCGCGTGACAGAGTCACTGATCGGCCAAGAAGTACAATTGAAAGGTTGGGTTCAAAAACGACGCGACCTCGGAGGACTCATCTTCATCGACCTTCGTGACCGCACGGGCATCGTCCAAGTCGTCGTGCGCCCTGAGAACGAAGCGGTGCACAAACTCGCGGAATCGATCCGTAGCGAATACGTCCTCGACGTGACGGGCACGGTACTCGAGCGTGAGAACAAAAACCCGAACATGCCGACAGGGAACATCGAAGTCATCGCTTCAGAGATCAACATCTTGAACGCGGCGAAGATGACACCGATCCCGATCGGCGACGAAGCGGAAAACGTCTCAGAAGACCTTCGCCTCAAATACCGTTACCTCGACCTGCGTCGTCCGGCACTCCAAGAGACGTTCCGTCTCCGCTCGAAGGCGTCGAACACGATCCGTAACTTCTTGACAGAAGAAGAGTTCCTCGAAGTCGAGACGCCGATCTTGACGAAGTCGACACCGGAAGGCGCCCGTGACTACCTCGTCCCGAGCCGTGTCCACGGTGGCGAGTTCTACGCGCTCCCACAATCACCGCAGCTGTTCAAACAGTTGCTCATGGTTGCTGGGTTCGACCGTTACTTCCAAATCGCCCGTTGTTTCCGTGACGAAGACCTCCGGGCCGACCGTCAACCGGAATTCACACAAGTCGACATCGAGACGAGCTTTATGGACGTCGAAGACTTGATGGCGATGATGGAAGCGATGATGGGGCAAGTGATGGAAGCGACGCTCGGTCGCACCGACACACCGGCCAAATTCGAGCGCATGACGCACGAGGAAGCGATGCGTCGCTTCGGTTCGGATAAGCCGGACACACGTTTCGGTCTCGAACTCATCGACGTCGCCGACGCCGTCACAGGCGCAGGCTTCAAAGTGTTCGATATGGCGCTCGAGTCAAACGGACACGTCAAAGCGATCAACGTGAAAGGCGAGGCCGACAAGTTCTCGCGTAAAGACATCGACAAACTTCAAGAGTTCACGGCCGTCTACGGCGCGAAAGGCCTCGCTTGGCTTAAAGTGACGGCTGAAGGCTTGAATGGACCGATCGCGAAGTTCTTCGACGAGACGTACGCACAGAAGTTGATTGAAGCGACGAACGCGGAAGCGGGCGATCTGCTCTTGTTCGTGGCGGCAAAACCAACTGTCGTCGCCGACAGCCTCGGCGCCCTTCGTGTCAAGCTCGGTCATGAGCTCGGACTCATCGACGAGTCGAAGTTCAACTTCCTTTGGGTGACGGACTTCCCGCTCGTCACGTTCGAAGAAGAAGACGGCCGCTTCTACGCCAACCACCACCCGTTCACGATGCCAAACCGTGACGACCTCCACTTGCTCGAGACTGACCCAGCAAGCGTGCGCGCGCTCGCGTATGACCTCGTCTTGAACGGTTATGAGCTCGGTGGCGGATCGCAGCGGATTTATGAACGTGACATTCAAGAGCGCATGTTCAAACTGCTCGGCTTCACGGTCGAAGAGTCGGTCGCCCAGTTCGGTTTCTTGCTCGAAGCGTTCGAATACGGCACACCGCCGCACGCGGGTATCGCGCTCGGTCTCGACCGCCTCGTCATGATCCTCGCGGGTCGTTCGAACCTCCGTGACACGATCGCCTTCCCGAAAACGGCGTCGGCGAGCTGTCTATTGACGCAAGCACCAAGCCCGGTCGCGGACGCGCAACTCGAAGAGTTGTCAATCCGGACAGCGGTGAAAGAGAAGAAACAAGGATAAACAAAAGGAGGTTCGCCGCGGCGAACCTCCTTTTTAGTCATTCTGCTGTTCCATCTTCTTTGCGGTCCGTTGAAGCGCGAACCCGAACGCGAACAGCGATGCGATCACGGCCGTCATCGTATAGACGGAGTCCGTGAAAGCGAGATAGATGCCGAACAAACCGAGGCCGAAGCTGAGGAGGAACCAAAGCATCAACTTCGGGTGCTCCTGGAGCGCTTGTTTCATGCGCTCGGCACGTTCAGCTGGCAACCGGTCCCGTCGGTCACGAGCAGGTTCGAGTTGAACACTTGGCCGTTGCTCTTCAAGACGAGCGACCGTTTGTCGTCGCGAAAGTCGATGATCATGTCCTCATCGAGAAACACTTTCGTCCAGTTCTTGATGAGGATTGGCCCGACGTTCGAGTCGATTTCGACGTCTTCCGGTGTCGTCTCGGTCACGTAACGGATCTCGAAGATGCCGCTATTGCCGCAACCGCAGCCTTCCGTCTCATAAAACAAATGCATCTGTCCGTCACGGTCGCCTTTTAAGGCGTTAATGCGCTCGTTCGCGCGGTCTGTAATCTGTACGTTCATTGTTATCACTCCTTACGTCCATTATACATCGTCTGAAAAAAGATTGAAAAAGACGTGCTTCCCATTTTCCACTTCCTGCAAAAAAGCGTAAACTATTTGTTTAGAAGGGGGAAAGGAAATGATCTCACGTTTTTTTAGTTATTACCGTCCACATAAGAAGTTATTCATCCTTGATTTCACGTTCGCCATCCTCGTCGGCCTGCTCGAGCTCGGGTTCCCGCTCGCAGTGAAATGGTTCATCGACGTTCTGTTACCAGGCGGGGAATGGAACTGGATCATTATCATCAGTATCGGTTTGCTTATTCTGTACATACTCGCCATGATGATGCAGTACGTCGTCAACTATTGGGGACATAAGCTCGGGATCAATATCGAGACTGATATGCGCGAAGAACTGTTCACGCACATCCATAAGCAATCGTTCCGCTTCTTCGACAACCATAAGACCGGTCACTTGATGAGCCGGGTCACGAACGACTTGTTCGACATCGGCGAAGTGGCACACCACGGCCCGGAAGACTTCTTCATCGCCATCATGACGTTGCTCGGCGCGTTCGGGATCATGTTCTCGATCAATCCGCAACTTGCGCTCGTGACGGTCATCGCCGTTCCGTTCCTCGTCATCATGATCACGTACGCCAATAAAAACATGAACAAGGCGTGGCAAAAGATGTACGGCAACATCAGTGAAGTGAACGCCCGCGTCGAAGACAGCGTCTCTGGCGCGCGTGTCGTCCAGTCGTTCACGAACGAGACGTTCGAGATCAACCGGTTCCAACAAGACAACAACTTCTATCGCGGTTCGAAGATCGAAGCGTATCGGGTCATGAGTAAGTCGCTCGCCGGGATCTATATCACGACACGGCTCATGACGTTGCTCGTCCTCGTCTACGGGGCGTACTTGACGTATGAAAACGAATTGACATACGGTGAGCTCGTCGGTTTCATCTTGTATATGAACTTGCTCATCAAACCGGTCGAGAAGATCACGGCGCTCCTCGAGATGTATCCGAAAGGGATGGCCGGCTTCAAACGGTTCACAGAACTGATCGATGAGGCACCGGACATCGAGAACCGTCCGGATGCGGTCGAGGTCAGTTCACTGAAAGGGAACATCGCTTTCCACGATGTCTCGTTCGGCTACTCGGACTACCGAGAAGTGTTGACGCATATCGACCTCGACATCACGACCGGGTCGACGGTCGCCCTCGTCGGGACGAGCGGTGCCGGCAAGACGACGATCTGCTCGCTCATCCCACGCTTTTATGACGTGACGGCTGGGGCCATCACGATCGACGGGATCGACATCCGTGACATGACGAAAGAGAGTCTGCGTCGCCAGATCGGGATCGTGCAGCAGGACGTGTTCTTGTTCGCCGGGACACTTCGCGAGAACATCGCCTACGGCAAGCTCGAGGCGAGCGACGCGGAAGTCATGCACGCGGTCGAGAAGGCACATTTGAATTCGCTCGTCGACGAACTCGAGCACGGGCTCGACACGCAGATCGGAGAGCGGGGACTGAAACTGTCGGGCGGACAGAAACAACGGATCGCCATCGCCCGCATGTTCTTGAAAAACCCGCCGGTCTTGATCTTAGATGAAGCGACGTCCGCCCTCGACACCGAGACGGAAGCGATCATCCAAGAGTCGCTTACGGAACTCGCGGCCGACCGGACGACGCTCATCATCGCGCACCGTCTTGCGACCGTGAAGAATGCCGACCGCATCCTCGTCGTCACCGCCGACGGCATCGTCGAGGACGGCACGCACGACGAGTTGAGTGCCAAAGGCGGCGTCTTCGCCGGGCTGCTCAGACGGCAGCAGCTCTAACTAGTCGGGCAGCCACCAGTGATTCAAGTCTTGGTGGCTGTTTTGCGTAAAATGGGTATAAACAAGCATCAGTGTATGTGTGAGGAGGAAATGAATTGATGAAAGCAGTTCAAGTTATCGGATACGGTGACGTCGATCAATTACAGGTCGTCGACGTTCCGGTCCCGACACCGAAAGACGATGAGGTGCTCGTTCGCGTACAGGCGTGCGGCATCAACAATACGGAGATATGGATGCGAGAAGGGGCGTACGGGACGGATCAGGAGTCGGGCTGGCGTCCGGAGGGAGTCCAGTTTCCCCGGATTCCAGGATCAGATATTACCGGAGAAATTGTCGGGGTCGGGAATCAAGTGGATGAAGGGATGATCGGCCGGCGTGTCGTCTTGTTCCCGTTCACGTCGAGTGGGGCGGACGGTGCGGAGCATATCGCTCCCGACATGTCGTTCATCGGCTCGGAATATGACGGTGGTTATGCGGAATATGTCGTCTGGCCGGCCGAGCTTTGTTATGACATGCCGCTCGACAGTTTCGTCGATAGCGCCGTCTTCTCGGTGAGCGGGTTGACGGCGTGGCACATGAACGAGCAAATTCAAATCCGTCCTGGTGAGACGGTCGTCGTCACCGGTGCGAGCGGCGGTGTCGGCTCGTTGAACGTGCAGATTGCAGCGCACGTGTTCGGAGCGAACGTCATCGCCATCATCGGCGATTTGAAAGACGCGCCGAAACTGAAAGCGCTCGGGGCGAGCCACGTCGTTTCCTATCGGTCGGAGACGCTCGCGGACGAGATTTTAGCAGCGAACGGTGGACCGGTCGATGCCGTGCTCGACGTCGTCGGGGATGCGTTGTTCGCAACGTCGCTCGATGTATTGAAGAATGGCGGTAAGTTTTGCATATCCGGATCGGCCGGGGGACAACGGACCGATCTCGATTTCCGTACGCTCTACTTGAAGCACATTACGATGTATGGATCGGTGCTCGGGACGCGAGCGGAATTCAAAGCGATGCTCCAAGCGATTTCGAGCGGTCAAATCAAGCCTGTCGTCGACCGCACATTCCCGTTAGAAGAGGCCCGGGCGGCGCAAACGTATTTCAAACAGCAAGGCAAGGTCGGTAAGATCGTCCTCGTCCCGTAACAGCAAAGAGAGGAAATCGGACCCCTTGGAGTCCGATTTCCTCTCTTAATTTCAGGCGATATCGGCTTTCGCCCGGTCGATGACCGAGACGAGCCGGCGGAACTGTTCGAGCCAAAACTGGAAGAACGGACCGATCAAGAAAATCGACAGCACCGTCCCGAAAAAGACGGGACCGCCGAGCGCCCAGCCGATCAAGCAAGCGGAAAGCTCCATCCACGTCCGCATCATGCGGACCGACGTATTGAAACGGTCGGCCAAGGCGAGCGTCAGTCCGTCACGCGGGCCGGCGCCGTAACCGATGGCGACATACAGCCCGGCGCCCATGCCGATGACGAAGATTCCGAGGACGAGCCAGGCGATATTGAGTGCGGTGCCGTCGAGCGTCGGCAACAAGTGGTGGTCAAGGATCAAGTTCATGAACACGCCGACGAAGACGGCGTTGACGAGCGTCCCGAACTGGGGTCGGATGCGGTCCAATATGTATTTGCATAAGACGAGCAACAGGCCGACGAGGAGGATGATCGTCCCGACCGAGAGCGGCGTGTGTCGGGCGAGCCCGAGATGGAGCACGTCCCACGTCGAGACGCCGAGGTCGGCCGTGATCATCATCGACGATCCGAGGGCGAGCAGGAACAAACCGCCCATGAACAACGCCCACTTCAAACTGATTCGTAAAGATTGTATCCATACCGCCTGCATATTGGTCGCCTCGATCCCCTAAAATGTTCCATCATCATATCATAATTGGTTTCAAGGCAAGAAAAAAACGCCTCAGCTTGGCTGAGACGCCATTGATTATTTTTTAGGTGTTTCTGCTTTTTTTGCTTTGTTCTTTTTATAATAATTGTAGACGAACGGAGCGACCGCCGTCGCGACTTTGATGAGTGTACCGAATTTTCCTTTTCTAGCCATGTTGTTGCACCCCTTTCTCTTCTCTAAAGAGTTATATTCCACACGTTGCGGAAATGAAAACATATTTCGAACAGGTTCGACACGATTGATGGCAGATGCATCACGCATAATAGAGCCAGGAGGCGAAGAATATGAAGACGATTATTTGGTATCAGAACGATTTACGGATCGATGACCATCGGCCACTCGAAGAGGCGCAAAAACATGATGAAGCGATCGAGGGGCATTACTTTATAAGGGAGGACGAGCTGAACGAAAATCGTTTCGGCGTCATCCCGCTCGGGGACAGACGGCTTCAATTTTTAAAAGAGTCGCTAGAAGACTTGGCCGGATCGCTCGACGCGCTCGGGATCCCGCTCCATGTCCATGTCGGTCATCCGCTCGACATCCTCGACCCGACAGACCGGCTGTTGTTTCAACGGTCGATCGGATTGAACGAACGATTGCTTGAAAAAGACGTCATCGCGCGTTGGCAAGGGGAGTGGCAATCGTTCGACGGGTTCACACTGTACCCACGCACCGAAATCCCGTTTAAAAAGATGCCGTTTTTGTTCACCGAGTTCCGAAAAGCGGTCGAGGACGATGCCCGTCCTGAACAGCTGATCGAGCGGACGAGCTCAGGTCAGTCGCGTCCGCTCCCGTTTCCTGTCCCGTTCGAGCGTCCGATGCTTGACGCCCGGTCCGCATTCCCGTTTCAAGGCGGCGAGACGTCGGGGCGGAAACGTCTGAGCGACTATTTGGCAGGTCCCGTCCGCACGTATAAAGAGACACGGAACGGCTTTGGGGTCGACGACTCATCCAAGTTGTCGGCTTTTCTTGCCAATGGTTCGCTCTCGCCGCGGCGTGTGCTCCATGAACTAGAGCTTCATGAACGACAGCACGGGGCGAACGAGTCGACATATTGGCTCTATTTTGAACTGTTGTGGCGCGAGTTTTTCCAATGGGTCGCGCTCGAGCAAGGGAAGCGGTTGTTCCGTCGCCAAGGGATACGTTCGAAGGACAAGGCGTGGAAAATGGACGAGGACGTGATTCATCGGTGGCAGCAAGGCGAGACGGGCGTCGCGTTCGTCGACGCGTTCATGCGCGAATTGAACACGACGGGATGGATGTCGAACCGGGGCCGGCAAATCGTCGCGAGCTATTTCGCCAAAGAGCTCGGACAAGATTGGCGCTATGGTGCGGCCTACTTCGAAGCGATGCTCATCGACTATGACGTCGCCAGCAATTATGGCAATTGGGCGTATCAGGCCGGTGTCGGCAACGATTCACGCGACCGGCGTTTCAACGTCTCACGCCAACAAGATACGTATGACCCGACGCGTGCGTTTCGTGACACGTGGATGTGACGAAACCGTCACTAGAAATCGTGGTTTCTGATTGACTTCTTTTTACAGGTAGTGCTATAGTAAGGACAACAGATGGGATACCTGAGGTGTACGAGAGCCGCCTTCGTTATTTTGAGCCAACACTTTGAATACGGGAGATCGAACTGCCAGCCGGATCAACTGCCTCATCACGTGCAGGAGGACTTGTGAAGGGGACGCTAGATCACCCACCTGCTTAAGCAGGTTCAAAAGCAGGGCATCGTCACGGCACTCCGGGCCCCATCGATTTTATTGTAAAAACGTCGCTAGACGTCTTTTTTTTGATTATAATTCCGAGTAAAATAGTGTGAAAAAATAGTATTAATTTGGAGGAAGCTTATGTTACACCAGTTTTCACGTAATGAGTTGGCTATCGGTCAAGAAGGTATTGAAACGTTGAAAGGGAAGACGGTCGCCATTCTTGGCGTCGGCGGTGTCGGCTCGTTCGCGGCCGAAGCGCTTGCCCGGAGCGGGGTCGGTCGGATCGTGCTCGTCGATAAGGACGATATTGACATCACGAACGTCAATCGTCAAATCCACGCGCTCTTGTCGACAGTCGGACAACCGAAAGTCGAGGCGATGGGGGCGCGTCTGCTCGACATCAATCCGGACGTCGAACTCGTCCAGTTGAAGATGTTTTATACCGAAGAGACGTTCGAAGAGTTCTTCGCTCAAAACGTCGATTTCGTCATCGACGCGTCAGATACGATCATCTATAAGATCCATTTGATCGTCGAGTGTAAACGTCGCGGTATCCCGGTCATCTCGAGCATGGGGATGGCCAACAAGATGGACCCGACCCGGATTCAAGTCATCGACATTAAAGACACGTCATACGATCCGATCGCGAAGATGGTGCGGACGCGTTTGCGTAAACATAACATCTATAAAGGCGTGCCGGTCGTGTTCTCGGACGAGTCACCGATCGTGACGCGCGAGGACGTGAACGAGGTCGTCGGTAAGAAAGACGCCCCGATCCGTAAAGCGAAGATGCCACCGAGCTCGAACGCGTTCGTGCCGTCGGTCGCAGGACTCGTCGCCGCCGGGTACGTCATCAATCAAATGCTCGAGACGGCTGGTGTCGAGATCAATCGCATCCAGAACTAAGAAAACGACGCCGACTCTCGAAGAGTCAGCGTCGTTTTTCCCAATAGTCGAGCCGTTTTTGGAGTTGTTGCTCGAAGCCACGGCTCGTCGGTGTATAATATTTAGGACGTTTCCGGGCCAAGTTTTCCGGCCAGTAGTTTTGCGGGACGTACCCGTCTTTCTCGTCATGTGGATATTTGTAGCCGGCGCCATTACCGAGCTCGCGTGCCCCAGGGCTATGCGCGTCACGGAGATGGACCGGGACGGGACCACCTTCGACCGTCCGGACGTGATGGATCGCCTTGTCGATCGCGGTGATGACGGCGTTCGACTTCGGTGCCGTCGCCAGATAGAGGACGGCCTCGGCCATCGGGATGCGTGCCTCCGGGAACCCGATATGTTCGCTCGCCCGTGCGGCCGCGTCGACGATGACGAGCGCGTTCGGGTCGCTGAGACCGATATCTTCGGCCGCGTGAACGTACAGGCGACGCATGATAAAGCGCGGCGATTCGCCCGCCTCGATCATGACGGCGAGCCAGTACAGGGCGGCGTCCGGGTCCGAGCCGCGGATCGACTTGATGAACGCCGAGATGACGTCATAGTGTCGGTCGCCCGTCTTATCGTATTTGATGGCTTTTTGTTGGATCGACTCTTCGGCGACGTCGAGCGTGATTTGGATCTTGCCGTCGACTTCCGGCGTCGTCAAGACGGCCAGTTCGAGCGCGTTCAACAAGACACGGTAGTCACCGTCCGCCATTTTGATATAATGGTCAACGGCCGCGTCTTCGATTTCAACCGGGTAGTTGCCGAGCCCTTTCTTGTCGGCGAGCGCACGCTCAAGCACGACCCGGAGCTCGTCTTGTCCAGGCGGCTCGAGCCGAAACACGGTCGCGCGCGACAATAGCGCCGCATTGACCTCGAAACTTGGATTTTCGGTCGTCGCCCCGATCAAGACGAGCTTGCCGGCCTCTAGCGCCGGGAGCAACGCATCTTGTTGCAGTTTATTGAAACGATGGATCTCGTCTAAAAATAAAATCGTCCGCTCTTGCTCGAAATCAAAACGAGATTCGGCTGCACGGATGACGCTCCGCAGCTCATCTAGTTTTGCCGTGACGGCGTTCAATTGAACAAACGTCGCTTTCGTATAGTTTGAAATGACGCGAGCGAGCGTCGTCTTGCCAGTGCCGGGCGGACCATAAAGAATAATGGTGCCGAGCCGGTCGGCCTCGATGGCGCGGCGCAACAGCTTGCCTTCACCGATGATGTGGCGTTGACCGATGACTTCGTCTAATGTCTCCGGGCGCATCCGGTTGGCGAGCGGCCCGCTATTCGATTGTTGAAATAAATCACTCATACGGACACGTTCCTTTCGACAAACGTTTGTTCGAACAGTATAACAGAAGGAGAAACCAATATGAAAATATCTACTAAAGGCCGTTATGGTTTAACGATCATGATCGCGCTTGCCCGTGAGACGGACAGCAAACCGCTCAGTTTGAAGAAAATCGCGGCGCGCCATGAACTGCCAGAACATTACTTGGAACAATTGATCGGCCCGCTCCGTAACGGCGGTCTCGTCAAAAGTGTCCGCGGTGCCTACGGCGGTTATCAGCTCGTCAAATCACCGCGCGATATCACGGCCGGTGAGATCATTCGATTGCTCGAAGGCCCGCTGACGATCGTCGAAGACTCGGAGACGGACGACGCCGTGAAGCGAAAACTTTGGGACAAGATCAAAGCGGCGATCGAGACGGTGTTAGAAGAAACGACACTCGCCGATCTCGCGGAAGAAGATTCAGAAGGCTACATGTTCTATATTTAATGATGAGGTGAACGGATATGAACTATTTTGACCACGCGGCCACGACGCCGATGCGTCCTGAGGTGCTCGAGACGATGACTCCCTATTTTTTAGAGCAGTACGGCAATCCGTCGAGCATACATGGTGTCGGCCGGAAAGCTCGGGCGGCACTCGACGCGTCACGCCGGACGCTCGCGACATGGATCGGTGCGACGCCAAACGAGATCGTCTTCACGTCGGGCGGGACCGAGTCAGACAATTACGCCTTGTTCGGCGCGGCTTATGCGAACCAACACAAAGGGAAGCATGTGATCACGACGAAAGTCGAGCACCACGCCGTCTTGCATGCGATGGAGCAACTCGAGCGTGAAGGGTTCGACGTGACGTACTTAGACGTCGACGAGTCCGGTGCCGTATCGGTCGCTGCGCTCAAAGACGCGCTCCGTGACGATACGATCCTCGTCTCGGTCATGTACGGCAATAACGAGGTCGGGACAATCCAACCGATTGCTGACATCGGGGGCTTGCTAGCCGACCGGGATACGTTGTTCCATACGGACGCGGTCCAGGCGCTCGGCACAGAAACGATCGACGTGCACGCGCTCGGCGTCGACTTGTTGTCGGCGTCGGCACATAAAGTGAACGGTCCGAAAGGTATCGGTTTTCTTTTTATAAAAACAGGTGTAAAATTAGCGACGCGTTCTTTTGGAGGACAACAAGAACGGAAACGTCGAGCCGGCACGGAAAACGTTCCGGGTGCCGTCGGATTTAGCCGAGCGGCCGAACTGGTCATGGCCGAACGGAACGAGCGGGTGACAGCTTACCGAGAGATGGCTGACACGTTGCTACACACGCTTGATGAACTTGGCGTCGAGTACGAAGTGAACGGGGCGAACCGCTTGCCGCACATCGTCAACTTGTACCTGCCGGGCATCGAGCTTGAGCCGTTCCTGATCATGATGGATATGCGTGGTTATGCCATTTCGAGCGGCAGTGCCTGCACGGCTGGAACGATTGAGCCGTCGCACGTGCTGACGGCCATGTACGGTCAATCTGACCGGACGAAACAATCGGTCCGCATCAGTTTTGGACTGGGCAACACGGTCGATGACGTGACACGGCTCGCCGAACGACTACATGAGGTCGTCTCGACATTTATGAACGGAGTGAGATAGATGAACTTACGAACAAAAGCCCCTGGAGACACGACGGTCGTCGTCGGGATGTCAGGCGGCGTCGATTCTTCGGTGACGGCCCATCTGTTAAAAGAGCAAGGGTATAACGTCATCGGGATCTTTATGAAAAACTGGGATGATACGGATGAGTCTGGATTCTGCACGGCGACAGAAGACTATGAGGACGTCATCGCGGTCGCCAACCAAATCGGGATCCCGTACTACGCGGTCAACTTCGAGAAAGAATATTGGGACCGCGTCTTTGAATATTTCTTAGCCGAGTATCGCCTCGGGCGGACGCCAAACCCGGACGTCATGTGTAACAAAGAGATCAAGTTTAAGGCGTTCCTTGATCATGCGCTCCGACTCGGGGCCGACTTCGTCGCGACAGGGCATTACGCCCGCGTCGAGTTCGTCGACGGCGAGCACCGCCTGTTGCGTGGGAAAGATGACAACAAGGATCAAACGTACTTCTTGAACCAATTGTCGCAAGACCAACTCGCGCGGACGATGTTCCCGATCGGGCACATGGACAAAAAAGACGTCCGTGTCATCGCCGAGACTGCTGGACTCGCGACGGCGAAGAAGAAAGATTCGACCGGCATCTGCTTCATCGGTGAACGGAACTTCAAAGAGTTCCTCGGTCAATATTTGCCGTCACAACCAGGTGAGATGCAGACGCTCGACGGGGTTGTGAAAGGACGCCACGACGGGCTCATGTATTACACGCTCGGTCAGCGGCATGGTCTCGGCATCGGTGGAGACGGAGAGCCGTGGTTCGTCGTCGGGAAAGACGTCGAGAAGAACATCCTCTACGTCGGCCAAGGCTTCCATCACGACGCGCTCTATTCAGACGCGCTCTTCGCGTCACAATTATCGTGGACCGGCTCGGCTCCTGAGGCGGAATTCCGGGCGACGGCGAAGTTCCGCTATCGTCAACAAGACGTGCCGGTAACGATCGCGCCGCTCGAAGGTGGCGAAGTACTCGTCAAATTTGATGAGCCACAACGTGCCATCACGCCAGGACAAGCCGTCGTCTTTTATGACGGCGATATCTGTCTAGGCGGGGCGACGATCGACAAAGCGTATATTAACGGGAAACAACTCGACTATATCGGATGAGGTGATGACAGTGAACGCAAACGAACAAGGCATCCAAGCGATGCAGCAAGGTGAATTTGAACAAGCGGCCAAACATTTCAACGACGCCATCGAGGCGAACCCGACGGACCCGACCGGTTACGTCAACATGGGCACACTGCTTCAAGCGATCGGTGACCATGAACGGGCGGTCGTCTTTTACGACAAGGCGCTCGAACTCGACAATGCGTTCGGTGCGGCCCATTACGCGAAAGGCGCGCTCGCCTATGAGCTCGAACAAGTCGACTTGGCCGAAGCGTCGCTTCGACAAGCGCTCCTTTCCGGCATGAATGATGCAGACTTGCACTTTATGCTCGGCTTGACGTACAAGGCGATGGGCGACTTCGTCCGCGCGTTGCCGCGACTTCGTGAAGCGAAAGCGCAAGCGCCGGAAGACGTCGAGATCACGTTCCAATACGGTCTCGCGCTCGCGCAAAACGAGCAGCTCGACATGGCGGTCGAAGCACTCGAAGACACGCTCGACTTGGATGCGTCGCATACCGACGCCCGCTACAATTTGGCGATCGCCTATGCGTTCCTCGGAGAGCAGGACAAGACGTACGCCGAACTTGAACGCGTACTCGAACTGCAACCGGACCATGAGCTCGCGCGTGACGCGAAAGCGAAGATGGATGCGTTGCTCGGGAATTGAATCGACACTAAACAAAAGTGCCTTCGCGACATGCGAAGGCACTTTTTTGACGTACGAATTGTCTAGATGGCCAATCGTCCGATGAACCAGATGAAAAGATTCCCAGCCGCGAGCAGGAGTGTGCAGGCGAGAGCGATATAGCTCCACATGACCGGGCCACCCGATTTAGACTTACGCACACCGTCGATCAAGATCACGAATATCGCCACGAATGATAACAAGGTAAGTGTGAAAAAAGAGGTCGGTCGATCGAGCGTGGGAAACGCATCAATCACAAAGTAAAGCAAATACGTCAACAAGCCGAGGCAAGCCGCAGTAAGAAGCGAGACAGCTTTCATAAGTCACGTCCTTTTCCAGTTTCTCTCATCTTATCACGTGGTTTACTTCAACTTAATTTGAATCATAGCTGTTTCGTCGTGATCTTCACCGGCTCGCCGGCAAACTCGCCGTACGCCTCGTCCATATTTTTCGTATACAATTCGATGACGTTCTTGCTCGGGTCTTTAAAGTAGGCCGAGCGCTCTTTGCCGTTGACCGTCTCGTCCTCGTCCCACGTCCGCAGCTTCGTCGGGATCGCTGACGCCTCGAGCACCTCGAGCGCTTGATCGAACGAGTTCATCGGCACGAAAAAGGCGCAATGGACGTGGGTGCCGCCTTCGTCATACAGTGTGTCCCATTCGGTCACTTGCTGCTGGCGATTTTCTTCCTCGTCTGTCGTAAAGTCACGCTTCAGCCATAGACCGAGCCGCGTATTGCCGCCGACGTACAGCCATGTCGCCCATGGTTCGTTCGCCCCTTCTTGCGACGCACTCGGTTCGGCGTCATCGCCGACCCATTGCTCGACGACCGGCAGACCGAGCTTTCCGTGCCAAAAATCGACGGCCTCCGTCATGTCGGTCACTTCTAAGACGAGTTCACATAGTCCACTGATTGGTAGCCGTTTCGTCATCATTGTTTCCTCCTTCATGGTTTCACTTCGACAGTTCCCGCTTTGATTCACCGAAAAACGTGCATAGCTTGTTTCAGGTTCGGGGAAAAGAAGGGGAACGCTAGAAAGGGGAGACATCATGCGCATACTTAGTTTATTTAGTGTCGTCGTATTTTTCATTGTCGAATGGTTCATGCTCGGACGTTTATTTACAGCGGTCGATGAACGGCTTGCCACGGGAGAATGGACGAACAATCTGTTGTACCGGGTCGTCGTCGAGTCAGAGCGGGCGACGTCGACGCTCTTGTTATTATTTGTGACGTTCCTCGTCATCGGGATCCTCATGCATTGGCTGTTGTCATCAAACCGGTCGTGGACCAAGACGCTCGGGACGGTCGGTGTGGCGTGGGTCGTCCCAGCACTGCTCGCGCTCACCGCCTGGTTCATCCCGAACCCGTATGTTCAACTCGTCATCATCGTCTTGCAACTCTCGTTCATCCCGCTCATCCCGTTCGTCGGACAGACGGTACGGCTCGGTCACGTCGTTCTCAACTGGGGTGTCCACGTAGCGGCCGCCGGGCTCGTCTTCTTCATTCAACGGCCGTCACTCGAGCAGCTGTTCCGCATCGAGCGGACCGAGCTATTCGACCGGCTTGAAGGATACGTCAACTCAGGTGAACTCGAACGGTTCGAGCGGTTGCTAGAGACCGTCGACTTGGAGCAACTCGAACGCATCTTAAATCGGGTCGATATCGACCAATTGATTCGGCTGCTCGAGCGGCTCAATCTCGATCAACTCGAGCAAATCTTGAATCTATTCAGTTAGTCGATTTGTTCTACCGTTCGAACTCGGGCTATAATGGGGAATGGAAAACTAGCTGGAGGTGGCTCGAATGATAGCAGCACCTTACGAGTTGACAGGAAAAGTCATCCGCGTCCTGTTTCAATCGGAAGAAGAAGCGCATACCATTGCGCTCGTACGTATAAAAGAGAAAAATTTTGAGACAGACGAGACCGAAATGGTCATCGCCGGCGTCGGTGTCGGCATTGAGAAAGGCGAGACGTACAAAGCGCACGGCCGTCTCGTCGACCATCCACGGTTTGGCAAACAGATGAAAGCGGATTGGATCCGCCGCGTCGTCCCGATGACGAAGCGAGCCGCTGTCCGTTTTTTGACGAACGGATCGTTTCCGGGGATTGGCCAAAAGACGGCACAAAAAATCGCGGACACGCTCGGTGACGATTGTATCGACCAGATCGTCAAGCATCCCGATGTCTTATCGAAAGTCGAAGGGTTGAAAGAAAAACAAGCCCGCGTCATCACCGAGCGGTTGAACGTCTTATACGGGGTCGACCAGCTGTTGCTGTTTTTAGCCCCGTTCGACGTGACACCGCGACTCGCCTCGAAGATTCATAAAGAGTATGAAGGTCGGGCCATGGAGACGATTGAAAAGAATCCATACGCGCTCATGTATGACGTGCAAGGCATCGGCTTCAAGACGGCCGACGCCATCGCCGCCCACTTCGGGATTCAAGGCATCCATCCGGAGCGGATCGCGGCGGCGGTATTGTATGTGCTCGAACTCGAGCAAGGGAACGGACACTTGTTCGTCACGGCCGATCAACTCGCGAACGAGATGCCGCGCATCATCGGCGGCGACCCGGGCGAGGCGCTCAACGGCGCGCTCGAGACGCTCGTCAAGGACGAACGGATCATCGTCGAGGACGGCGTCGTCTATCATCCGCGCATCTACCGGGCTGAACGCAAAGCAGCCGAAGAACTGGCCCGGATCATGTCGACATCGACGACGGAAGACGTCGATATGACGACGATCTTTGATGCGGTCGGCCGGGTCGAGGAGATGTTCTCGATCGAGTACGCCAAACAACAGCGCGAAGCGATCGAGCTCGCCTTGAAGTCCCCGCTCATGGTGCTCACCGGCGGACCGGGAACAGGGAAGACGACCGTCGTCCGCGGCATCATCCACGCGCTCAGCGACGTGTTCGATTGGAAACTCGAGCCGGTACCGAACCAACCGTTCCCGTTCGTCCTCGCCGCACCGACCGGACGCGCTGCCAAGCGGCTCAGTGAATCGACCGGGCTGCCGGCCTCGACGATTCATCGGTTGCTCAAGTTTGACGGTAGCTCGTTCCAAGTCGATGACACGAACCCGCTCGTCGGCAAAGTGTTGATCGTCGACGAGGCGTCGATGATCGATATCTTCTTGTTCCGCAGCCTATTGCGGGCCGTGCCGAACGGGATGAAAATCTTGTTCGTCGGTGACCGTGATCAACTCCCGTCGGTCGGACCGGGCCAAGTGCTCGCCGACTTGATGGCGACCGGCGGCATCCCTGTCGTCCGGCTCGACGTCGTCCATCGCCAGGCGTCCGAATCGAGCATCCTGCGTCTGGCGCACGCGCTCAACGCGAAACAAATGCCGGACGACTTGCTCGCGGCGTTGCCGGACCGCCGCTTCTATACAGCGAACCAAGAGACGGCGCTGCAGGCGATCTGTCAGATGGCCGGCGCCGCACTGCGAAAAGGCTATTCGCCGTTCGATATCCAAGTGCTCGCCCCGACGTATCGGGGGGTGTGCGGCATCGATGGGTTGAACGAGGCGCTCCAAAACGTGTTCAATCCGAAGTCGGCGGCAAGGGAAGTAAAACACGGCAATCGGACGTACCGGAGCGGCGACAAAGTGCTCCAACTCGTCAACAACGCCGAAGAGAACGTCTATAACGGTGACATCGGCGAGATCACGAACATCTTCTTCGCCAAAGAGAACGTCGACAAAGTCGATAAGATTTACATCCGCTTCGACCAGACCGAGGTCGAATACAACCGCAGCGAATGGGACCAGTTCACCCACGCCTATGCGATCACGATCCATAAGTCGCAAGGCTCCGAGTTTCCGATCGTACTCATGCCCGTCTTCTTCAACGGCGGCTTCCGCTCGTCGCGCAACTTGATCTATACGGCCGTCACGCGGGCGAAGAAGAGTTTGCTCTTGTTCGGCGACGTCCGGGCGCTCGAGGCGGCGACGCGGGAAGAAGAGCCGGTGCGGCGGACAAAACTCGTCGAACGGCTTGGCGGCAAGTCTTGACGTCTGGTTTCTGACATGTGATAATGACCAATAGAAAACTGAAACGATTAAAGACGATGAAGGAAATGAGTACGTCGTAACCGCCTCACCAGAGACATCTTCCTAGGCTGTGAGAAGATGGGGGTCGGTCGACCGAAGCTAGTCTGGAGTCCCCACTCACCCTGGGCGTCTCATCCGCGTTATCGGATGTTTCGAGGCACGGTAAATCCGTGCGAACGAGGGTGGTACCACGAAGCGATGCTTTCGTCCCTTTCCACAGGGATGGGCATCGCTTTTTTTTCGTTTCGTTCAGAATAAGGAGGAATTGTTGATGAAACCGCTCAAACCATTAACTGGCGCCGAGATTCGCCAAATGTATTTAGATTTCTTTAAGTCAAAAGGACACGCGGTCGAGCCGAGTGCCTCACTCGTACCGGTCGAGGACCCGACACTTCTTTGGATCAACTCAGGCGTCGCGACGCTTAAAAAATATTTTGACGGCCGCGTCATTCCGGCAAACCCGCGTATCGTCAACGCCCAGAAGTCGATTCGGACGAACGATATCGAGAACGTCGGGAAGACGGCGCGTCACCATACGTTCTTCGAGATGCTCGGGAACTTCTCGGTCGGTGAATATTTCCGCGAAGACGCCATCAAATGGGGTTGGGAACTACTCACGAGCGACGACTGGTACGGGCTTGACCCGGACTTTTTGTCGGTAACGATTCACCCGGACGACGAGGAAGCGAAACAAATTTGGCTCGAGTTAGGTGTTCCTGCTGACCGGATCATCCCGCTCAAAGAAAACTTCTGGGAGATCGGCGAAGGCCCGTCTGGCCCGAATACGGAGATCTTCTTCGACCGCGGCCCGGCGTTCGGTGACGACCCGACCGACCCAGAACTTTATCCAGGCGGCGAAAACGAGCGTTACCTTGAAATTTGGAACATCGTCTTCAGCCAGTTCAACCATGACGGTCACGGTAACTATACCGAGCTGCCGCGTAAAAACATTGATACAGGGATGGGACTCGAGCGAATGGCGAGTGTGCTTCAAGACGTGCCGACGAACTTCGACACCGACTTGTTCATGCCGATCATTCGCGAGACAGAAAAAATCAGCGGTGAGACGTACCGGGCTAACAACAGTAAAGACGTGGCGTTCAAAGTCATCGCCGACCATATCCGGACCGTATCGTTCGCGATCGGGGACGGGGCACTCCCGTCAAACGAAGGCCGCGGCTACGTGTTGCGCCGTCTGCTCCGTCGTGCCGTCCGTTATGCGAAGATGCTTGGGATCGAACGTCCGTTCATGTTTGAACTCGTCGACGTCGTCGGCGACATCATGGTCGACTTCTATCCAGAAGTGAGTGAGAAAAAGGACTTCATCAAAAAAGTCATCAAGAACGAAGAGGAGCGCTTCCACGAGACGCTTCACGACGGCCTTGCGATCTTGAACGAAGTCGCGAAAGCACAAAAAGCAACTGGATCGAACGTGATCAGTGGAGAAGACGCGTTCCGTCTATACGACACGTACGGCTTCCCGCTCGAGTTGACGATCGAATACGCAGAAGATCACAAGTTGACGGTCGATGAGGATGGATTTAAGCAAGCGATGAACGCACAACGTGAACGGGCCCGTACGGCGCGTGCTGACGTCGAGTCGATGCAAATTCAATCCGGTGTCCTCGCTGACATCAAGCTCCCGTCATCATTCGTCGGGTACACGGACCTTGAGTCTGAAGCGAAAATCGTCAGCTTGATTCATAACGGCGAGCTTGCGGACGTCGTCGCGGCAGGAGAAGAGGCGCAAGTCATCCTTGACCACACCCCGTTCTACGCCGAGAGCGGCGGTCAAGTCGGTGACAAAGGCCGAATCGTCGGGACGGACTTCGTCTTGCGCGTCACGGGTGTATCAAAAGCACCGAACGGTCAAAACTTGCATGCGGTCGTCGTCGATTCAGGAATCGCCAAGGCTGAGGTCGCGGTGACAGCTACGGTCGATAAAGACGAGCGCCAAGCGATCATCAAGAACCATACGGCGACGCACTTGTTGCACCGCGCTTTGAAAGACACGCTCGGTGAGCACGTCAATCAAGCCGGATCCCTCGTGACACCGGACCGTCTCCGCTTCGACTTCTCGCACTTCGGTCAAGTGACAGCGGAAGAACTCCAGTCGATCGAACGTCAAGTGAACGAGAAGATTTGGGCATCGATCAGTGTCGATATCGAAGAGATGAACATCGCCGACGCAAAAGCGAAGGGAGCGATGGCGCTGTTCGGAGAGAAGTACGGGGACGTCGTCCGCGTCGTCGCGGCCGGTGATTACTCGGTCGAGCTATGCGGAGGTTGCCACGTCGCCAACACGGCTGAAATCGGATTGTTCAAAATTTTGTCTGAGTCAGGTATCGGGGCCGGGACTCGCCGGATCGAGGCAGTCACAGGCGCTGGCGCGTATGAAGTCATGAACCAACATATCGAGACGCTTGAAGCGGCTGCGAAACTGTTGAAGACGAAACCGTTCGAAGTGCCTACTCGCGTCCAAGCGCTTCAAGTTGAAATGAAAGAGACGGAACGGGCGACCGAGTCGTTGAAAGCCAAACTTGCGAACATCGAGGCGTCAACGCTCACAGATTCGATCGAGACGTACGGCGACGTCCAATTGATCGCTAAACGTGTCGACGGGCAAGATATGGATGCGCTCCGGGGCATGGTCGACGAGTTGAAAGGAAAACTTGGATCAGCCGTCATTATTCTCGGATCAGCGAACGGCGACAAGGTCAACCTCGTCGCAGGTGTGACAAAAGACTTGAACGACCGCGGTTTCCACGCCGGGAAATTGATTAAAGAAGTCGCGACTCGTTGCGGTGGAGGCGGCGGCGGCCGTCCTGATATGGCGCAAGCCGGAGGTCGTGATGCGACAAAACTGGACGAAGCATTGAAGTTTGCTTCACATTACGTTCAATCACTGGCATAATAGAATGTGAAGTGCAAACGGAAAGAGGTGGATTCTTGTGAGCCAAATGGATCGCACGATGCAATTCAATTTTCCAGAAGATGATAATCGAGCCAATACTCGGGAGACACTGATCACGGTGTATCAAGCACTCGAGGAAAAAGGCTACCAACCGATCAATCAAATCGTCGGATACTTGTTGTCAGGTGACCCTGCCTACATTCCGCGTCATAACGATGCGCGAAACTTGATTCGCAAAATTGAGCGAGATGAACTGCTCGAAGAGTTGGTCAAATCGTATTTGAACGATCGGAAAGAGGACTAATATGAAGCGAGTTATGGGGCTTGATGTCGGTTCGAAGACGATTGGGGTCGCAGTGAGCGATCTCATGGGTTGGACGGCGCAAGGTGTGGAGACGGTCTATTGGACGGAACCCGACTTTGAACAGGCTGTTCGTTTGCTTCGACCGATTATCGAGCAGTACGATGTGAAAGAAGTCGTCGTTGGTCTTCCGAAGAATATGAACGCAACGATCGGTCCTCGGGGTGAGGCGTCACAGGCGTTTGCCGCCGCCCTCACCGAGGCGACTGGTTTGCCGACAGTTCTCGTCGACGAACGTTTAACGACGATGCAAGCGGAGCGGATGCTCATTTCAGCAGACGTCAGCCGTAAAAAGAGAAAGGCCGTCATCGATAAGATGGCAGCCGTCATGATTTTACAAAATTACCTGGATCGTCCAGGGAAATAAGGAGGAACTACGCATGGCAGAAATCCGTCGTGAAGAAGAAATGTACCGTATTCCAGATGAAAATGGAGACGAGCATTTATTTGCAGAAATTTTCCGTATGACGAGCGACCGTTCGAAAAAGACGTTTGTCGTCCTCGAACCAGTCGGTAACCCAGAATCGGAAGATGAAGATACAATCGAAGTTTACGCGTTTGAAATCGAAGAACTTGAAGATGGTGAGTTCATCTTGAAACTCGTCGAAGATGATGACGACTTTGAAGAAGTGATGGAAGCGTTCGACATCGTCAACGACGAAGTCGGATTAGACTAATAAGTGGACGGGCGGCTAGGGTGAACCCTCGTCGCCCATCTTCATACAGAAGAACAGGGGAGAACACGCATGAACCATCCATCGATGCCTGATGAGAAGCGTGCACGTAGCCGGATCGTTCGCCGCATCACGGTTATTATTCTTGCTGTCTTTCTTCTTGTCATCGCCACGGGCGCCGCTGTCTCGTATGCATTCGTAAAGCGGTCACTTGAGCCGATCGATCCCGCTTCGTCCGAAACAGTCGAAGTCGAGGTTCCGCTCGGTGCAGGCTCAGGTTATATTGGCGAACTGCTCGAAGAGAATGGACTTGTGAGGAGTAGCACGATTTTCCGTTTATACACACGGTTTAAAAATGAGTCATCGTTCCAAGCGGGGACGTATACGCTGTCTCCGTCACAGTCACTTGACGAGTTGATCGCCACGCTGAAGACGGGTAAAGTGATCGTCGTACCTGACATCAAACTCGTCATTCCAGAAGGATTCACAATCGATCAAGTCATCGCGCGGCTCGCCAACGTGGCTGAAATTCCGAAAGAAGAGATTTCGGCACAGCTGAGCGATCAGGAATATATCCGTTCACTCGTCGCCGAACACGAGATGTTGACCGAAGAAGTGTTAGCAGAAGGGATTTATCACCCGCTCGAAGGCTACTTGTTCCCGGCCACGTATGAGTTCGACAAAGGTGTCACGCTCACACAAATCATCGATGAGATGCTCAAGCCGACCGAACAGCTTTATCTCGAGTATGCTGATACTGTCGAGGCGTCAGGACGTACGTTCCACGAGACGCTCGCCCTCGCTTCCGTCATCGAAAAAGAAGCAGTATCGACAGAAGACCGTCAAGAGATTGCCGGCGTGTTTGAGAACCGGCTTGCAGACGGGATGAAGTTGCAATCCGACCCGACCGTTTGGTACGGAACGGGCGAGACGTCAATTTTCACGTCGTTCAATGATTTGCAAAACGATTCACTGTATAACACGTACCGTTACCCTGGGATCCCGATTGGTCCGATTGCCTCGGTCAGTCGTGACGCGTTCGTAGCGACGCTCAACCCGAACGATACAGACAACGTTTATTTCTACGCACGGCCGCCTCGCGAAGGTTTCCCGAGCGGAGAAGTTCTGTTTGAAGTGACATATGAGGCACATCAACAGAACGTCAACAAATATCGCCCCGAATGGGAAGCGTTCGAAGAAGCAAACAACTGATAGATATGCGACCGGAGGCCTTGGCTTCCGGTCGTTTGAATGAATAGAGAGTAAGAGGTGTAAGACGTGGAACATTCATCCTATGAAGGATACGTGGAGGACTTGATTTTAAACCGGTCACCGCTCTTAGCGGAGATGGAAGAGTTCGCGCGCGTTCATCACGTGCCGATCATGGACTTGACCGGCTCAGAGGTGTTATTATCGTTGCTCGCGATGCAACGGCCGCAGCGTATACTTGAAGTCGGGACGGCGATCGGATACAGTGCGATCCGCATGGCTGAGCTGTTGCCAGAGGCCGAGATCGTTACAATCGAACGCAACGCACGTCGTTACGAGGAAGCGCTCGGCTTTATCGGACGGTCG
This sequence comes from Exiguobacterium sp. SH3S1, assembly GCF_004337105.1. Classification (NCBI taxonomy): domain Bacteria; kingdom Bacillati; phylum Bacillota; class Bacilli; order Caryophanales; genus Exiguobacterium; species Exiguobacterium sp. SH3S1. Next base: position 353,379 of record NZ_SJUW01000001.1, on the reverse strand, counting down.
GGCGTCTCGGACCGGATCACCGTCATTCACGGCGATGCGGTCGAACTGATTGGATCGATTGAAGGATCGTTTGATGCGGTTTTCATCGATGCAGCCAAAGGCCAATATCAAAAATTCTTTGATGGGTATGGCGCTTTAGTACCAATTGGTGGTACTATTTACAGCGATAATTTGTTTTTGAGAGGAGACGTCCTGCTCGAAGACGTGTCAGTTCTTGACCGTCGGAGACGCCGGCTCGTCCGTCTCGTAAAACAGTTTACTGAGCAATTGATGGCACGGACCGATTATCACACCGCGATTTTGCCTCTCGGTGATGGCCTAGCAATCAGTCGTAAATTACGATGAGGAGGATTTAACTTTGATGCAACATAAACCCGTCATTATCGGCGTGGCCGGTGGGACTGGATCTGGAAAGACGACCGTCGCCCGTGCACTCGTGGATGCGTTCAAAGGACAATCGGTCGTCATGATCGAGCAAGACGCCTACTATAAAGATCAGTCAGAAATGACGATGGAAGAGCGGTATAAGACGAACTATGACCACCCGTTCGCATTCGACAACGATTTGTTGATTGAACAGATCAAGCAGTTGCAAAATCATCAAGCGATCGAGAAGCCGGTTTACGATTATGCCGCCCATACACGTTCGGACGAGACGATTTCGATCCAACCGGTCGACGTCGTCATCGTCGAAGGGATTTTAGCACTCGAGGACGACCGTCTTCGTGAGTTGATGGATATTAAAGTGTTCGTCGACACAGACGCCGACGTCCGGATTTTACGCCGGATGCAACGCGATCTTAACGAGCGGGGACGCTCGATTGATTCGGTCGTCGCCCAATATACGAACGTTGTCCGTCCGATGCACTTGCAATTTTGCGAGCCGACGAAGCGTTACGCAGACATCATCGTCCCTGAAGGCGGCGAGAATTTTGTCGCCATCGATCTGCTCGTGACGAAGATCCGCTGGGTGCTTACGGAACGCAATCGGGCCTACTAAAATAAATCGTTTTCAATTCTGATTTGCTGTAATATACTAGGAGACAATGAAGGAGTGACGGATATGGCTGAAAAGCAACATTACATGACGTTAGAAGGACAAGAAAAGATTGAACATGAATTGAATGAACTGAAGACGGTACGCCGTAAAGAAGTCGTTGAAAGCATTAAGATTGCCCGTGACTTCGGAGACTTGTCTGAGAACGCTGAGTACGATGCAGCGAAAGAAGAGCAGGCTATGGTCGAAGGACGTATCGCACAACTTGAAGAGATGCTTCGTAACGCCGTCATCATCAAAGGTGATGTCGCGGACAATTCAATGGTCGCAATCGGGAAGACGGTGACGTTCTTCATTCAAGCAGACAATGAAGACGAAACATATACAATCGTCGGTAGTGCCGAGGCTGACCCGTTCACAGGGAAAATCTCGAACGAATCACCGATCGCGAAAGCGCTTCTCGGTCGTACCGTCGGAGACATCGTGAACGTGCAAACACCTGGTGGCGACATGGTCGTCGAAATTAAAGAAATCAAATAATGACTAAAAGAGCGGCATCCAATTGGAGGTCGCTCTCTTTCTGAGGAGGCTATCACATGAAAATCGGAATCATCGGGGCGATGGAAGAAGAAGTGAACTTGCTTCGTAACGAATTGACAGAACGGACGGATACAGAGATTGCGAACTATCACTTCTATGAAGGATACCTTGGCAACGTCCAGGTCGTCATCTTAAAGTCAGGGATTGGAAAAGTGAACGCGGCCATCGGGACGACGCTCTTGCTCGACAAGTTCAAACCAGATGTCGTTATCAACACCGGTTCTGCCGGTGGCTTCAAGAAAGGGATGAAAGTCGGCGACGTCGTCGTCTCGACGGAAGTCCGCCACCACGATGTCGACGTGACAGCGTTCGGCTATGAGTACGGCCAAGTTCCGGGCATGCCTGCTGCCTATAAAGCGGACGCGCACTTGATGGACGTCTGTAAGGAAGTCATTGAGAGCTTGCACGATGTGAACGTCCACACCGGGCTGATCGTCACAGGTGACTCATTCATCAACGATTCAAAACGAGTCGCGGAAATTTTAGGACATTTTGATGGTGTCGCAGCCGTTGAAATGGAAGCGGCCCCGATCGCCCAGACGTGCCACCAGTTCGGAGTACCGTTCGTCGTCACACGTTCAATCTCAGACAGCGCCGACGAAGAGGCGAACTTGTCGTTCGATGAATTTTTAGAGACGGCATCGATCAACTCGGCGAAAATGGTCATGGCGGTCACGAAACGGCTCGGACAAAGTGAATAATTCGAGAGGGATGCGTTGACATCCCTTTTTCATTCCCTTATATTAGTACCAGATACTAAGAATAGGGGTTATAGCTATGAACATTGGAATCATCGGCATCGGTTCATTCCTTCCGGATAACCGGGTCACGAACGTCGATTTGGAAAAACGTATGGATACGAGCGACGAATGGATTCGGACCCGGACCGGGATCGAGGCGCGTCATTTGGCCGATGCGGACATGTCGGTAGCAGACATGGCGACTCGGGCCGTTAAACGGGCGCTTGCGAGCGCAGGGGTTGTGATCGAGGACATCGACGCGATCGTCTGCGCGACGGCGACGGCACCATCATTCCCGGCGACAGCTTGTCTCGTCCAAGCGAACTTAGGCGCGAAACGTGCCGTCGCATTTGACGTCAGCGCCGCCTGTAGCGGCTTCATCTTCGCGATGGATACGGCGAAGAGCTTGATGCAGTCGAAAGGCTTTAAACGTACACTCGTCATCGGAGCCGAAAAGATGGGTAATTTGATCGATTGGGACGACCGCTCGACTGCCGTCTTGTTCGGTGATGGCGCAGGTGCAGTCGTATTGGGGGAAGATGACGTCGCGGCAATCGATTCGATCGTTCTTGGGAGCGATGGTACGGGTGGGAAGTTCTTATATGAGAATGCAGATGGTAAAATCGTCATGAACGGGCGTGAAGTGTTCAAGTTTGCGGTCCGGAAAATGCCGGACATCGTGTTAGAGGCGCTTCATCAAGCCGGTAAAGACATTGCCGACATGGACGTCTTAGTCCCGCACCAAGCGAACCGCCGCATCATTGACGCGGCGATAGAGCGGTTAGGGCTCGCTGAAGACAAAGTAGTCGTCACGATTCAAGACCATGCGAACACATCGGCCGCCTCGATTCCGCTCGCGCTTGCTGAAGCGGTTAAAATTGGGAAGGTCACGGCCGGGCAAACGGTCGTCATTGCCGGCTTTGGTGCCGGGCTCACTTGGGGAGCGAGCTGTCTCACATGGAATAACGCTAAAATCACGGAGGAGATTTGTTCATGAAACGAGTAGTCATTACAGGGTTAGGTGTCGTATCACCGTTAGGCAATGATGTCACAGAAATGTGGGGTCGGCTATTGAACGGGGACAATGCGGTCGATACGTTGACGAAGATTGATATTAGCCAGTACCCGGCAAAAGTCGGCGCTGAAGTCAAAGAATGGAATATCGAGCATTTGGTTGAGCCAAAAGAAGCTCGGAAGATGGACTCGTTCATCCAATACTCAATTTTAGCAGCGGACGCCGCACATCGGGATAGCGGTCTAGATGTGACAGCGATGGCGGACAAAGTCGGGACGTGGATTGGGAGCGGCATCGGTGGCGTCGAGACGATCGATAAACAAGCGAGCATCTTGCATGAACGCGGACCGCGCCGGGTCAGCCCGTTCTTCATTCCGATGATGATCCCGAACATGGCGAGCGGCCAAGTCTCGATCTACCTTGGGGCGAAAGGACCGAGCAACTGCTCGGTGACGGCTTGTGCGTCGGGCACGAACTCGATCGGCGAAGCGTTCCGTGTCATTCAACGCGGTGATGCGCTCGCGATGTTCGCAGGCGGGGCCGAGGCACCAATCACACCGTTATCGTTTTCAGGGTTCTGTGCCAATAAGGCGCTATCGACGAACCCGGATCCGGCGACGGCCTGCCGTCCGTTCGATGCAAATCGTGACGGGTTCATCATGGGCGAAGGCGCAGGTGTCCTCGTTCTCGAAGAATATGAGCACGCTAAAGCGCGCGGTGCCAAAATGTATGCCGAAGTCGTCGGATACGGGATGAGTTCGGACGCCTACCATATCACGGCACCGTCACCTGAAGCTGAAGGTGGGTCGAAAGCGATGAGTGAAGCGATGCGTGACGCCGGAATCGCACCGGAAGACGTCCAGTACATTAACGCCCACGGGACGAGCACACCACTCAACGATATGTTAGAAACGAAAGCGATCCGCAACGTGTTCGGGGAATATGCTGATCAGCTCGCCGTCAATTCGTCGAAATCGATGATCGGGCATTTGCTCGGGGCTGCGGGCGGCGTCGAAGCGGTCATCACGGCGTTGTCGATTCATGAGGGCCAGATTCATCCGACGATCAACTGTAACGAACCGGCAGAAAACTGTGACCTTGATTATGTTAGAGAAGGAAAGCGGGAACTTGATATTCAGTACGCACTGAGCAATTCACTCGGCTTCGGGGGCCATAATGCGACACTCGCATTCGCAAAAGTGACAGACTGATTGTAGAAAAATAGGTCAAAAACGGGTAGGGTATAAGGGTTGGTCTAACAGAAAGGAGAATGCCGAATGAAACGTTTTATCATCGGTGCCGCCTTGTTGGGTTCAGTCCTTATTCTTTTTTTGATCATTTGGAACGGACAACGCGAGCAGGCACGTGAACTAGTACCGCAAGAAGAACAAGTCGTGACGATCCACGGGGAGACGTTACCGGAGCAGCCGAACACGTTACTCGCCATCGACCCGAGTTCCCAGACGATATTGTCTCATGTCTATGAGGGATTGTATCGCTTCGGGGCGGACGGAGAAATCGAGCCAGGTCTCGTCGAGAGCTTGACCCGGTCAGAGGACGGTGCGACGTACACATTCTCGCTAAAGCCGAGTCAGACGGTGGGCGGCAAGGCGGTAACCGCCGAGACGTTCGTCGACCATTTTAGAAAACTCGCGGACGACGATACGAACTCACCGTTTAGTTTTTTACTTGAAGATGTTAAAAATGGAAAAGCAATCAGTCTCGGAACAGCCGAGCCGGAGACGCTCGGTGTCAAGGCGGTCGATGCGCAGACACTCGAATTGACGCTCGAACGACCGATGGAAGGGTTCGAGGAGATTTTGGCAATGCCGGCGTTTCTTCCACAAACAGCCATCGGGGCTTGGCCAGAACTCGATGCGAACGGACCGTTTCAAATCGAATCGATTGACGCAGCCCAAGTGACACTGACGAAAAACGAATCTTACCATGACTCGGGTAACGTTACGCTCGAGCGCATCATCATTTGGGCGGACGCCGCGCTCGGGACGGAAGCGACGGGCATTCACCCGGTTCCTTATGGGACGGATGAAAGTGTGTTCGATTCACTTGAAAGTGAAGTGATTGACGTGCCTCGGAGCGGTGTCTTCTATTTGAAATCGAACGTCGATGAGTATCCGTTCGATGACCCTGACTTCCGCCGGTCGCTCGCGATTGCGCTCGATCGAGAGGCGTTCACCGATGCACTCGCCCGCGCCGAACAAACGACGGACCGCTTGCTCGTCACAGACGAGAGTGCGCAAGACGTCTCGTTTGAAGAAGATGCGTCTAGTTTGTTCGAGTCGGTCAAAGAGCGCTACGAAGAAGAAACGATTGACATCGAATTACTCAGCTTTGTCGATGAAGAAGCGAGACAAATCGCCGAGACGATTGAAACCGAACTTGAAAAACTTCCGGGGCTGTCTGTTTCCATCACGGAACTGCCGCTCGGTGACAAAGTTAGGAAAGAAGTCGCAGGTGACTATGCGCTGTCGCTGTCTGGTTGGCAACCGGATTATCCGGCGTACAGTGCTTATTTGACTCAATTTGAAACAGGAAATTATTTGAATTCGAGTGGTTATAAAGACGAGACGTTCGATCGGTTGATGGAGGAGGCACGCTCGACTGAGGTACTCGAGGCGCGGAACGAAGCGTATCGTCAAGCCGAAAAACGCTTGTTGGAAGAGGCAGTCGTTATTCCAATCTACCAAGCTGGAAGAACTTACGCGGTCGATTCCACCTATGCGGAAATTGGATTTCCGGTCATCGGTCCTTCGTACGTCCTAACTTTTTCAAAAGTTTATAAAAAATGAGCTAAAAGCCCGTCTCCCTAGGCGGGCTTTTAGCCTATGATAAAAATTTTTTAGAAAAATCAAAATAAATACTTTGCAAAATTATCAGAATATTGTATTATTGCATCAACGGGATTGTGGTAGCAAATTTTGTAAAGTTAACTTTCAGAATTTTCTACCATCGTTCATTTCGTTAAAACGAAAAAAATCAGGGGGTCATCGTATTGAATAAGAAAAAAGGTTTTGCATTAGCAACGTCGGTAACGCTTCTATCTAGCGCGTTCCTAGCAGCTTGCTCGGGTGGGGAAGAAGAAACAACGACAACAAACGGAGATGGAGGTTCAGAAGGTAGTGCAGATGAAGCGCAAGTCCTCAACTTGCTCGACAGTGCAGACATTCCTTCACTTAACCCAACTCTCGCGACTGACGCAGTATCGTTCAACGTCTTGAACAACGTTAACGAAGGTCTCTACCGTATGGACGAAGAAGACAACCCAACACCAGGGATGGCTGAATCACACGAAGTTTCTGAAGACGGTAAAACGTACACGTTCAAAATCCGTGAAGGCGCAACTTGGTCTAACGGTGAGCCTGTAACGGCAAACGACTTCGAATACGCTTGGAAAGAAGTACTTAATCCGGACAACGGATCACAATATGCTTACGTCATGTCTGTCATCGAAGGCGCTGAAGCTTACAACACTGGCGAAGGCGAGCGTGACGCGGTCGGCGTTACAGCAACTGACGATCAGACACTTGAAGTTAAATTGACAGCACCAGCTGATTACTTCCTTGGTCTCACAAGCTTCGGCGTATTTATGCCTAAACTTGAAGCGTTCGACGCGGAACAAGGCGAGAACTTCGGTACGTCTGCAGAGACGACGCTCTACAACGGACCGTTCAAACTCGAAAGCTGGGAGCGCGAGCAAGGCTGGAAAATGGTCAAAAACGACGACTATTGGGATGCTGAAGCCGTCAAACTTGACGAAATCGACGTTAAAGTCGTTAAAGAAGTTTCAACAGGCGTCAACTTGTACGAAAACGGCGACGTTGACCGTACTGGTTTGACTTCTGAACTCGTTGCTCAATACCAAGACAGCGAAGATTTCTCGACTGTCGTTGAGCCGACACTCTTCTACCTCCAGTTCAACACTGAAGTTGAAGCGTTCGACAACCAAAACATCCGTAACGCGATCGATGCGGCCTACGATAAAGCAGCAATCTCTGAAACGCTCCTCGCGAACGGTTCAGTACCTGCGAACTATCTCGTACCGAAAGACTTCGTAACAGGTCCAGACGGTGCAGACTTCCGTGAAGCGAACGGCGACATCGGCGGCTACGACGTTGATAAAGCGAAAGAACTTTGGGAAAAAGGGCTTGAAGAGCTCGGGACAGATTCTGTCGAAATCGAACTCCTCAACTACGACTCAGAGTCTGCGAAGCAAATCGGTGAGTTCATCAAAGGTGAACTTGAGAAGAACCTTCCAGGCATGACGCTTACGATCAAGCAACAACCGTTCAACAACAAACTTGACCTCGAGAACAAAGGTGACTTTGAGCTTACATTCGCAGGCTGGGGACCTGACTACCAGGATCCAATGACGTTCGTTGACCTCTTCGTTACTGACGGACCATACAACCGTGGTAAGTGGTCGAACGATGAATTCGACGCACTCATCGAATCTGCGAAATCGAACACAGATGCTGAAGCACGTTGGAAAGAACTTCAAGATGCAGAGAAAATCGTTCTTGAAGAGAACGCGATCTCGCCAGTTTACCAACGCGGATCAGCTCGTCTCACGAAGCCATACGTTAAAGGAATCGTTGAACACGGATTCGGCGCTGACTACTCGTACAAGTGGGCATTCATCGAAGGCAAAGAGCAATAAGCAACATTCACCAGAAAGAGACAGGGACGCCTGTTTCTTTCTTTTTTTTGTGTTCTTCCATAAAGAAGCCGCCCAACGCATGCGTTGGGCGGCTCTGTCTTATTTTTTCACTTTGGCACGTTTCCGGCTTAAGCCCATCGCTTTCTCGATCTTGGCGAGGTTTTTGTTCGCGACCGCTTCGGCTTTCTCGCGTCCCGAGTCAAGGATCGCATCGAGCTCTGACGAGTCGACGAGTTCGTGATAGCGCGCTTGAATCGGTTCGAGCATGGCGACGACCGCTTCGGCGACGTCTTGCTTGAACGTTCCGTAGTTCGAGTCTTCGTATTGAGTCACGAGATCTGTTATCGAAGTACCCGTCGATAACGAGTAAATCTCGAGCAAGTTCGAGATGCCCGGCTTATTCTCCCGGTCGAAGCTGATGACGCCGCTCGAGTCCGTGACGGCGCTCTTGATTTTTTTACGGATGACGTTCGGTTCGTCAAGCATCGAGATGAAGCCTTTGACGTTCGCGTCCGACTTCGACATCTTCTTCTCGGGGTTCGTCAAACTCATGATCCGAGCCCCTTCTTTTTGAATGAGCGGCTCAGGAATCTTGAACGTCTCATAATAGCGTTTGTTGAACCGTTCGGCCAAGTCGCGCGTCAGTTCGATATGTTGTTTTTGATCGTCACCGACCGGCACGAGCTCTGTCCCGTAAAGTAGAATGTCCGCCGCCATGAGTGTCGGATAGATGAACAGCCCGGCACCGACGTTATCGCTGCCTTGCGATTTGTCTTTGTACTGCGTCATCCGACCGAGTTCGCCCATCCCGGCGATACACGTCAACATCCATCCGAGTTGAGCGTGCGCTTTTACTTCTGACTGGACGAAGATCGTTGCCTTCTCAGGATCAAGTCCACAAGCGAGATAGAGCGCCGCCAGCTTGCGGGTGTTGTCCATCAGTTCGACGCGGTCGAGTTGGACCGTGATCGAGTGAAGATCGACGATACAATAGTACGCGTCATGTTCTTCTTGAAGATCGACGAATTGTTTCATCGCCCCTAAGTAGTTACCGAGCGTCACGACGCCGGTCGGTTTAATGCCTGAAAATATCGTTGCCATGCCTACACCTCCATAAAATATAAAAAACCGCAGTTCTCCGCCCGAAAAATCGGGACGAATAACCGCGGTGCCACCCAAATTTGCATGAAGTCATGCCACTTGATCGCGTTAACGGGCGTAACCGTCTCACCGTACTACCATTCAGGTGAGCCACTCTGAAGTCCATTCGCTTGAACGCTCTCCGTCTACTCGCAGCAACGTAGACTCTCTGGGGGAGAGGGGGTTCGAGGTACTTGTCTTCTTCCTCGTGTTTCTTATATTCTGCATTTAGTTTAGCATATTGGCGGAAAAACAAAAAGGTCAAACGAGGGTGATGACGTATGACAGGATCACACTGCCAATCCCGACGTATACCCAACGCCAAGCCGACTGTTTACGGACGGAACGTTCTTCTTTCATCTCGTCGTCGTCTTTTTCGTCTTCCTCATAATCGGAATCAATTTCCTTTAGTTTGGCGCGGCGGTTCCGCCTAAACCCATACATAATCCCGTCGAACAATCCTGAAGCGCTCATCTGTGAGAACATCCCGAACGCGAAGGCGATCATGCCGGCGACGAACAAGCCACCGCTCAAATGAAACGCGAACGATTCCGCGCGGTAATACGATACGTACGACCAAACCGTATAGGCAATTGTGACAATTCCCCAAACGATTAATATACTTCTAAAATTTTTCAATGTGACAAACTCCTTTCAACGTGACGACGTCAAATTGTCACGTTTGCTTATGGTTCTATGATACGCGTAGTCCCGCTATTATGGCGAGAAGGAAGTTTTTAAGATGATAGCGGTTTATTCCACAGTTGACAGTTTGATTAAAAATTTTTTACAATAGCCCTAACGTTCTTTCGTCGGATACTTTATGTAATATTCAGAAAATTAAAGAAAAAGAGTAAGATGTTAGTCCGACGGAATGCTAAGCTTCACGAGATTAGAAAGGGGACATCGCAATGAAGAAAAAATCGATTTTGCTAATGATGACACTCATCTTAGCGCTCGGTTCAGTGCTCGCCGCTTGCTCGACTGGCGGAGACTCTGACGGCGGTTCGTCTTCGAACGGAGAGAAAGTACTTCGTTTGACGGACACGTCTGACATTACTACAGCCGACCCGGCGCTCGCAACGGACGCAGTCGCGTTCAACTTGATCGCCAACACAATGGAAGGCCTTTACCGTCTTGATCAAGAAGGGCAAGCCGTTCCAGCCATCGCCGAAGGAGAACCGGAATTGAACGAAGACGAGACCGTCTACACGTTCACGCTTCGTGACGCCGAATGGTCGAATGGTGAGCCGGTTACAGCGAACGACTTCGTTTACGCTTGGCAACGTGCCGTGGACCCAGAAACTGGTTCACAGTATGCGTATATCATGAACACGGTAAAAAATGCCGAAGCCATCAACACGGGTGACCTTCCTAAAGAAGAACTCGGCGTGAAAGCAATCGATGAGAAAACGCTAGAAGTTACACTCGAGCGTCCGGACCCATCGTTCGTCTCACTCACATCGTTCGGTACGTTCACACCGATCAATGAAGCATTCGCAACTGAGCAAGGAGCGGACTTCGCAACAAACACAGAGAACCTTCTCTACAACGGTCCGTTCGTATGGTCAGAGTGGGACCGTGAACAAGGTTATGTCTTGACGAAAAACGATGCGTACTGGGATGCTGACAACGTCGCCCTCAACAAAGTCGACGTTCGCGTCGTCAAAGATACGTCAACGGTCGTCAACTTGTATGAAGCAGGCGATGTTGATTACGCAGGCCTCGCGTCTGAGCAAGTCGCTGCTTTCCAAGAAGACGAAGACTACAACACAGGACTTCGTTCAGCGGTCGGTTACTTCAAGTTCAATCATGAAGATGAAGTATTCGCTGATGTGAACGCACGTAAAGCAATCGCTCGTGCCGTTGACCCAGCCGGTATTGTCGACCAACTGTTGAACAACGGTTCGATTGCAACGACTTCGTTCATCCCGAAAGAATTCATCAAGTATGAAGACGGAACGGATTACACAGAAGGCGTACAACACTTCGAGACGAACACTGATGAAGCAGCAACGCTTTGGGAAGAAGCAACTGGCGGCGAAGCGATCACAATCGAATTGCTTTCATTCGACAGTGAAGTTTCAAAACAAATCTCAGAGTATATGAAAGGCCAAATCGAATCGAACTTGCCGAACGTGACGGTTAACATCTCGCAACAACCGTTCAACAACAAGCTCGAACGCGAAGCGAACGGGGACTACCAGATGTCATTCGCCCTTTGGGGACCTGACTATCAAGACCCGCTCACAAACCTTGGCATCTTCACGTCAGACAACGGTCAAAATGACATCAAGTACAAGTCGGCAGCATATGACAAGTTGATTGATGAAGCTTCGGCTGAAACAGAGATCGATGCCCGTTACGACAAATTCAAAGAAGCGGAAACGCTCTTGATCGAACAAGACCAAGCGATCATGCCGATCTATCAGGCCGGTGTCGCTTACTTGATCCGTCCGAACATCGAGAACTTCAACCGTCAACTTTTCGGTGCTGATTACCAGTACAAATACGTTGATATCAACTAAATAGGCGAGGGGACATGCGCAAGCATGTCCCCACTTTTCTAAAAAAAAAAAGCGAATTGAGAGAAAATACTATTCAAATGTTTTGTTGGTAAAGTATAATGGAGTAACAGTGAAAATTCAGAATACTTCAGAAACTGAGAGTTTTTTGATTTTCATATGCTGTGCTAAGAGCCTTGAGATGACGTTTGACCTATTCTTTCAGAAAATTCCTTTCATTTTGTGAATTCAAGAAAAGGGAAATATGTCATAGTGACGCTGTTGGTGCAAGCATAGACACAATTAGAAAAACAGGGGGTTTTTATTATGGGACGTTATATTCTTCAGCGGCTGGTTTACGGCCTCATCACGTTCTTCTTGATTGCGACGTTCACATTTTTCCTGATGGACCTGCTTCCAGGTTCGCCGTATCAGAACCAGGAAAAATTGACGGACACGCAAATTCAGATCTTGAACGATCGTTACGGACTCAATGATCCGCTTCCAGTTCGTTACGCGACTTACTTAGGGAACCTTGTCCAAGGCGACCTCGGCGTATCGTTCCGTACGGCCAACCGGCCAGTGACGGAGTTGATCATGGAACGAATCGGACCATCGGCCCAGTTAGGTATTCAGGCATTAGTGCTTGGTACGCTGACAGGACTATTGCTCGGGATCGTTGCAGCGATTCGCCATAACACGTACATCGATTATGGTTCAATGTTCGTGTCGGTAATCGGGATCTCTGTCCCGTCGTTCGTCTTTGCGGCCCTGCTTCAATACTACGTTGGGGTAAAATGGGGCGTATTGCCTGTCGCGTTCTGGGACTCGCCGGCACATACGATCCTTCCGACCATCTCGTTGTCGCTCGGGGTCACCGCGTCGATCGCCCGTTTCGTACGGACCGAGATGCTAGAAGTGACCGGACAAGACTATGTCACGCTCGCGAAAGCGAAAGGATTAACCGGGAATGCAATCGTGTGGAAACATATGGTGCGTAACGCCATGATTCCAGCGATCACAATCCTTGGACCGATGACGGCTGCGCTACTCACAGGTACGTTCGTTATCGAGAAAATCTTTGCCGTTCCGGGACTTGGTGAATTGTTCGTAACGTCGATTACGTTGAATGACTATTCGGTCATCATGGGCACGACGCTCTTCTTCTCGGCTCTGTTCATTCTAATTATTTTACTTGTTGACTTGCTCTACGGAGTCGTTGACCCACGTATTCGTCTTGGGGGGGATAACTGATGATTGAAAATAAAAAAGATTTCGAGCAGTTCGACCAAGACATGTTCCAACGTGTCGAGATGAACGAACAGCTCGGTGAACGAATTGCTGGGAAAAGTTTGAACTTCTGGCAAGATGCATGGCTTCGTCTCAAGAAAAACAAAGCGGCCATCGTCTCGCTGTCGATCATTTTGATTTTAGTGTTGCTCGCGTTGTTCGGTCCGATGCTTTCAGCTCGTGACGCCTATGAACAAAATATCTCACAAGCGAAACTACCGCCTAAAGTCACAGGACTTGAGTGGGCCGGATTTGACGGCATGGCCAACCTCGGTGGGCGTGACATCAACTTCTATGAACAAAAAAACGTCGAAGAGAATTTCTGGTTTGGTACTGATTACCTCGGGCGTGATCTTTGGTCGCGTGTTTGGGAAGGGACTCGTATCTCGCTCTTCATCGGTTTGATGGCCGCAATCATCGATACGGTCATCGGTGTCGCTTACGGCGGCGTCTCGGCTTACTTCGGTGGCCGCATTGACAACATCATGCAACGGATCGTCGAGATTTTGACTGGTGTTCCTAACTTGATCTTGATCATCTTGTTCATCTTGATCTTTGACCCAGGTGTCTTCACCATTATCTTGGCGATGGCCATCACCGGCTGGATCGGGATGAGTCGACTCGTCCGCGGTCAAATTTTGAAACTGAAAAACCAAGAGTTTGTATTGGCTGCCCGTACGCTCGGTGCGTCAAGTAACCGTTTGATTTTCAAACACTTGATCCCGAACACGCTCGGTGCGATCATCATCACACTCATGTTCACGATTCCATCTGCCATCTTCTTCGAGGCGTTCCTCAGCTTCATCGGGATCGGACTTCAACCGCCACAAGCGTCACTTGGTACGTTGATCAACGACGGATACAAAGAGCTACGGACGTTCCCGTACTTGCTCGTCATCCCGTCAATCATCATCGTCTTGCTCATGGTCAGCTTCAACTTGCTCGCCGATGGCTTGCGTGATGCGTTCGACCCGAAAATGCGTAAATAATTTAAACAGAGGGGGACTCGTGCATGGAAACGATTTTATCTGTCCGAGACTTAGCAGTCTCGTTCCATACGTATGCCGGAACGGTACAAGCCGTCCGCAACGTATCGTTTGATTTGAAAAAAGGCGAGACACTCGCAATCGTTGGTGAATCGGGTTCTGGTAAATCCGTCACATCGAAAGCGATCATGCGTCTCATTCCGAACCCGCCAGGTGAGATCACGAACGGAGAAATTTTGTTCGAAGGAAAAGACTTGGCGAAGTTGTCAGAAAAAGAAATGTTGAAAATCCGCGGCCGCGACATCGCGATGATCTTCCAAGATCCGATGACGTCACTCAACCCGACGATGACAATCTTCAAACAGATTGCCGAAGGATTGAAGCAACACCAGGGATTGACAGGTGAAGATGCGAAGAAGCGTACGCTCGAATTGCTCACGCTCGTTGGGATCCCGAACCCAGAGGCACGTCTTAAACAATATCCGCACCAACTTTCAGGCGGGATGCGCCAACGGATCGTCATCGCGATCGCGCTCGCATGTAACCCGAAAGTGTTGATTGCCGATGAGCCGACGACAGCACTCGACGTGACGATCCAAGCTCAGATTTTAGAATTGTTGAAAGACATTCAGCAAAAAACGGGTACGGCTATCATCTTCATCACGCACGACCTCGGTGTCGTCGCGAACATGGCTGACCGTGTCGCCGTCATGTACGCCGGTAAAATCGTCGAAAGAGGAACGGTTGATGAAATCTTCTATGAGCCGCGTCACCCGTACGCTTGGGGACTGCTCGGATCGATGCCGCGTCCGACCGACGATCCGAACGAAGCGCTCCCGGCCATCCCAGGCACTCCGCCTAACTTGCTTGACCCGCCGAAAGGCGACGCGTTCGCACCGCGTAATCCGTATGCGATGAAGATTGATTTCGAGAAAGAACCACCGATGTTCCAAATTAGCGATACACACTATGCAGCGAGCTGGCTCTTACATCCACAAGCACCGCAAGTGACGCCGCCGCGAGCGATTCGTGAGCTCGCGCTCAAGTATCGTCCTGACAGCGCGTTCGCAAAATCGATTTTGAAAGGTGGTGCTGAATAATGGAACGTGAGAAATTACTAGAAGTACGAGACCTGAAGCAGCACTTTAACATTGGTCGAGGCCGCGTCGTTAAAGCGGTCGACGGCATCTCGTTCGATATTTACAAAGGTGAAGTGCTCGGCCTCGTTGGAGAGTCGGGTTGCGGTAAATCGACGACAGGCCGTACGATCATCGGCCTTTACGATGCAACAGACGGGGATGTTCTTTTCAAAGGTGAGAACGTCCACGGGAAAAAGAATAAGGCTGAGAAGTTGAAATTCAACCGGGCTATGCAGATGATCTTCCAAGATCCGTATGCGTCGCTCAACCCGAGGATGACGGTCGCTGACATCATCGCCGAAGGCATCGATATCCACAGCCTTGCCAAGACGAATGAAGAACGGATGAACCGTGTATACGACCTCCTCGAGACGGTCGGCCTCACGAAAGAGCACGCGAGCCGTTATCCACACGAATTCTCAGGCGGACAGCGTCAGCGGATCGGGATTGCCCGGGCACTCGCTGTTGAACCGGAGTTCATCATCGCCGACGAGCCGATCTCGGCACTCGACGTGTCGATCCAAGCTCAAGTCGTCAACTTGATGAAAGAGTTGCAACGGGACCGCGATCTCACGTACTTGTTCATCGCCCATGATTTGTCGATGGTCAAGTATATCTCAGACCGGATCGGCGTTATGTACCAAGGTCATCTCGTCGAGCTTGCATCGGCAGAGCGCCTGTACGAGAACCCGATTCACGCCTATACGAAATCGCTCTTGTCTGCGATCCCGCTTCCGGACCCAGAACACGAACGGACACGTAAGCGGATCGTCTACGAGTCTGGCTCACTTGGTGCTGTCGGACGATCGGATGAAGATTCGAGTATCCCTGCGCTTCGTGAAGTCGAACCAGGTCACTATGTTTCGCTCACAGACGCAGAATATGAGGCGTATAAAGCCCAGCTCGTCTAATACGAAAAGCCCCGAATCCAATTGGATTCGGGGCTTTTTTGCTCAAACGCTTAACACCGTGGGAGACCCGGACGGTGTTAAGCGTTTGAGATGCGCGGCAAGTTCGAGAGACGCTCGACGACGGCATCGATGGAGCGGACGCGAGCAAGCGCATCTTCAATCTCCATTGTTTCATAATGGTGAAGGCCGCCCGGTTGTTCGACGAACGTGTCGGCATCATGGACGAGTTGTTGGAGCGGGGTCCGTTGGATGCGGCTAGGCGGAAGGTAAGAATCCGTATGAAGCAGGATCATGACGGAAATTTCCTTGGCCCGAGCCGGGTCTTCTCCGAGCCGGATCAACAGTTTATGCGCGCGTTCCGCGCCTTTGATGGCGTGGATATCGTTTTGACGATACAAGTCATAGTTCCACTTGCCTTCGGTGTACCATTCGTAATGACCGATGTCGTGGAGCAGTGCAGCCTTCGTTGCTAGATCGGTGTCGAGTCCTCGTCGTGTCGCCAATTCGAGAGCGCGTTCACAGACGTCGACGGCATGTTTTAATCCAGATCGTGTCAAGTATTTCTGGGTGACGTGATGCTGCATGATCGTTTCTAACGTGATTCTCATTCGTGCTCTCCTCCTTGGTGATTTCAAAGATTATTTCTATTAACTATACGGGAATGGATAAGTAAATGCAAATTTGGAACGTGTGAAATCATGATTTTTTACGAGATTGTTCAACATTTTTCAATAGGATGTGCTATAATTTAACTATAGATTAGTGCAACTTTAAGATTTTCAGATACAGTAATGGTTGGTTTTTCCTTTCGTCCATGGGGGGTGAGAGACCATGAAAGAGCGTGACAAAGTACTGCAACAGAAAAAGAAACTGTTAAAAGAAGTGCTCAAGAAGAAATTGAAAGACTTGCAAGTGAAGCCAGGGAAAGAAACGGTGTCACAACCGGTTTCTCGGATTCCAGCTTCGTAGAACGGTCGATCAAGGTCGCATTCTTCTGAATGCGTCCTCTTTTCTTCCCCGGATGAGAAAGAATATCATTGAAGTTTCAGTAAATAAGAATTATTATAATTACGTGAACGAGATTTTGGGTATACAAGAAGAGTCACGAAAAAATGGACGAACATTTGATCAGGGAGGAACGAACATGGTCACACTTTATACGTCTCCGAGCTGTACATCGTGCCGAAAAGCACGGGCTTGGCTCGAAGAGCATGATATCCCATTTACAGAACGAAACATATTCTCAGAACCACTCTCACTCAATGAGATTAAACAGATTTTACGCATGACAGAAGACGGCACAGATGAGATCATCTCAACCCGCTCAAAAGTTTTCTCGAAAATTGATGTATCGGTCGACGCACTTTCGCTTCAGCAGTTGTACGATTTGATTCAAGAATATCCGGGCCTCCTTCGCCGTCCGATTTTGATTGATGAAAAACGCCTTCAAGTCGGATATAACGAAGATGAGATTCGTCGGTTCTTGCCTCGTAAAGTTCGTACGTTCCAACTTCAAGAAGCGCAACGACTCGTCAACGAGTGAGGAAGCATACTGTCCAAGCAGTGTGCTTTTTATTATCTCGTTTTTCCGATAAAATAGTGATACACACCCCATCATCAATAGATTGACAGGTGAAAAAAAGGGTACTATGATAACAAGACAATTTCCCCTCTCCTCCTTAAGAAGTAGGAGTGAGGTCAGAAGGGAGTGGACAATCGTGAAAATTGAGCGCATCAATGACAATACCGTCAAGTTTTTCATCACTTATGTCGATATCGAGAAACGCGGATTCGCCCGGGATGAAATTTGGTACAACCGAGAACGTGGTGAGCAGCTGTTCTGGCAGATGATGGACGAAGCGCACGAACGGGAAGATATCTCGTTCGATGGTCCACTATGGATACAAGTACAAGCGTTTGAAAAAGGGCTTGAAGTGACTGTCACGATCGCCAAAAATGTGATCGACACAGAAGACGACGCAGAACTCGGCTCGCTCTTGCGCAACGCAATCGACGAAGCGCGTGATCAACAGTCTGTCCTTGACCAGTTGAGTGAACTCGATGAAGTCGAAACTGAACCGGAGGCGTGGGCTCCGTTAGCCATGGATACGGATGACTTTGAGGCCATTATCGCTCTGAGCAAACGGGCCGGTGATACGTTGGATAACGTCACCCTCAAGTTATTCCATTATGAAAACCGTTACTACTTGTGGATTGACTTCCCGGACGAGATGGAGCCGGAAGAAGAAGAGAACGTCCTCAGTCTTTTAGCCGAATATTTGTCGTTCAGTACGCAAACCCTCGCTATGCTCGAGGAGTACGGTAAACCAATTCTCGACGGCGACGTGTTCTCGAAAGTACGCCACTATTTTTAAACTCGAATCGCCTGTTCAAACGGACAGGCGACTTTTTTACTAATTGATACATATGAAGAGGTGACTTGATGTTCAAGCGTTTACAATTGATGTTGTCAGACAGTACGTGGTTCGTCCCGTTTTTGTATGGGACAGGCGGTATCGTATTAACGTTTCTGACGCAATACTTCGGTAGCTTTTTCCGCGAACTGTTGCCAAAAATCATTTATTTGGATCAGGATTCAGCCGCTTCCGTCCTTTCGTCGTCGTTCACGAGTCTCATGACGATGATGACGTTCAGTTTCTCGACGATTTTAGTCGTGCTGACGACGTATTCATCTCAATTCTCGCCCCGTACAATCAATAACTTTTTAACGAACTCGGCTTCGAAACATACGCTCGGTATTTTCATCATGACGACTGTATACGGGATCACGAATTTATTTCTCATTCGGACATCGGAAGAGGACGCCGTCCTCGCCTCAGGTGTCAGCGTCGTATTAGTCGTCAGTTCGATCTGGGCGTTCGTCAAGTTCATTCAGACGATTAGCGTCTCGATTCAAGCTGAACGCCTGTTATCGTCCTTACATCGAGAAGCATTATCCGTCATCGTAAAACAGAAGCAAGCGGTCGAAGACGGAAAGGTGAGCATCGTGCTGAAACGATCGGTCCATACGTTCGAAACAGGGCAAGCGGTGTACGCCTCGCGGACCGGCTATGTTCAATTGTTCTCGAGCGAGAAACAAGAAGATCACGACATCAGTTTCGAATCGGTCGTCGCGGTCGGCGACTTTGTGGCGGAAGGAGATATTCTCGGATATTGGCTAGGGGATGACGCTCTCGACAAAGATGTGTTTCAAATCGGCGAGGTCCGTTCATCGATCCAAGACCCGGCGTTCGTCATTGAAAAATTGAGTGAGATCGCCCTTAAAGGAGTATCACCGGGGATTAACGACCCGAACACGGCGATTCATGCGATTCACTATATCGGGGATATCTTACGGGAATTGAGCGAACTTCCGGAAGGGGATTTCGTCTTCTCAAACGGTAAGAGTGATTGGCACATCAAACGGAAAGCGATGGAAGCGACGTTATTCGAGGCGCTCGCGCCGATCAAAACGTACGCGAGCCATGACATTTTCGTGATGGCGTCGATTTTCGAGGCGATCCGGATCGGACGCCTGCGCGCTCATCCAACGCATCACGACACGTTTGAAGAATTCGTCGATTACATTGAAGACGTGCTCGCATGGGATGATTTGCATCCGCGCGAAAAGGCGTTCTTGACGACCCAGATGATGCAAGCGAGGAAAATCAAGGCATAATATATAGCTGTTCGCACAAAAGCGAAAGGGGCCGTCTAATTCGTAGACGACCCCTTTTCGCGTTCAAGACAGGCTGTAACCACCATCGATGGTGATGGCTTGGCCGTTAATATAGCTCGACGCATCACTTAGCAAGAACGTGACGACCGGTGCGACTTCTTCCGGTGAAGCGGCGTTCCCGCGGAAATGGTGGCTCATCGCGTCTTTGAATTTTGCCTCGCCGCCGTACAGCTTATGGCTGAGCGGCGTATCGACTGGTCCGAAGCAGACGGCGTTGAAACGAATCTTTCCTTTCATCCGGTGGGCGAACGTCTTCGTCAAGGCGATGACGGCCGCTTTCGAAGCGGCGTATGGACCAAGCATCGGCGGGAATTTGACGTGTCCGACGATCGCTGCGTTGTTGACCACGCTAGAACCGGTCGCGAGGAGCGGGATTGCGCGTTGAATGAGGCGGTTTGTCGCCAACACGTTCAGTTCGAACACTTCGTCAAAAGCAGAGGCTGGCAACCGTTCAGGCGTACCGGGGCGACCGAACGTCGCGGCGTTATTGAATAATCCGTGCAGGACGACTTGATCGGCTGCGAGGCGGTCCATGAGTGCCTCGACCTCGTCAGCTTGAGATAAATCACATTTCAGGAACGTGATGGTGTTATCCGATTCGAGTTCTAGTGCCGCACCTCTCGTCTCATCACGTCCGACGCCTAAGACGTCGTGTCCTTCTTCTGCCAACCGTAAGGAGACCGCACGACCGATGCCGCTCGTCGCCCCCGTTACTAGAAAAGTTCCCATATTTTCTCCACTCCCTCAAAAAGATATCGTTCCGATGTATAATTAATAATAATACATGACAGAAACGGGGTCAGTTTATAATATGTTGCGACGCATACAAGTACTATTATCCCTTCTTTTGCTCGCAGGGCTCATTGCCGTATTATCTTATTACTGGAGCTCGCAAGTGATTGGGCTGTTCTCGATCCTCGTCTTTCTGACGACGTTTAGCATCCTGCTCGTCATCTTGCTCGAGAACCGTAATCCGCAACGAACGCTCATCTGGGCAATCGTCATGCTCGGATTTCCGGTCGTCGGTTTATTCGCATACTTCGTCTTCGGTCAAAACTATCGGCGGAGACGCATGTTCAATGAGAAGGCGATGTTGGATGAAGAAACGTATCTCGCTTATCGGCAAAAAGCGATGACACTCTCGCCATCGCTCGTGTTTCCGCACGATGATTACGAGAAGTTGCTCCACTTAACGTCTTCATTGAATCAATTACCCGTCTCGTCGAATACGTATACACAAATCCTCACAAACGGAAAAGAAAAGTTTTCGAAACTATTGCCAGCCTTGAACGGGGCGACGCGTCACATTCACCTCGAGTACTACATTTTCCGGGAAGATCGTATTTCTCGGGAAATTCAACGGATTTTGATCGAAAAAGCGCGGTCTGGGGTCGAGGTCCGGTTTTTGTATGATGCGGTCGGGTCGATTCATACGAGCAGTTCTTTTTTCGAAGAGATGCGACAAGCTGGTGTCCACGTGCAGGCGTTCTTTCCCGTCGTCTTACCGCTCGTCTCGAGTAAAACGAATTATCGGAACCACCGGAAGATTGTCGTCATCGACGGGACAGAAGCGTTCACGGGCGGTTTGAACGTCGGGGACGAGTATTTAGGAGAGCATACGAAGTTCGGATTTTGGCGTGACACGCATCTATACGTCAGAGGGGAAGGGGTATCGGAACTGCAGCTGATTTTCCTGCAAGACTGGTACTATATGACGGGTGAGCGCTTGTTCACACCGTTCTACCTAGAGCCGCTCGAGACGGTGCGGAGCGCGAGCGGCGGTGTTCAAATCGTCGCCAGCGGACCGGACGAGCCGTACGAGACGATGAAGTCGATTTATTTCGCGCTCATCAACGCCGCAAAAAAATCGGTATACATCTCGTCACCGTACTTAATTCCTGACGAGGATATTATGAGTGCGTTGAAGACGGCTTCTTTGTCGGGGATCGATGTCCGCATCGTCTTACCGAGCTTCCCGGACCATAAAATCGTCTTCTATGCGAGCCGATCTTATTATGAGGATTTGCTCAGCGCTGGCGTTAAGATTTATTTGTACGAGGAAGGATTCATGCACTCGAAAGTCATCGTCATCGATGACGGTCTAGCGACGATCGGGACGGCGAACATGGACTTCCGTAGTTTTCATCTCAATTTTGAAGTGAACGCACTGCTGTACAACACGAACTCGGTTCATCAGCTCAAGCAAGACATCTACAAAGATTTTGAAGGGTCTCACGAGTTGGAGTTGGGCGCGTTCGCAGAACGATCTTATTTCATCAAACTCGTTGAATCTTTGGCACGAATGTTTTCACCATTATTATGAGGGGGAAGCGGGATGCGGTTCGCAATCGATCAGACAGGGGAGTACGTGGATGCCCATACGTTGAGTCGGAGGCAAATCGAACCGGCTGCCCCTTTTTCATGTCCGCAGTGCGGAGAACGGGTCATTGTAAAACGAGGAGCGAAACGGAGGCTCCATTTTTCTCACGTTCAAACGTGTGGGAGCGGAGAGTCGGCTGGTCACCGAACCGATAAATGGGGCGTCAGACAATGGCTGCAGGCGGGCGGATATGATGTCGAGCAAGAAGTGGACCTTAACGGGAGACGGGCTGACTTAATCGCGACAAAAGCCGGGGCGTCGTTCGTCGTCGAAATACAGTCCTCACCGCTAGCAGTCGATTCTTACGTAGAACGGACGAGACACTATGAGCGAAACGGTCTTGCCGTCATCTGGATCGCGAGCGGATTACGTCTTGAACCGGTGCCGTCCTTCTCACCGTGGATGAGGTGTGAGATCGCGCGGCGGTGTACGCTGATCGTTCCGGTCAAGAACGCGTTGTACCGGTTCGTCGGGTGTCCGATCTCGCTCAGACGGGCACAAGGCACGTGGGTGCCGGCGACATCTTTTGACGTCTCGCCGTTTGAGCCGTTTTATCGATTTGATGCGCACCGATGGATTCAACTTGTGCGGCGTAAGCGTATGACGCCGCCTTATCCGACGCCGCTCTTCAGACGGCTGATCTTGAATCGTCTCTATCCGCTCGGCATGTTACCGTCGCTATTGCCGACGGTCTGTTATTTGCCGCTCCCGGCGCTGTGGGGTGTTCATGTTCATCCGTTCGAATTTCAAACGGTCTTGTATTTAAATCGACGGGAAGCTCCTGAGGATTCGCTCGCTTGGAGCATCGAGAAGACATGCCGCCAGTTCAACGCGACCCCGACAAGCGACTTTGTTTCTTCGTTTCAGTTACAATGGAGACAACTCTTGAACGTATTCGGCTTGTCAGAGTATGTCATCGACTGGCAAGTCCCGGTCACGCTCGAAGCAGCACTTCGTGACGATATTCGTTTGTTTCAAGGGTTTCAGCGATTCATGGCGAAATCGTATATAAACTGAGAAAAGGAAGTGGACATATGTCAGAAGTACTAACACGACAACAAGTACCCGTCGAGGAGACGTGGAACTTAGAAACCATCTATGCAGACGACAAAGCGTGGGAGCAAGACTTTGAGACACTCAAAGCCCGAATCCCTGAACTCGTTGAATTCAAAGGGAAACTCGGGGAATCGGCCGAGACACTTTACGCGGCGCTGCAGCTCCGTGACGAGATCTCGCGTCAACTGCATAAGCTGTATACATACGCCCATATGCGCTATGACGAAGATACGGCCAACAGCCATTATCAGGCGCTGAACGACCGTGCCGGGTCACTCGCCGCTCAAATTTCGGCTCAACTCGCCTTCATGACACCAGAACTGCTCGCCATCGATGAAAGTGAGATCACGGCGTTCATGGACGGCCACGAAGGGTTGACCGTCTACCGTCATGCGTTCGATGAGTTGGCGCAAGAGCGGCCCCACGTCTTGACGGAAGCGGAAGAAGCGATCCTCGCCCAAGCCGGCGACGTGCTCGGACAATCGAGCTCGACGTTCGGCATGCTCAACAACGCCGATTTGAAATTTCCTAAAGTGAAGAATGAGCAAGGAGAAGAAGTCGAACTGACACACGGACGTTACATTACGTTTTTAGAGTCGGCAGACCGCAGCGTGCGTGAGACGGCTTTCAAAGCGATGTATGGGACGTACAAACAATACTTGAACACGTTCGCGTCAACTCTGTCTGGAAGCGTGAAGAAGGACAACTTTTATGCGACGGTTCGCAAGTTTGAGAGCGCGCGTCAATCGGCACTCCACAACAACTCGATTCCTGAATCGGTATACGATGGACTCGTTGAAGCGGTGAATGAACGGCTCGATCTGTTGCACCGTTATGTCGCGCTTCGTAAACGAGCGCTCGGTGTAGACGAAGTGCATATGTATGACCTATACACGCCACTCGTCAAAGACGTCGAGATGAAAGTGCCTTATGAAGAAGCGAAAGAGCTCATGGTCCAAGGTCTGGCTCCACTCGGGGACGAGTACGTCCAAATCGTCAAAGACGGTCTCGATTCACGTTGGGTCGACGTCCGGGAGACACGCGGCAAACGTAGCGGTGCCTATTCGTCTGGCGCGTACGACACGCAACCGTTCATCTTGATGAACTGGCAAGACAACGTGAACAACTTGTTCACGCTTGCCCACGAGTTCGGTCATTCGGTACACAGTCACTACACGCGTGCCACGCAACCGTACCCGTATGGGGACTATTCGATTTTCGTGGCAGAAGTCGCCTCGACGACGAATGAGGCGCTCTTGAACGACTATTTGTTGAAGACACGGACGGACAAAGCCGAGCGCCTTTACTTGCTCAACAATCAACTCGAGACGTTCCGGGGGACGCTGTTCCGTCAGACGATGTTCGCTGAGTTCGAACATAAGATCCATCAAGCGGCCCAAGATGGCATCTCGCTCACACCAGAATACTTGAACGAGACGTATCTTGAGTTGAACAAGCGTTACTTCGGCGACGACATCGTCATCGACGAAGAGATCGCGTTCGAGTGGGCCCGTATCCCGCACTTCTACTACAACTACTATGTATATCAGTATGCGACAGGAATTTCGGCGTCAGCGGCGTTGTCGCAACAAATCATGGACGAAGGCGAGCCTGCCGTTAAACGTTATATCGATAAGTTCTTAAAAGCCGGATCGAGTGATTACCCGATCGAGGTGTTGAAGGCAGCCGGTGTCGACATGACGACGAAAGCACCTGTGTTAGCAGCGCTCGATCAGTTTGAATCCGTCCTCGATGAAATGGAATCACTCCTGTTTTCGTAAGCGTGCACGTGCGTGAACATTATGTGACAATATGAACAAAGTGCTTGTCAACAGGCGAGCCTATGGTTATATTATAAGTGTGAAATCAATCACAAACCCCTTTATTGACCGTAAACTTTCTCCCGTCTTGACACCTTCCCCGGGTGTTAAGATCGGCGTCTCTTGTCCCCGCTTGAGACGTCAAAAACCCACGGCTCCCCGGCCGTGGGTTTCTTTTTGTATCCGTTTATTTTTGTGTGGCCCATGCTTGACCGCTGCAGCCGGGGACAGGGCGGCAACGTTGCTGGAGCGACAGTTTTTTCAGTTCCCGTTCGATGATCGGCTTGTCGAGCTCTAAGATGAACGCGAGCTCAGTGATTGTCGAGGCGTCGTAGTGACGTAACACTTTTTCAACGTTCCAACCGGTTTGCCGATTCGGTACGTATCCGAGCAGTTCACTCATAACGGCTTGGTACACGTCGTAAGGATAGACGCCTTCGATTTTGAGCGCCTCGTCACGGGTGACGAACGTCATGGCAGGAAGTGATTCGATTTCCCAGTCTTTTAATATTTGATGGTCGACAGCGAGGGCGCTCAAGAGTTGATCCGACTGCATATCTGCCGCCAACTCATCGATATCGAGCCCGTATCCGGCGTAAGAGCGCGCAATCTCCCACAGGTCGGCATCGTTAGAAGCGTCCTTCGTAAAGGCGTCGTTAATATGAAGGTGACGCAAAAAACGCATCGCATGGCGTTTTCCTTGTAATTCCATAGCCTTGATCATCGTGAGAAGGCGAACCTCTTCCTGACATCCGCCAACACAACTAGGAACTGTCGAGACCATCCGAAAACGAATCAAGTGTCCGTATTCGAGCTCGAGTTTTTTAATGAGTGTCATCACGTGGAAACCGTCGGGATCAGAGATGTCCATGAAATAGAATAACTCTAATGGCTTATATGTTACTTGGATAGAAGATTCTTCCAGTGAACAGGATGACTCATTACATTGTTCAAGTTCCATTGTGTCGCCTCCTCTCGTAAACAAAATCAACTATATCGTATGCTCATTGTAGCAACGAAAAAAAAAGGTTGGCAACGTATCTGCTCAACCTTCACTCCGTCTCATCTTTTCTTCCATGAATCGGACGATTTTATTTTTGGCCGGACGTAACGGGATATTGTGGCTCGAGAGCAGCTGTTCAAACGCGATTCGGCCTGCCGTTTCGTCCGTCACTTCGAATTCTATTTCGTAATCACAAATCTCCAAATAATGACTTTCATCGAGCACGAGCAGACCGTCTGCCGTCTCGATTTCAGCACGCTTCGTCTCGAGCCGGCCCAAATGCTCGAGCGGTCCGGTCAAATTGAACGTGGCGAGGGCTTGTTTCATCTGTTCGTCGTGGACGATGCCGTACTTGAACAAATTTTCCGCCGCTTCTTCATTGATCGGTGCATGCGTCTCGAGCAGTCCGACATCGTGCGGTTGTTTGAGCGTCAAAACTTGACCGGTCTTCTTCTCACGGATGCGCAAGGCCGCGCCTTGGTTGCGCAGTTCAAACGTGGGTGTATCGAAATAATCGTTGGCTTGCCATTTGACTTGGTCGGATAACTGATACGATTCGAGCAACGTCTCATACTCATCTTTCGTCAGCATCGATTTAAACTCAATTTCCACTTCTTGGGTCATTCGTCATCGCTCCATTCTATGAACAATTGTTCGTTTATGATACCATACAATCGGATACATACGGAAAAATGCAAGGTTTTCCGAAACGAACGAAAGTGGTGACAGCATATGCAATCAGTGGACTGGGATCAATTTTTAGTGCCGTATCAAATTGCGGTCGATGAACTGAAAGTGAAGTTTAAAGCGATCCGTAAGCAATACAACTCGCAAAATGATCATTCTCCAATCGAGTTTGTTACCGGCAGGGTCAAGCCGGTCGGAAGCATCCTCGAGAAAGCGAAACGAAAACAGATCGCCTATGATCACTTGTCGACCGAGATGCAAGACATCGCCGGGCTTCGAATCATGTGTCAATTTGTGGATGATATCGTGCAGGTCCTCGAGCTGTTGCACCACCGGACCGACTTTAAAATCGTAGAGGAACGGAACTACATCACGAATCAAAAAAAATCGGGTTATCGATCGTATCACATCATCATCGAATACCCGGTCCAGACGATCCACGGGGAATTCCCGACGCTCGTCGAAGTCCAAGTCCGGACGCTCGCGATGAACTTTTGGGCGACAATCGAGCACTCGTTGAACTATAAATACGATGGCGACATGCCGCAAGAAGTCCAAGAACGGCTGCGCCGGGCCGCGGAGGCGGCGTTTTTGCTCGATGCTGAGATGAGTCAGCTCCGCGTCGAGATTCAAGATGCGCAGCAAGTGTTTCGTGATAAAGAAATGAACGTCCAAACGGACCAAGACTAGGGGGGTGAGTGTATGCAGTTTGCGATTGTGTCAAGGGGAGATGCGCGTTCCGCGGAAATCGCGCGTGAGTTGACAGACAAGTTGACCGAGGCGGGACATTCCGTCTCGGAACAACCTCGGATCGTCGTTTCGGTCGGTGGGGACGGGACGATGCTACAGGCGTTCCATGAATATGTCGACCGGCTAGACGACACGCTTCTCGTCGGCATCCATACGGGCCATCTCGGTTTTTACGCGGACTGGCAGCCGGACGAGCTCGATGAATTGACAGAGATGATCACGAGCGAATCGTTCGAACCGGTATCTTATCCGCTCGTCGAAGTGTTGATCGACTATGAGGACGGGACGACGGAGCGGCAGTTGGCGATGAACGAGTGTACGATTAAAAATTACAAGCGCACGCTCGTGTGTGACTTGTCGATCCGTGACGATTACTTTGAAACGTTCCGCGGAGACGGGCTTTGCATCTCGACACCGTCCGGCTCGACCGCCTATAATAAAGCGCTCGGCGGTGCGATCGTCCATCCATCGATCGAGGCGATCCAAGTGACCGAGATGGCGTCGATCAATAATCTCGTCTACCGGACGATCGGCTCACCACTGTTGTTGCCGAAGCACCACCAAGTCAAAATCAAACCGCACACGAAAACGGAGTTTGAGCTCGCGTTCGACCATCAGGAAGCACTGTCGTGGTCGAACGTCCAGTCGATCCGTTGCGCGGTCGCGAGAGAAAAAGTGACGTTCGCCCGGTTCCGCCCGTTCCCATTTTGGCGTCGGGTGCGCGAATCGTTCATCGAGGAAGGGAAGTAACATATGTACGGTTTTACATTACGTCGTGTCGCGGAGACGAACGTCCCGCTGCGCGATTTTTTGATGGGGGATTGTGGCATCTCACGCAAGATGTTGACGCAAGTCAAACACGGTGGCCTCATCTTAGTGAACGGGGAGCCGCGGACTGTTCGCTTTGATGTGTCGAGCGGCGATGAAGTGACGGTTCATTTTCCGCTTGAGCAGCCAGCGGAAACGATGGTCCGTTCGCGGCGTCCGCTCACGGTCATCTACGAGGACGACTATTTGCTCGCCGTCGATAAGCCGGCAGGCATCGCGACGATCCCGTCTCGGCTTCATCCTGACGACACGCTTGCGAACGCTGTGCTCGGTTACTATGAACGAATTGGATTGCACTCGGCGATTCATGTGATCAATCGGCTCGACCGGGATACGTCTGGTGTCGTCTTGTTCGCTAAATATGCGTACGTGCACCATCGCTTCAGCGAACTTCAAAAGCGAGGTGGTTTGTCCCGGACGTATATCGCCCTCGTCGAAGGATTGGTCGAACGACAGACGATTGATGCGCCGATTGGTCGGGCCGAACACTCGATCATGGAACGCGTCGTCACAGACGACGGGCAACGAGCCGTCACACACGTCCGTCACGTCGAGTCGCAAGGTGACTATGCGGCGTTGACGATTCAACTCGAGACCGGACGGACCCATCAGATACGCGTCCACATGCGCCACATCGGTCATCCGTTACTCGGGGATACCATGTATGGCGGACGTCCCGTGCTCGCCCGTCACGCGCTTCACAGCTCGTCTGCCGCGTTCGATCATCCGTTGACAGGGAAGAGTATTGTAATCGAAGCGGCTTACCCCGACGACTTTCAACTTGAACACGAGTGAACAAAACATAGCCCCGCGCTCAAATGAGTGCGGGGCTGTTTTCAATCGTCGTCAAACATATACGTTTTTGATTTTGAGGCGACGTTCATGACGAGCCCGATGGCAATCATGTTCATGATGATCCCGGTACCCCCGTAACTGATGAATGGCAAGGTTAGGCCGGTGATCGGGAGGACACCGATTGTCATTCCGATATTTTGGAAGATCTGGAACGTGAACATGGCGATGACGGCGGTCACGATGTAACTTCCGAACGGACTGCTCGCTTCGAGCGCGATATGAATCATCCGGTACAAGAACAAGAAGAAGACGATAATCACGATTGCTGCACCGATAAAACCATAATGCTCAGCGATGACGGCGAAAATAAAATCGGTCTGCGACTCTGGTAGATAGACTAAACCTTGACCATAGCCAGTTCCGAACATTTGACCAGAACCGATGGCTTGAAGCGATTTGATCAACTGGAACGCTAAATCGTCAGAGTACTCATATGGGTAAATCCATGCTTGGAAACGATTCAAGGCGTGGCCCGGAACGAAGCTTTGAAGCACCTCGAAATGCGAGAAAAACAAGTACATGAACCCACCGATTGTCACGGCGGCAGCGCTAAATAGGCCGAGCAACCATTTCCAACCGATCCCTGACACGATGATGATGGCACCGAGCATCGTGATTAAAACAAGCCCGGTCCCTAAGTCTGGTTGCGTGACAATCAGCCCAAGAGGTGGGATGGCGAGTAATACTAGTTTCATTAACAGCCACGCATCCTGTTGAGACGAACCGTAACGTTTATTGTGGTCGTAGACGATTGTGGCCATGGAAATAAGTAAAAACAACTTCATAAATTCAGCTGGTTGAAAACTGAAACCAGGCACATTGTACCATCCATACGCCCCATTAATATTTGGAACGAGTGTGGTATCCCGGAGCGGAATTAAGCCAACTAAAAGCAATAAACCAAAGGAATAGAGATACCAATGAATTTTTCGCAACTGCTCGTATTCGATTGTCATGATGGCAAACATGGCAACGAATCCGATGATGTAACGGATTCCTTGATCGAAGGCGAAGTTAATATGTTGTAAACGAGTTGGCAACATCGGTTGTGCCGTGTAGATGGCACCAAGGCTGATGACCATCAAGAAAAAGACGATTGTCAGAAGTGTCGTGTCTAAACTTTTTAAATAAGATTGAATGTGGTTCATGATGAAGTCGTCTCACCCTTTCTATACGTAGTTTATCTTACCGTAACTATAAAAAATCGCAATACGTTACGAGGCGGTTGACAAAACAGACACCATTCTGTAATCTGATAACAGATGTTATAACCAGGTACTAAAAAGGGGAGTTCACAATGTCAATTTATCCAACGTTAACGAACAAGACGTACGTCGTCATGGGGATTGCCAATAAACGCTCGATCGCTTGGGCGATCGCGAAAACGCTCGACGCGGCAGGAGCGAAGCTCGTGCTCACTTATGCGTCTGAACGTTTCAAGTCAGGTCTCGAATCACTCGCTGCTGAATTGAGCCAAGAAGCACTGTTGCTTGAGTGTGATGTGACGAACGATGAAGCGATCGACACGACGTTCCGTTCGATCCATGAGCAAGTCGGTCTGATTCAGGGGATTGCGCATTCAATCGCTTTCGCGGATAAAGAAGCGTTGCGCGGTGAATTCTCGGAGATGACGCGCGGTCAGTTCGCACAAGCGCTCGATATTTCGGCGTACAGTTTGACGGCGGTCGTCAAGGCGGCAAAACCTTACTTCGCAGAGAACGCTTCGGTCATCACGCTCACGTATCTCGGAGGGGAACGGGTCGTACCGAACTATAACTTGATGGGTGTCGCTAAGGCCGCGCTCGATTCGAGCGTCAAATATTTGGCGAACGAATACGGCCCGCAAGGCGTGCAAGTCAACGCGATTTCGGCTGGACCGATTCGGACGTTGTCGGCGAAAGGTGTCGGCGACTTTAACAGCATCTTGTCTGAACTCGAGCAAAAGGCACCACTGCGCCGGAACGTCTCGGCCGAAGAAGTGGCCTCGACCGGTCTGTTCTTGTTATCGGGTATGGGGAGTGGCATCACGGGAGAAGTCATCCACGTCGACAGCGGCTACCATATTTTATAAGTTTGGGAAAGGGCGCGTAAATGCGCTCTTTTTGTATTATAGCGTAACCGTTTGGGGTAAGGACTTGTGAGGGAGGGAAGATCATGGGTCCTTATCAGATTGATTTTACGGTCGTCCAATATGGGAATCGCCAGGTCCAACCGACAGAACGGGCGAACATCGAACCGGTCACTCGCATCCAGCGGGTCCAACGGATTATTCCGCGTCAAGAAGAATGGTTAGAAGCTGAACAAGAAAAAAGCCCCGGTCGTTTCGTCGACCGGAGCGTATAATATTAACCTCGGAACCGGAACGTCTCATAGACGTTCCATGTTTCGTTTTCGAGCTCATACATGACGGCCATACGGTTGATTGTCTCTTCAAAATGGACTTGTTCCATCCGCATCCGTTCGAGCACATCGAACAGCTCGGCGTCGGTCAAATCTTGTCCGATCGTGATATGCGGGAGGAACTCGTACTTCGGAGGCTGATCGAGTGCACCTTCGTGTAAGCGAGTTTGTAGCGCTTCGAGTTCGCGCGTCGGTAACACTTTTAAGTAAAGGACGTTGTTCGTCGGCGCGAACGAGCGGGCACCGTCGATCTTCAACTGAATCGGCTTCGTCGTTTCAGCGATTTGTTGTAAATACTCGAGCACTTTTGGTAACTCGGCTTCGTCGACTTCGGTACGTTCTTTGATCGTCACGTGTGGCGAAATCAAAGCGTACTTCGTATCGTAACGTTTTCGATACGAGTTGGCGAAGTCTTGAACTTGTTTTGATGGAAATAAGACTACCCCAATCTTCATTCCAGTTCCCCCTTTATGAATGGTCTACTAGTTTATGATGACCGATTTATCGAATGAAGTCAAAGTGGGCTTAGTGTTTTTTTTCAAGTTTTCAGTATAATAGAGAATGAGTACTTCGAGACATGCTTTTCTCGAGATGAAGGGATGTGACGCGGGTAATTGCCCGCAACAATTATGAAACAAGTACCACACTCACGAGACGTAACAGAGGCTGCACGGGCCCGTTTGATTGAACGGGGCGTATCGATCGAATCGATCGCAGAGATCGTTTACCAAATGCAGGCGCCCTATTCACCACACTTATCATTAAAAGACTGCATCGAGTCGGTTGAGGCCGTCCTTGAGAAACGCGAACTCCAACACGCGATTCTCGTCGGTTCAGAGCTCGATATGTTAGCCGAAAAAGGGCAGTTGTCAGAACCGCTCCTTTCAATCGTCGCTTCAGATGAAGGTTTATTCGGCGTCGATGAGACGATCGCGATCGGGGCCGTCAACACGTACGGATCGATTGCCGTCACGACGTTCGGTTACTTAGATAAAGCGAAGATCGGGATCATCAAGCAGCTCGATACGAAGATGGACGACGGTCAAGTTCATACGTTCATGGACGACCTTGTCGGTGCGATCGCGGCTAACGCATCGGGCCGTCTCGCGCACCGGTTGCGCGACATGAACGATTTCGGTGAAGACGAGATGCGTGGACGCAAAGGATTATATTGATGCATCGCGCAAAAGCAATGACAATCGCCGGGACGCTTGGCTTCGCCATCGTCTCGGTGATTGTCATTTTAGGTGGGGCGGTTTCGCTCGACGGGTTCGTCTATCGGACTGTCGCGCCGTTGTCTGGCCCGCTGTTTGTCTATGTGACGGAACTCGGCAGCGTGAAGGTGTTGATCGCCCTTGCCTTTGTCGGCATGCTTTATTGGTTATGGCGCGGGGACAAACTTGAAGCGTTCCGGTTACCGCTCGTCGTCATCGGGACGTTAGTTGTGACTCAACTATTGAAGCGAGTGTACGGGATCGACCGGCCGCTCATCGATGCCGCTCTCGATGCGACGACGTATAGTTTTCCGAGCGGGCACGCCTCGGGTTCGCTCGCCTTGTACGGTTTGCTCGCTTTTAGTTTATACCGGCGAAAGTACTCGCCCGTTTGGGTCGCGGTGCTCGTCGTGCTACTCGTAGCCGTCTCGTTCAGTCGGGTCATTTTAAACGTTCACTATTTCAGTGACGTCATGGGCGGATGGCTCGTCGCGTTCACGGTGATTGCCGGATCAGAATGGATTATAGGGAGGAAGAATCGTTGATACTCGTGTCTGAAGTTGAAAGTTGGTTGTTTATGGGAAGGGATCAAGCGGACGCGGCGAGTTCGCCGACGATATTGGTCGAAAAAGATGCGACTGGCGCGAAGTCATTTGCGTCGATGCGGACGTTGTTTCAATTGAAGAAATGGACGGGACAACGCCGTTTCGTTCCGCTCCTATCATGTGATGAAACGGGCTATCGCGCCTATGAGGTGTTTCATGTCGACGCGAAGCCACCGTTCGCGCTGCTCGAGCACGGACGTGTTCTGTTGAAAGATAATGAGATGGACGCGGCCTATGCAGCGGCTCTTGCGAACGAGGGAACAATGTCTGCGGATGAAGTGATCACGTTTGCTTCCGACTACATCGAAGCAGCACTCGGTGAACCGGTCGTGCTCGCAATCAATCGAGAGATTCCGTCGCATGCACACGTGCCGATGGAACTGTTCGTACCGGGCGACGCGATTCAAACGGGTGAGTACTTATTTGCCTGGGCGAACGAAGCACAGAAGGAAAGGAATGAAGCAAAATGAACGAGTGGGAACAAAAGGTCAAAGCGTTACTCGACGGCTCAATCGATGAGTTGCTCGTACCGAAAGACGACTTTTTGACAGTACGGTCACTGTTGATCGAGAAAGAGTGGTTGTTCCAAGTCGTGGGCGCCGCCAAACATGGGGGCGTCACCATCTATCGGAGAAATGAACAAAGCGCGCCCTCCTCATGAGGACGCGCTTTTATTAAGCGTTTGAAGCCAATTTGATTTTTTGTCGTTTTAATTTGTGGAGTAGCCATGCATATAGCACTTCACAAGAATGGTGAGGAAGGGTCAGTTCCACGAGTGGGCGCGACTGACCGAATATAGTGAAGCGCGAATGGTCCTCGTCGAGCATCGAGACTTGAATATCGGTCGCTTCTTGAAGCGAAATCCGCTGCTCGCCGGCAATTGCGTCTTTTAATTTCAGCATGTTTCCATTCGTCGCAAACTTGGTGAACGAAGAGATTCCCTGTACTTTCAGTTGTTCCATTTCGTAGATCTATCCATCGACAGATGAATAGATTTTCACCTCGCTTTCTCTATATTGCCTTCCGTCCCTCCAGAAGGTTATTCCTAGTATACCGTCCTGTCGTTAAAAGAAAAGACTTAATTTAACGAAAAATTAAGACAATTTGTTATCAATTTTTAAAAATAACGATAAAGTCGTTGGACAAAGCGATTTGGAACGAAATAAAGACGAGCGCAATAGCAAAAAAGAGCCTGAATTGTACAGGCTCTTTTGACTTTCATACACGTATGAACTTAAAATCGTTCGATTTCCCATGTTCGGCGGCGATAGGTCAATTGCCCTTTTAAGGCGATCGATTCTTTTTTGGCGTCAAAGTCTTCTTCAAGCACAGACATGTCCTCGTATCGTCCGGCGACGTAAAACGAGATGGCGACTTGTCGATTGAACAGACTGCGTTTCGTGTGGTCGAAATCGATAATCAGCCCTTGTGGGGATAAAGCCACGATTTCATCGATGACAGGCAGCGGGATCGGGACGAAGCTGATATTACGGATATCACGATCGAGTTTACTTTGAAGCACGCTTTGCAAGAACTGATTGATCGTCGACCAGTCTTTTATGTAGAGGCTACTGTGACGATCGTTCGACTCGTTGAAATAAGCGATCTCATTTTGAATCGAGTTGAGGAACGGCGCTTTCAGCCCTCGTTCCATGTGGCTCAAAAACAATATTTCCGCAATCTCATGGTCTGATAATGACTCGAGTAAATTATAGTCGGGAAAATCGATGGCGGTGAAACTCGTCTGGTTATTCAAATATTTCGTCGAGAACGTTGAGAGTTCGTGTGCCTCGATATAGCGAAACCTCGTCCGGGATGATTGTCTCATCCCTTTAATGTCTGTTCGACAGATGATCATCGGTCGGGCGAGTGATAACGCTTCGACGACATCCGTCAGTGTCACCCCATGAAGGGTAAAACGTTGTAGTTCCCGGTCTTGTTTAATGTAGAACAACTGTTTTGACATATTAATCCCCTCAGTTCGAAGTCACTACAATTTGATTTTAGCAAATCCGTCCCGAGTGTGCCATGTTGGAGCGGTCGAGATGATTGAGATGATGGTTTTTGAGGAAAACTAGGTATAATTAGAGAAAAGGTAGAAGAAAGGCGGGTTCAGCATGTGGGGGTTGAAGAAGAGTTTTCCAGAGCTCGCTACAGATCGCTTTATCCTGAGAGAACTCGAGCCTAGGGACGCACGGGCACTCTACGTGATTCTCTCGACCGAGGAAGTCATGCGCTATTACGGATCGGATCCGTTGCTTGCCGTATATGAGGCGAAGAACGTCATCGCCTATTTTAAAGATCAATTCCAACAAGGGAAAGCGATTCGATGGGCGATTTGTGACCGTGTGACCGATGAACTCGTCGGGACGATCGGCTTTCATAACTGGACGCCTCAATACTTCAGGGCTGAAATCGGATTTGAAGTCGCGCCTAGTTATTGGCGCAGAGGTGTCGCCTTTGAAGCGGCGACAGCCGTCATCGGGTATGGGTTCGACGAGTTCAAGTTTCACCGGATCTCGGCGCTCGTCGCGCCAGAGAACGATGGGTCAAATCGGTTGGTGCGAAAGCTCGGCTTCACCGAGGAAGGCTTGCTACACGACTACGCTTACAGTCACGGCCGTTTTATGGACTTGACGATGTACCGTCTACTAAAAGACGAATGGTCACAGAGAGGGAGATGACGATGAGACAAGTTGTATTGCTTCACGGCCTATGTGGGTCACCGGATTATTTTGACGAGCTCGTCCCGATGCTTGAAGCGGATGTGTACGCGTTGACGCTTCCGGGACATGATGGCACCGAATCGGGTCCCGAGACGATCGATCAATTCGCGGATTGGGTGATCAAAGAGATTCGTTTGCGCGAGCTCGATCGTCCGGTCGTACTGGGACATTCGTTCGGCGGATACATCACGACGAACCTTGTTCGACGCTATCCGGATGAATTATCGGGCTTCGGGTTGATTCATTCGACGGCCGGCGCGGATTCGGATCAAGCGAAGGCGAAACGAAACGCCGCGATTGAGAAAGTGATCGAAGAAGGTGTCCATCCGTTCATCGACGAGATGATCCCAGGCGTGTTCGCCCCGGATTCTGATCAGACACTCATCGAACGTGCGAAACGAATCGGCTTCAAGATGTCGAAAGAAGGAATCATTTCAGCTCAAGAAGCGATTCGGGACCGGAATGACGAGACAGGAACGGTGCGCGAGACGAACCTGCCCGGATTGTTTATTTACGGCTCGAAAGACCCGAACATGGACGCGGAACGAGCTTTCATAGGGGCGGAGCGTCATACAAAACAGACGGTGCAAGCCAGTCATATGGGGATGATGGAGGCGCCTGAAACCGAAGCGCAACTCATTAACGCTTGGCTCGACGCGGAAGTGCGCTCGGTGCATAAGTTCAAGCTGATCGCCGTATCAGGAAGTTTGCGTAAAGCATCGTTCAATACGGCGCTACTTCATTCGATCATCGAACTCGGTCGTGATCGGTTTGACGTGGAGGTCGCATCCATCGAATTGCCGCTCTATAATGACGACTTGATCGACCCGGATGAACCGGACGTCGTTGTCGCGTTCAAGCAAGTGGTTAGAGAAGCGGACGGTCTGCTCGTTGTTACCCCCGAATACAATCACAGCATACCCGGCGTCTTAAAGAATGCGATCGACTGGCTATCACTCGAACCGGGAACGCCGCTTCGTGATAAACCGGTCTTGATTGCCGGTGCCTCGCCAGGCATGCTCGGGACGGTAAGATGCCAAGTCCACCTCCGACAAGTATTTGCCACAAATCGGGCAAACGTTTTACCAGGAAACGAAATCTTTATCACGCATTGCAAAGAGAAGATTGGTGCTAAAGGACTTGAACATGAACCGTCAATCCAACAAATTGATAGAGTGTTATCTGAGTATTATAATTGGATTGATTTTTGGAAGCGTAACGCAAAAAAATAACTTGAAGTCACGACCTTTGTCTGATAGAAATGAATTGTGAAAACAAACACAAAGGGAGCGACAACACATGGAAACGTATATCGAACTGTACAACGGCGGCGAGTTAGGGGACCAGGCAGTCATCAATGACGGGATGACGTTCGGCCGGGTCACGATTGTGGAATTATTTTATCAGACGAACCACATCTTCGGTTACGTGAAAGCTGACGGGGAGAAACGCTTCTTCCTAGAACCGATTGCTGGAGATGACACGTTCGACGTCGAAGGAGAGCGCTATTCCCTCCAACAGTTCATCGCCCTATTTTGATGTTCACGACGCAAGCGACTCGCTTGCGTTTTTTTGTTGTTTTCGTCACGATTGGTGTGAGGT
Source organism: Exiguobacterium sp. SH3S1 (assembly GCF_004337105.1). Classification (NCBI taxonomy): domain Bacteria; kingdom Bacillati; phylum Bacillota; class Bacilli; order Caryophanales; genus Exiguobacterium; species Exiguobacterium sp. SH3S1. The sequence goes on along the minus strand of NZ_SJUW01000001.1, from coordinate 315,714 downwards.
GATGAAGATGAAACTTGTGGCAATTGAACCAACGCCAAGTCCGAACAATTTAAAGATCATTGTCGAACCGGCTTTTTCTGGCCGCGGGATCACATATGACAAGGCGAGTCAAGACGTCCCGGAGACGATCCGAGACATCATCGCACTACGAGGCGTCAAATCGGTATACGCCGTCTCTGATTTTTTAGCGGTCGAACGGCATCCGAAACACGATTGGCACGACGTCATGAACGACATCCGTCGTGCGTTCGGCGAAGACGTCGCTGAAGGAGAAGCGAGCCAGTTGACGGCAGACTATGAGCCGGTCCACGTATCAGTCCAGTTCGTATTAGACGTCCCGATGCAGTTGAAACTCGTCAAAGGTGACGAGGAGAAACGGGTCGGTTTGTCTAAACGTTTTGTCGACGCAGCGATGCAAGTGCAGCAGCAAGTGAAAAATGTCATTCAAGATCGCCGCTGGGTCGAACAAGCGCCTCGCTACGGAGAGCTTGAAGACGTGAGCGGCGTCGCCCAAGAAGAACTTGAAGCGGCCTATCCAGAAGATCGCGTTGCTCGGATTGTCGCCCGTGCTTTCGGGCGCGAAGCGGATTACGAGGCCAACGTGTCGCAACTCCAGTCGGAAGACTGGAAAGCGCGGATGGCATTCTTGGATGAACTGCAAATCGAACCGGAGAACATGAATTACTTCCGCCGGGCACTCGAGGACAAGGTGATGGCGATCCGTCGTCAAGCAGTCGTCATGATTGGTATGTTTGAAGAAAATCGGGAGGATTACGTCACCTATATCGAGCAGGCACTCGTCGATCCGTCACCGATTGTGAGACGGACCGCGGGGGACACCGTCTCTGATTGGGCGTTGTCAAAATCTCAGCCATCGATGATCGAGGCGCTCAAAGATAAAAGTAAGCTTGTCCGCTGGCGGGCCGCCCGTTTCCTATTTGACTGTGGGGACGAGCAATCGGTGCCGGCACTTACAATCGCCGAACAAGACCGTGAATTCGAAGTCGCCCTTCAGGCAAGGCTCGCCAAAGAGCGAATTACGAGCGGAGAAACGGCACTCGGAACGGTATGGCAACAAATCTCGAACCGTTCGAAATAAACCATTCGACAAGCCAAGTTTGTTCAAATTTACAGTTATAGGAAGTGAGAGGAGTTCGCTTGGCGAATTGCCTCTCTTTTTCGTTTGTCCTTACATAATTCAACCAATCGGTTAACAATCGGTGCCAGTTATTCGACAGACATGTCGAGCTCGGGGCGGGACTGTCGAACGATAAGACGTTTTTATTTGAATAACGTTGGTACACTGAATATATCTTATATGGACAAAGGAGCCACACTCATGATTCTTTTTGCAGAAACAACTGAACTCGTAGCTTACAAAGAAGTGGTCGATGGCACGATCACCGTCACTTTTGAGACGATTCATAGTGAGACGTTCTCAATCTCTGCACAAGTTCGTTCTGACATCGACGTCGCTGACTCGTTGTTCGTGACCGGTTGGCAGCAATACGTGGAAAACCTACAAGTTTCTTAAAAAAGGTAAATAATATAGGGAAATCCATTACAAACGTCTGCACGAACGTATACACTAGTGCTATAGACGTTTTTTTTATTTTGTTGAGGAGAGTGGAATACGTGAAAAAAACTTGGTTGCTAGTCGTGGTCGCTACGATGATGCTCGTGGTGGCGGCGTGTGGTAAAGAAGAAGCAACTCCGAGCGATGTGGACGGGAACTCGTCGGCAGCTCCAGCTTTATTGACGCTTGAGACGGACGCGAGCTACAATGCCGATTTAAAACAATTATCGGCGACGGTTTCGATGACGAACCCGAATGAAGGACCGGTCAAGGTGACCTTCAATTCATCGCAACGTTTTCAGTTGACGGTCATGAACGGAGAAACGACCGTTTTTGATTATGGCAGCGAATATATGTTCACTGAATCAATTATCGAAGAGACGTGGGAACCGGGTGAGACGAAAGTGTTTGACGAAGTGTTCCCGCTCACACTCGAGAGCGGAGAGTATACGGTTGATTTCGTCAGCCTCGCTCAAGTCGAAGGTGCACCAGAGATGGCGGCCACCGATCAAAAGACGTTATCAGTTGAAGCGGTAGAGGCGCCGCCTGCGGAAGAGTCTTCTGAAGAACCAACGGATGAGTCGAGCGAGCAACCGGCCCAGACGGACGGTGCGTTCAGCGATGTCTCGATTAAGAGAAACGGGAATTTGATTGAAGTGGCTGGGTACACGAACGTCGAGGAGTTCGAATGGAGTGTCTCGGACGGGCACAACGTGTTTGCGCAAGGGGCGTCGCAACCGACGGCCGGCGGCTTCACGTTCGGCGTGTTATTAGACGAGGAACCGACATCAGGGCAGTCGCTCTTCCTAGAGATGACACCGATCGGCGGAGACGTCGCATCGTTCCGCATTCAATAAGCGTTAGACGGAAACTCACGTTTCCGTCTTTTTTTTGGTAATCAAACGTATTGACGACAAAACCAGATTGTCAGACAATAAGGCAAACCGACTTACAAACAAGGAGGAAACGAAAGATGCAACAACACATCATCGAATCGACTCATGTGAAATCGCACATCGATCCAGTTCAAGAAGTCCGCCGACGAATCGACTTTTTAAAAACGTACGTCAAACGTGTGGGGGCGAAAGGACTCGTCCTCGGCATTTCAGGTGGACAAGACTCGACACTCGCGGGCAAGTTATGCCAACATGCGATGGAAGAGTTGCGGGCTGAGACCGGCGGCGACTATACGTTTTATGCGGTCCGCCTCCCATACGGCGAACAACATGATGAAGACGACGCCAAGCGGTCACTCGATTTCATCCGGCCTGACAAGACGTTCACCGTCAACATCAAGCCGGCCGTCGATGCTTCGGTCGAGGCGTTCAAACAAGCGACGACGCTCGAACTCGGCGATTTCCATAAAGGAAACACGAAAGCGCGTGAACGGATGAAAGTCCAATATGACATCGCAGCGACGTTCGGGGCGCTTGTCGTCGGGACTGATCATGCGGCAGAGTATGTAACTGGATTTTATACGAAGCACGGGGACGGGGCAGCCGATTTGACGCCGCTTACGGGACTGAGCAAGCGACAAGGGAAAGCGTTGCTCCATGAGCTCGAAGCGCACGAGAGTCTGATTTATAAAGTGCCGACGGCTGACCTCGAGGACGACAAACCGGGTCTTCCCGATGAAGTCGCACTGGGGATGACGTATGACCAACTCGACGATTATTTAGAAGGGAAAGCCGTCGACCCGGCTATCGCCGAGCGGATCGAGACGATCTTTAAACGGTCGCGCCATAAGCACCATATGCCGGCGTCGCTCTATGACGAGTGGTGGCAATGAGCTAATTGAACTACCCCCACCTACGCTTTGCTTAGAGGTGAAGGATTCCTGAGTTATCCGACCTATCAGCCGGAACCTAATCAGGCTAACCCCGTCGTCCCGACGGTTGAAAGTTGATCTTGTCCGTTTCTTTAGTGCGGATGCCTACTTTGCTTGGTTTTCGCTAATTCGGTCATCCGCTAGGTGAACGTTGAAGATTTTACGTGACAGACGAACTTCCTGCCACAACCCTATATCTTCAGTTTTCAAGGAACGTGACACTTATTTTTTTACCTGATTTCAGGAAGTTCAAACACGATGTCGAACCATTGATGTATCGAAAGACACGCCTGGTTCGAAGGCGATTCATCTCCCACTTTCACTAGGGCTTCGCCCGCGTCGTTTAGAAGTGGGAGTATTCTCGCCTAATTTTGATAAAGAGGAGACGCGGTCGTATTTCGACCATGTCTCCTCTTTCCATTCAACGAGCAGTACGTTTTGGAACGAATTGAATGACTAAAATCAGCGTGAACGCGATGAAGCTCAAGAGCGGGATCGTGACGAACCCGAAGTAGTTCACCCAACGGATGAGACAGTCGTTGCTGCAAAACGCGTCCCCGTTCGGAATCCGTTCGAGCACGACGTGGTATAGGCTGATCAGCCAGCCGGCACCGGCCATCAGTCCGATGAAGAGACGGTTGACCTCACGGTTCGTCAACATGATGGTCAAGTAATAAATCGCGAGCGGGTACATGAATATGCGCTGAAACCAGCACAGCTTGCAGGGCAGATAAAGCATGACTTCGGAGAAGTACAAACTTCCGAGCGTCGCGACGGTCGCGACAATAAAGGCAAAATGATGACGTTGCATACGATTTCCTCCTGACGACTCAAAAATTGCGAATGAACATGATATGATACAGGTTAGCAACAATGAATTTAGTATACAGTCTTAGAAACGATATAGAAACAGGTGACGTCATGCAAGTATCAGAAGTGGAAGTGTTGATCGTCCTCGCCGAAGAGTTGAATATGAGAAAAGCCGCCGAGCGGTTGTTCGTCTCCCAACCGGCTTTAAGCCAACGCCTCGTCACGATCGAGCATCAGTGGGGCAAGAAGATTTTCGTCCGCTCGACGCGAGGCCTCGCCCTCACCCCGGACGGTGAGAAAATCATCGACTTCGCGAAAAAGATGTATAGCGAAGAGCAAGAACTTCGGGGAGAGTTGACGGCCAAGCAAGGCGAAGTGTATGGGACGCTCAAAATCGCGGTCGCCTCGATCATGGGACAGTATTGGTTGCCCCGCGTCTTGAAACGATTCATGGAACGGTATCCGTCCGTCCGGGTCAAGCTCGTGACAGGATGGTCGAGCGAGATGATGCGCTATATGCTCGAAGAGAGTTTCCATATCGGGATCATTCGCGGTAATCCGGACTGGCGCGGAGAAAAGATGAAACTGTTCTCAGATTCACTTCACCTCGTTGATATGCGGATGACCGATTTAAAGCAGTTGAAAAATAACGAGCGCTCGTTCATTCAGTTTAAAAGTGACTCGACCTATTATCAAGAAATCCTTGAATGGTGGCAAGAGCGGTTCTCGAGTCCTCCGCTCACAACGCTCGTCGTCGATCAAATCGAGACGTGCAAACAGATGGCGCTGCATGGGATTGGTTTTGCCATCTTGCCGGAGTCGACGATTCGCGATGTCGAGGCGATCAATAAGATCCCGCTCACGTCGTCGAACGGGACACCGCTCGTGCGTGACACGTGGATGTTGTCGACCGACTCGATGCTCGAGCTCGCGCAAGTGAAAGCGTTTTGGGAAATCGTTGAAGAAGTGACAAAGGAGAGTGTGGAATGAGTTGGGCCATAGAAGCTAGAAGACAGTTACATTTGATTCCAGAACCGGGTTACAAAGAGTTTAAAACACAAGCGACGCTTGAGGAGTTGATTCGTTCGTTTAACTCGTCACGGGTCCATATCTCGCATTGGCGCACCGGACTGTTCGTGCGTGTCGACGGTCTTGTCGGCGACAAGACGATCGGGTATCGGGCCGATATGGACGGATTGCCGATCACGGAAGAGACGGGACTTGAGTTCGCCTCGGTCCATGAAGGCATGATGCATGCCTGTGGCCATGATGTCCATATGGCAATCGCGCTCGGCTTGATCAAACGCGCGATCGAAGAGCCGCTCGATCATCATCTCGTCGTCTTCTTCCAACCGGCCGAAGAAGGGCCGGGCGGTGCGGAACCGATGGCGATGTCGGAGTTGTTCTATCATTTCCGTCCTGACGCGATGTTCGGTCTCCACGTGGCGCCGGAATATCCGGTCGGCACGATTGCCTCACGGCCGGGCGTCTTGTTCGCGAGTGCACGTGAGCTCCACCTCACGATTCACGGCAAGGGTGGTCACGGCGCTTTCCCGCATGCCGGGATTGACGCTGTCATCGTTCAGGCGGCACTGATCATGCAGCTGCAGACGATCATCTCTCGCAACATCGACCCGATGGGGAGCGCCGTGATCAGTATCGGTAAAGTCGCTGCCGGCACGAAAGAGAACATCATCGCCGAGACGGCCAAGCTCGATGGGACGATCCGGGCCCTGTCGGATAAAGAAATGGTCGTCCTTGAGCGCCGGATCCGTCAAGTCATCGCCGGTGTCGAGATGACGTATAACGTCCATATCGACCTCGAGTTCGGCAACCGGTACCATGAAGTAGTGAACGACGAACGGTATTTGTTCCAGTTCGAGGAAGCGGTCGAAGACGTCGGCTATTCGTATAAGACGTGCGTCCCGGCCATGACCGGTGAGGATTTCGGCTATATGTTGAAACAAGTGCCGGGGTTCATGGTGTGGCTTGGGGTGAACGACATGGGTTCAGGTCTTCATCAAGCGACGCTCAATCCGGATGAGCGGGCGATCGATGTCGCGGTCGAACTGTTCGACCATTTCTTTAGAACGGTCATTGTGAAGTGAACGAAGCGGACGCGTTGCGGTTCGCTTTTTTTATTGGAATGTGTTGAATTGTGCTTCCGATGTGAGGAAAAAGGGAAATTATTATGATTGTAAAGCGTCGATATTGTTAAGCTTGTTCAAATGTGAACATTTTGCGAACTCAAGCATTGAGACATTACAGCGCTATATAAAATCATTATGATAGGGTTATCCAAAGGAAATCATCTGTGATGTTTCGTTTCACGCATCGGTGTGAAGCGCTAGAGAGAGATAGGAGGTAATCAATAGATGTTTCAAGATCCGGTCCTGATGAGTCGGGCGTTAACGGCACTCACGTTAGGCTTTCATGTGATTTTTGCCACAATCGGCGTCGGGGTTCCACTTTTAATTTTATTGGCAGAGTTTTTAGGTATTAAAAAGAAAGATCCGAAATACATCTTGATGGCTCGTCGGTGGTCGCGGGGCTATGTCGTGACCGTCGCGGTCGGTGTCGTCACCGGTACAGCCATCGGGCTGCAGTTATCACTGCTTTGGCCAAACTTGATGCGCGTCGCCGGTCAGACGATCGCGCTGCCGTTGTTCATGGAAACGTTCGCGTTCTTCTTTGAAGCGATCTTCCTCGGCATTTATTTGTACACGTGGGATCGTTTTAAAAACCCATGGCACCATATGCTGATCGGGATTCCAGTCGCCGTTGGTGCACTGTTCTCAGGTTTCTTCATTACGACAGTCAACAGCTTTATGAACCAACCTGTCGGATTTGACATCGTCGATGGAAAACTTGCGAACGTGAGTCCGCTCGATGCGATGTTCAGCCCGGCGATGCCGACGAAGATGGCGCACGTATTAACGTCTGCCATTTTGACATCGGCGTTCATCTTAGCGGCGATTGCGGCCGTGCAGTTATTGCGCCAACGTCGTAACCAGCTCGACAAATTGTCAGTCGAGTATCACAAAAAAGGTCTTCGTTTAACGATGACCGTCGCGCTCATCTTTGCGATTGCGACTGCGCTCGTCGGGGACTTCTCAGGTAAGTACTTGGCGAAGTATCAGCCGGATAAGTTGGCGGCGGCAGAGTGGCATTTTGACACCTCCTCCGAAGCCGAACTCATCTTGGGCGGATGGCTCGAAGACGATGGTGAAGGTGGTTACGAAGTACGCGGGGCCATTAAAATCCCTTATGCGTTGTCAATCTTAGCGGGCGGTGTCCCAAACTATGAAGTGACGGGTCTTAATGAATTTGCGAAAGAGGACCAACCGCCACTGTTCATCCACTATCTGTTTGATGCAATGGTCGGAATCGGGATGCTTCTTGCGCTTATCTCATTCCTGTTCGTCCTCGGACGCTATATTAAGCGATTGCCTCAATTCAGCAAACCGATGCTGATCGCGATTGCGGCGGGAGGCCCTCTCGCCATGATGGCAATCGAGTTCGGGTGGTTCTTCGCCGAGTTTGGCCGTCAGCCATGGGCGCTCTATGATTTGATGCGCACGAGTGAGGCAGCGACAACGTCGGCTAACGTAGGTTGGATGCTCATCGCCTTCGCGATCCTATATGCGGTTCTTGGCGTGGTCACAGTGCTCGTCTTGACACGTCTGTTCAAGGACAACCCAGTCGGGAAAGAACTAAAACAATCGGAACATCGCGGCGAAGCGATGTTTGCGGATGAAGTGTGATCGGAGGATATGACATGCAAATTCAAGAATTAGGGATTGCCGTATTATGGACGTTTTTATACGGCTATCTCATCGTTGCATCGATTGATTTCGGTGCCGGCTTCTTCGCTTTCTATAGTAAGTACACGAAGCGAGACCAAAAAATCAATCGCCTGATTCAACGGTATTTGTCGCCGACATGGGAAGTGACGAACGTCTTCTTCGTCTTCTTCTTCGTCGGAATCGTCGGGTTCTTCCCGGATACGGCTTACTATTATGGAACGGCCTTGTTAGTACCGGCCTCTGTCGTGTTGATTTTGCTCGCGATTCGCGGAAGTTTTTATGCGTTCGCGAACTACGGTTCGAAAGAGAGTACGTTTTACGTGTTCTTGTATGGTGCGACAGGTCTATTGATTCCGGCAGCGATGTCGACCGTGCTCACGGTCAGTCAAGGCGGATTCATTAACGAGACAGAGTCGGGTGTGTTCTTTAACGGATTGAAGTTGTTCACAAACTTTTACTCGTGGACAGTCGTGATCCTCGCGATCGTGTCGGTGCTCTATATTAGTGCGATGTTCCTCTTGTTCTATGCGGACAAGGCACGTGATGTCGAAGCAGTCGGCCTCGTGCGTAAGTGGGCGCTCTTCTGGAGTGTTCCGACGATCCTCGCTTCGGGACTCGTCTTCTTCGGCTTAAAGTCGCAGGCGGCATGGCATTATGAAAACATTTTGGCGGGTAACTGGTGGTGGTTCGCCGCGAGTTTCGTCTTCTTCATCATTGCCGTATCGTTCGTCTACTTGAAACGCAACTACGGACTCGCTTTCTTAATGGTCATGGGTCAGTTCTTCATGGCGTGGTTCGGATATGGCTATACGCATTTGCCGTATATCCTCTATCCGTATATCGACATTAACGGAAGTGTCGTCAACGAGTCGATGGCGATCGCGCTCGTCATCGTGTTCATTCTAGGATTGCTCTTACTCGTACCGGCGTTGTATTTATTGCTTCGTCTGTTCTTGTTCGACAATGACTATGTGCGTGGAAAACGTTCAAGCGGTAAAGCATAAGACCGGGATTTCCCGGTCTTTTTTTGTATAGTTTTTTTAGGGCGAATCGGTTACACTGTACGAAGAATCGGGAACAGAACCAGCTGTAGGGAAAGGGATGTTTTGAATATGACAGGTGAATTTGCAGTCATCGGCTTAGGTCGGTTTGGTGGGTCGATCGTGCGGGAGCTGTCGTCGAACGGATATGACGTGCTCGCCATCGACGTGGATGAAGAACGCGTCAATGAGTTCATGGGTCTAGCCACGCACGCGGTCATCGCCGACACGACCGATGAGAACGTCTTAAAGAGTCTTGGGATTCGTAACTTCGAACATGTGATCGTGGCAATCGGAGAAAACATTCAAGCCTCGATTTTGACGACGTTGATTTTGAAAGAGCTCGGTGTCCAAATCATCACGGTGAAAGCGACGAACGACTACCACGAAAAAGTCCTACGTCGAATCGGTGCGGATAACATCGTCCACCCGGAACGCGATATGGGCGTCCGGATCGCCAACGGATTGATGAGCCAAAGTATTTTGGATTACCTTGAACTTTCAAATGAACATTCGATTGTCGAGATCAAGGCTTCTGAAAAACTATCGAATAAATCACTGATTGATTTGGACCTTCGTGCCAAATACGGAGTCAACATCGTCGCCATCCGTCGTGGTGACGACGTCTTGATTTCCCCTCAAGCCGACGAGATGATCCTGCCGGAAGATATTTTGATCATCATCGGAAAAGATACCGACCTCGACCGGCTCGAACGCTCGCTTCGGTCAAGATAAAAACGAGAGGCGCGCGCCTCTCGTTGTTTTTAGATTAATTTCATTTTTCTTAGTCCATACTCGATACCGTCTTCAAGAATCGATTTCGTCACAAAGTCGGCCGCTTCTTTTGCCTCGGCTCGTCCGTTGCCCATCGCGATGCCTGTACCGACGTATCGGAGCATCGCCAAGTCGTTCAACGCGTCACCGAAGGCGTATGTGTTCTCGAGGCGATAGCCGTTCGTCTCGATGAAGTGGCGAATGCCGTCCGCCTTGCTCGCCCCGCGATTGATGACGTCCATCGCATGCGGGTGCCAGCGGATAAAATCGAATTCGCTGTAAGCGTCGAGATAACGATGCTCTTCTTCAGGCGTGCAGTAGAGCAACGTCTGATAGACGTCCTGTTCAATGTGGAAGTTTGGCGCGTACGTCGGGATCGGTATATCGAGTTCACCGAGCGACTGTTCGACGACGTGGTCGTTCGGTTTCGTCGCGCCGCCACGGTCTTGTCCGAGATAGACGAGTGTGTGGTCGTTCGTACCCGCATGGTCCGTCAAACGGCTGAGCGCATGAGTCGGTAGCGTGTTCCGATAGACGATTTCCCCACGGTGGACGACGATTTGGCCGTTGTAGCACACCATGCTCTCGATTCCAAGTTGCTGCGGGATGTCTGAGAGCATCGCCGGGCCTCGTCCCGTCGCGATGAACGTCTCGACTCCGTTCGCACGAAGTTGTTCGATCGCCGCAATCGTCGAAGGCGGAATATACGTCCCTTCGTGGAGAAGTGTGCCGTCAATGTCAAAAAAGACTACTTTTTTATCTTCCATTCGAATCACCATGCTTTCTCTGTCTTGTTTAGGGTATGTCTATACAAAAAAGCATACCACGAAATCAAGAAACAGCCCTCAATCTGACGTCATTAGTGAAATTTTGTCACAATATGAGCTATAATGAAGAAAGAATCTTACGGAGACATAACTTTATCACGAGAATCACTTATGTATCACATAGATGAAAATCAACTAACTAGAAGTAAGGAGAGATTAAATGAAGTTTGTAAAGAACCATCAAACCGCTGTGTTCGCATTAGGCGGACTCGGAGAAATCGGGAAGAATACGTACGTCGCTCAATTTCAAGATGAGATCATTGTCATCGACGCCGGGATTATGTTCCCAGAGGATGACTTGCTTGGGATCGACTACGTCATTCCAGATTACTCATACTTGATCAAAAACAAAGAAAAAGTAAAAGGGGTGTTCATCACCCACGGTCACGAAGACCATATCGGTGGAATCCCGTTCTTGTTGAAACAAGTCAAACTGCCGATCTATGCGACAAAGCTCGCCCTCGGGTTGATCAAAGTGAAACTTGAGGAGCATGGCTTGCTTCGCGAGGCCGAATTGCATGAAATCGATGAGGATACGATCGTTAAGTTCAGAAAGACGAGTATCTCGTTCTTCCGGACGACTCACTCGATTCCGAACTCGCTCGGTGTCGTCGTCAAGACGCCACAAGGCAACATCGTCCATACCGGCGATTTTAAGTTCGACTTCACACCGGTCGGTGAGCCGGCTGATATCGCCAAAATGGCTGAGATCGGGAAAGAAGGCGTCCTTTGTCTCTTGTCAGACTCGACGAACGCAGAAATCGAAGGGTTCACGATGAGTGAAAAAGTCGTCGGCGGGACGATCAGTGAGACGTTCCGTAAAGCGGAAGGGCGCATCATCTTCGCGACGTTCGCCTCGAACATCTATCGTCTGCAACAAGTCATCGACTCTTGTGCTGAGACGGGCCGCCACTTGCTCATCTTCGGTCGCTCGATGGAAAAAGTCATGACGATCGGACAAGATCTCGGCTTCATCAACGTACCAAAAGGAATGATTATCGAGACGAACCAGATGCGCAACTTCCAACCACATGAAGTGGCGATTCTCTGTACAGGATCACAAGGTGAACCGATGGCTGCGCTCAGCCGGATTGCGAACGGGACACACCGTCAAGTTTCGATCATCCCTGGCGACACGGTCATCTTCTCATCGTCACCGATTCCAGGTAACGCCGTGTCGGTCGGTAAAACGATCAACCAACTATACAAAGCGGGCGCTGACGTTGTCTACGGTAAACTCACGAACATCCATACGTCAGGTCACGGATCGCAACAAGAGCAACTGCTCATGATCCGGTTGCTCAACCCGAAATTCTTCATGCCGATTCACGGAGAGTACCGCATGTTAGTGAAACATGCCGAGCTCGCGCAGTCGGTCGGGATCCCGAAAGAGAACACGTTCGTAATGGACAACGGCGAAGTGCTCGCCGTCGACGCCGATTCGGCTGCCATCACAGGCAAAATTTCGGCGAACGCCGTCTATGTTGACGGAAACGGCATCGGTGACATCGGCAATATCGTCTTACGTGACCGCCGCATCTTGTCAGAAGATGGACTTGTCGTCGTCGTCATCAGCATCGACGGCAAGACGCGAAAACTCGTCTCCGGACCCGACATCATCTCGCGCGGATTCGTGTACATGCGCGAATCGGGTAGCTTGATTCGTGACGGTGAGCGCTTGCTCAAGAAGACGGTCGAACAAGGATTGTCGAATAAGCAGATGAAGTGGTCAGAGATGAAACAACTCGTCTCGGATACACTCACACCATACTTGGCTCAAAAAACACGAAGACACCCAATGGTTCTTCCGATCATTATGGAAGTATGAACGAACGGGCTGTAGGTGACTACAGCCCGTTTTTTAGAGCATAAAAAAGGGGACGGTGCGTATGGAACGGCAGAAGCATAAGACAGGATGGCTCAAATGGGGACTTGCCGCATTTGCGCTCTTGTTTTTAGTCACGATGATTTATCATCAAGTAAAGCCGCTACCAGAAGGGGTGTCTCGAGCATCCGAATCGGTAAACATCTCGGATGACCAAATCGATTTTTTGTCTGATTTGACATACCAAGGGGAAGATACGGAAGTGACCGAGCAAGAAATCTTCCAAGATGTCGAGCGATCGATTCGGGAAGCAAGCGAATATATCGTCATGGACTTTTTCTTATTCAATCCATATTCAAATGAAGATCGACAGTACCCGGACATCACGGCCCGCCTGTCGTCAGCACTCTTAGAACAGATGGAGCTGTATCCGGACTTGAACGTCGTGTTGATCACAGACGAGATCAACACGACGTATAACGGCCACGCGTCTGACCATTTAGACGTGCTCAAGGAAGCGGGCGCTGAAGTCGTCTACACGAACCTCGACGCGTTACGTGACCCGAATATCTTGTACTCGACGTTGTATCGCATCGGCTTCCAATGGTTCGGGGACAGCCAGAACGGTTGGCTTTCGAACCCGATGGCGAAATCGGCACCGGACATCACGATTCGTTCTTATTTACGGTTACTGAACGTGAAAGCGAACCATCGCAAAGTCATGGTGACGGAGAACGACGGGTTCGTCCTCTCGGCGAATCCGCATGACGCGTCCGGTTACCATTCAAATGTCGGTGTCCGACTCGACGGTCCGATCCTAGCTGACATTCTTGAAGGGGAAGAGGCGATCGCCCGGTTCTCGAAAGGGGATGCGAGTCGTTTCCCGAGTGAAGAAAAACTTGCCGCCTTACGTGACGAGGACTCGGACGGACCGATGCAGGTTCGTTACGTCACCGAGTCGAAAATTCAAGAAGCCGTCCTGAAAGCGATGGAAGAGGCGAAAGCGGGCGAGACGATTTGGATCGGCATGTTCTATTTGGCCGACCGGAACATCATCCAGTCGATCCACGACGCCGCCGAGCGCGGCGCGTTCGTCAAGCTCATCCTTGACCCGAACACGAACGCGTTCGGGCGTAATAAGTCGGGTCTCCCGAACTTGCCGGTCACGGCTGAGCTCGTCGAAGTCAATCCGGAACAGATAGAGGTCCGCTGGTACGAAGTCGGGAAAGAACAATATCATCCGAAGATGCTCTACGTCGAAGGCGAGCAGCGTGTTGTCGTGATGGGGTCTGGCAACTATACGACCCGGAATATGAACGACTATAACCTCGAGGCGGACGTCGAAGTGACGACTGCGACCGAGACCGAGTTCATGCGCGAAGTCGATAGCTATTTCAAACGGCTTTGGAACAACGAGGACGGGACGTACACCGTCGCTTATGATGAGATTCAGACCGACTTGCCGATTGGCAAGTACTTGCTCTACTGGTTACAGAAGTTGACGTGGACGATGACCTACTGACCTAAACAAGCCCGTCCTCAACAGAGGGCGGGCTTCAACTTGTTGACTAACATGATTGCTATCGCTCGTCCTTTCGGCGCCCACGCTTTCCGCAGGCAATCCCGGAGCCGCATCGCGACTCGCGTCGCTGCTGGGTCTCCGTTGGATTGCTATCCTGCAGGGGACGGGGCGCCATCGGACGGGCAACGCACACGGTCGCCATCTGGCGGCGGTCACCGCATAAATTATGAAAGAACTGGCCAATTTGTTGGCCTAGAAAGACCGTATACATAACAGTTTTTCAATTTTATGTCGGGCAGAGTGACTCGAGGTCATCGAACATAAAAAAGACGAACCAATTCGCGAAAAGCGAATTGGTTCGTCAACAGCCCAAGCCCGTCCTCATCAGAGGACGGGCTTGTTTTATTGCGTTTCGACTGGATTGAACTCATTTGAATACTCGTATAAGAACTCGCCCGTCTCACGGAGCACGTCCGTCTTCCGATGAAGTGAGAAGTGATCGTATGGGACGGTCTCGGTACCGATATTGTTCGTGTATTCCTCAAGCAAGAGCGAGCTCGACGGTTCGATCAAGTTGAACTCGCCGCCTCGTCCTGAGAACGAATACACTTGGACGGAGCGGGGCCACGTCTCAAGCTTCGCCTGGAACGACTTGAGCCCATCAGAACTCGGCGACAAGTCGCGGATGGCCGGACTGCCCGTGTTCACACCGAAGTTGCTGGCGGATAAACCGAAGTTGGCGAGGCGCGTCCCGGCGAACGGGCTATCGAACGTAACGAGCTTATCGACGATATACTCGTCTTGGTTCAAAATATAGTTGGCTGCGGCGACACCGCCCATACTGTGCCCGATCACATACATGCGGTCGAACGAACGGTTTCGTTCCGATTTGTACTCTTCGATGGCGAGGTTCAACCACTTCGTCTGGTTGTTCAAGGACGCTTCAGCATCCTCATATTCAATCCGGACGATCGGGCGGTTCGAACTGTAATCATTGATGACGCAGTCGACCGCTCCTTTCGCTGTCACCGTACAAAGCGCACCGTCTTTGGCGAGTCCGCGCTGCTCCATGTATTGGGAGAAGCGGAGGAACGTCCGGTCGGTCCCAAGCAGGCCGTGGACGGCGAACGTCGGGATGAATTCATCGGTTTGGGCGGCTTGACGGATGGCTTCGACTTTTCGATCGTTCGTCAGCTCTTCACGTACGGTCACGATAATGATGGCTAACGCTAACAGGATGATCAACATACCGAGCACGCGCGAACGAATCGATGTCCGGTCGGGGTTTCCGACATTTTTCCGAGATCTCCGCCAAAAGAAGAAAGCAGTCACACTAGCAATGATGGCAACGACGATCGTGATGGTCCACGCTTTGACGTTCGGTACGTGCGCAACAAGCATCAGATTATTTTGGCGTCCGCCGTACACTTGCCACTCGACTTGTTTCATTGAACGAGGGTCAAGACCGGTCCCATCCTCGACGAACACACCGGTCGGTACCGTCAAATTGAAACGGATGTCGGCTTGGCGGATGTAACGCTCGGCGAGTTCTTTCGGGGAACCGCTCAAGTTGACACCAGGCAAGTCAACGCGATCGAGACGTAAATCCAAGTTCGTCTTCAATACGTATGAATCGAACCAAATGCCGTCTTCCTTTTGAACGTCAAATTTCACGTCGGGGGGAACGAGGACACCGGCCGGTCCGGTCTTCCATTCCTGTTTAATGTTTCGCAGTTCATCGGCGTTTTTGAACGTCTTCTTTAACACCATACCTTCGTAATCGTCTTCGCTCGAATAGTCTCGAGTCGCATAGCCGTTATCGTTCGCTTGTTGTTTCCACGTTTCCCAGTCGAGCCGTAAGTTTAATAGCTTCATGACCGGGTGATCGCGGAATGCATACGTCGTCTCGAGCGTGACAGACTGATCATAGTGGACGGTGGCGTCATATTCGATCCGGACGCATCCACCGATTAAAAGAAACAAGAATGGGAATAGGAACAACAGTGTCTTTTTTTTCACGCTCGTCACCTCAGATCGGTTCACCGTATGTTTCTAGCGGATTGGTCGTATTAATGCGGTCATAAAACAGGACGCCGTCCAAGTGGTCGAGTTCGTGTTGGCAGACGATGGCTCGCATCCCGCGAAGACGTAACTTGATCGGATTGCCGTCACGGTCAAATCCTTCGAGGGTGATGCGACGGTGACGCGGTACGTTGCCTTTGACGATGCGGTCGACAGATAAGCAGCCTTCACCGCCGTTCAAATACGTCTGTTCGAGCGAATGACTCGTGATTTTCGGATTGAAGATCGACAGCTTGAACGTCTCTTCTTCCTCTTTTAGCAGGACGGTGAAGAACCGGCGATTGACACCGAGTTGTGGTGCGGCAATCCCGACACCGCCGCGAAGCTCATATTTTTCACTGATCTCAGGGTCTTGGCTGTTGACGAGGAACGTTTCCATCTCGTCGAGCAGGGCGAGGTCTTCTGCCGTAGGTGGAATCGAGACTTCACTTGAACGGTTACGGAGCCGCTCATCTCCTTCACGAATCACGTCTTTCATTGTTAACATGGGTAAACTTCCTTTCCAATTGCGATATGTCCAATTATATCATATTTAATGAGCGAATCGCTCAGATGGTACAGAAGGTGAAATGAAAATGATACAGAGCGTAAAACATTCGAAAAATGTGTTCATGTAAGCGTTTTTATGGAGTGAGCATATTTTTTGCGTTATTGTAACAACCCGTTTTATACTGACTAGGAAACGGCAGGAGAAGTCATACTTTCCTGAATCACGTTAATACAGATTGCTTTTTTGGACAGATACACTTAAGATTTGAGGTAGTGTTTGATCACAAAAAAAGACAATTGTCTCATAGTTGAAAGGATGAGGTGAAACGAATGAACAACGTTCAGGTACTTCAAAACGTGGAAGAAAACTTCCAAACGTTCCGTATTCTCGACGAGAAGGGCGAGGTCGTCAACCAAGACGCAATGCCAGATGTAACGGACGAGCAACTTCAGGAGCTTATGCGCCGCATGGTCTATACTCGAATTTGGGATCAGCGTGCCATCTCGCTTAACCGTCAAGGACGCCTAGGTTTCTATGCGCCAGTGGCAGGTCAAGAAGCAACGATGATCGGGACGCAATACGCGCTCGACAAGCAAGACTGGATTCTTCCGGGTTACCGCGATATCCCACAACTCGTATTCCACGGACTTCCGCTTTATCAAGCGTTCTTGTTCTCACGTGGTCACGTGGCAGGAAACCGCATCCCAGAAGACGTTAACGTCTTAATGCCGCAAATCATCATCGGCGCACAAATCATTCAAGCAGCGGGTGTGGCTATGGGCCTCAAACGCAACGGCAACACGAACGTCGCCATTACTTACACGGGTGACGGTGGATCGTCACAAGGTGACTTCTACGAAGGCATGAACTTCGCAGGTGCATTCAAATCACCAGCTATCTTCGTCGTTCAAAACAACCGCTTCGCAATCTCGACACCTGTTGAGAAGCAGACGGCAGCTAAAACGATCGCGCAAAAAGCTGTAGCAGCGGGCATCAACGGAATCCAAGTTGACGGTATGGACGTACTTGCTGTCTTCGCCGCAACACAACAAGCGCGTAAAGACGCACTTGATGGGACACCGACGCTCATCGAAGCACTCACATACCGTTACGGACCACATACGCTCGCTGGGGATGACCCAACACGTTACCGTACGAAAGAACTCGATTCAGAGTACCAAGAAAAAGATCCACTCGTACGTTTCCGTCTTTTCCTCGAAGGCAAAAAGCTTTGGAGCGAAGACATGGAGAACGAAGTGATCGAACAAGCGAAAGCAGACGTGAAAGAAGCGATCAGCCTCGCGGACAAAGAACCAAAACAAAAAGTTTCGGACTTCATCAACAACATGTTCGAAACACTCCCTTCAAACTTGAAAGAGCAGCTTGAAGAATATACAGCAAAGGAGTCGAAGTAAGTTATGGCTCAAATGACAATGATCCAAGCGATTACTGATGCGATGCGCGTTGAAATGAAGCGCGACGAGAAAGTACTTCTTTTCGGAGAAGACGTTGGTAAAAACGGTGGGGTCTTCCGTGCAACGGAAGGTCTCCAAGACGAGTTAGGCGAAGACCGCGTCTTCGATACACCGCTCGCTGAGTCTGGTATCGGCGGTCTCGCGATCGGTCTTGCACTCACAGGCTTCCGTCCAATCATGGAAGTTCAATTCTTCGGATTCGTATTCGAAGTGTTTGACTCAGTTGCTGCCCAAATGGCACGTATGCGTTACCGTTCAGGCGGCGCTTACAGCCAGCCGGTTACAATCCGTTCACCGTTCGGTGGCGGCGTTAAAACACCAGAACTGCATGCGGACAGCCTTGAAGGATTGATGGCTCAGACACCTGGTCTTAAAGTCGTCATCCCGTCAACACCATACGATGCAAAAGGTCTTTTGATCGCGTCAATCCGTGACAACGACCCAGTCGTATTCCTCGAGCACATGAAACTTTACCGTTCGTTCCGTGGCGAAGTACCAGAAGGCGACTACACGATCGAGCTTGGAAAAGCAGACGTGAAACGCGAAGGTACTGACGTTTCGATCATCACATACGGTGCGATGGTTCATACTTCACTCAAAGCAGCTGAAGAGCTTGAAAAAGAAAACATCAACGTCGAAGTAATCGACCTCATGACAATCAGCCCGCTTGATATCGACACAATCGTCGAGTCAGTTAAAAAGACTGGCCGCGCGATCGTCGTTCAAGAGGCACAGCGTCAAGCAGGGATTGCGGCGAACGTCGTAACTGAAATTCAAGAACGCGCGATTCTTCACCTCGAAGCACCAGTGCTTCGTGTAACTGCACCAGACACGGTCTTCGCTTTCGCACAAGGTGAAGATGCATGGTTACCTGACCATAAAGATGTCGTTGCAAAAGTTAAAGAAGTTATCAACTTCTGATCGTGTTCATTTAACGATGAGGGAGAATTGTCTCCCTTGTCGTATTTACATGATTATTTGATGGGAGGAAAAACCAGTGGCAGTATTTGAATTTAAATTACCAGACATCGGTGAAGGAATTCACGAAGGTGAGATCGTCAAGTGGTTCGTCAAAGCAGGGGATACAGTGAAAGAGGATGACATCCTCCTCGAAGTTCAAAACGACAAAGCCGTCGTTGAGATTCCTGCTCCGGTTGACGGAACAGTCAAGGAAGTTAAAGTCTCTGAAGGAACAGTTGCCATCGTCGGCGACGTGCTCATCACGTTCGATATTGAAGGTGATGCACCAGCCGGTGAAGAAGCAGCAGCTCCTGAACAGCCAAAAGCTGAAGAGAAGACAGAAGAGATTCAAGAAGACGTAAAAGAAGACGTGAAAGAAGACGGTCCACGTGAAGTTCAACTTCACAAGTCTGAGCGTGTCATCGCTATGCCTTCGATTCGCAAGTACGCTCGCGAAAAAGGCGTCGACATCCGTGAAGTCAAAGGAACGGGCGACAACGGGCGTATTCTTAAAGAAGACATCGACGCGTTCGCAAACGGTGAAGCACCGACAGCGGAAGCTACAACAGAGAAAACAGAATCTGTAGCGACGGCCTCGGCTGCGAAGACGGAAATCAAGCCTTACGAGTCAGCTACACCTGAACTCGAAACGCGCGAGAAAATCCGTGGTATCCGTAAAGCGATCTCGAAAGCGATGGTCAACTCGAAACATACGGCTCCGCACGTAACACTCATGGACGAAGTCGATGTCACGAAACTTGTCGCACTCCGTAAAGAGTTCAAACAAGTCGCGGCTGACCAAGGCGTGAAACTCACGTACTTGCCATTCGTTGTCAAAGCATTGACAGCGGCAGCGAAAGCTTACCCAACGATCAACGCGTCAATCGACGATGTAAACGAAGAAATCGTCTACAAAAACTACTACAACATCGGTATCGCAGCTGACACGGATAACGGCCTCGTCGTTCCTGTCGTCAAAGATGCGGACCGTAAATCAGTCTACGCACTTGCAAACAACATCAATGAGCTTGCCGGCAAAGCCCGTGAAGGCAAACTTGCTGGGGACGACATGAAAGGCGGATCGATCACAATCACGAACATCGGTTCAGCTGGTGGACAATGGTTCACACCTGTCATCAACCACCCGGAAGTTGCAATTCTCGGTATTGGCCGCATTGCTGAAAAAGCTGTCGTCAAAGACGGCGAGATCGTAGCAGCACCAGTGCTCGCACTTTCGTTCAGCTTTGACCACCGTCTCATCGACGGTGCGACTGCTCAAAACGCGCTCAACATGGTCAAACGCTTGCTTCAAGATCCAGCACTTCTAATGATGGAGGGATAAGAACATGGTAGTAGGAGAATTCGCACAAGAAACTGATTTACTTGTCATCGGCGCCGGTCCTGGTGGATACGTCGCAGCAATCCGCGGCGCACAACTCGGACTCAAAGTTACAATCGTTGAAAGAGGCAACTTTGGCGGTGTCTGCTTGAACGTCGGTTGTATCCCATCTAAAGCGTTGATTACGGCTGGACATAACTTCCAGCACGCTAAAGGTCACTCGACAATGGGAATCACATCTGAAAACGTGTCAGTTGACTTCACGAAAGTCCAAGACTGGAAACAGTCGGTTGTCAACAAATTGACTGGCGGCGTCAAAGGTCTTTTGAAAGGCAACAAGATCGAGATCGTTCAAGGTGAAGCGTTCTTCGCAGCTGAAGACACAGTTCGTGTCATCACAGAAGATAGCTCAACTCCTTACAAGTTCAAGAAAGCGATCATCGCGACTGGTTCGACACCAATCGAGATCCCATCGTTCAAATGGTCAAAACGCGTTCTTTCTTCAACTGGCGCATTGGCTCTTACAGAAGTTCCGAAAAAGCTCGTCGTCATCGGTGGCGGCTACATCGGAATGGAACTTGGAACAGCGTATGCGAACTTCGATACTGAAGTCGTAGTCGTTGAAGGCGCAAGCGACATCTTGTCTGGCTTCGAGCCACAAATGACGCAAATCGTCAAAAAGAAACTCAAACAAAAAGGCAACGTCACGATCCACACGAACGCTCTTGCAAAAGGCGTCGAGGAAACGGAAGACGGCGTTATCGTGAAGTTTGAAGTGAACGGCGAAGAACAGACTGTTGAAGCGGACTACGTCCTCGTCACAGTCGGACGCCGTCCGAACACTGGCGACATCGGCCTCGAGAATGCTGAAGTTAAAATCAGCGACCGCGGCATCATCGAGATCGACGACCAGTGCAAGACGTCGAACGAAAACATTTATGCAATCGGCGACATCGTACCAGGACCACCGCTCGCACACAAAGCTTCTTACGAAGCAAAAGTTGCAGCGGAGGCAGCTGCAGGTAAGCCGGCTTACCTCGACTACTCAGCAATCCCAGCGGTCGTCTTCACTGACCCTGAACTTGCGACAGTCGGTTACACAGAACCGCTCGCTAAAGAAGAAGGACTCGATTTCACAGTATCGAAATTCCCATTCGCAGCGAACGGTCGTGCCCTCGCCCTCGACGAGCCAGACGGCTTCATGAAGCTCATCACGCGTAAAGAGGACGGTCTTTTGATCGGTGCTCAAATCGCGGGTACAGGCGCTTCTGATATGATTGCCGAGCTTGGTCTCGCCATCGAAGCAGGCATGACAGCTGAAGATATCGCGCTCACAATCCACGCTCACCCATCACTCGGTGAGATGGCAATGGAAGCGGCAGAAATCGCAATGGGTATGCCAATCCACGTCGTTAAGTAATACAAAAACTCTCTCGCTACTCGCGGAGGGCACTGAAAAACCTCCGCTCTATCCGAGCGTGAACAGAAAAAAGGGCGATTGGACCGACTCAAGTCGGGACAATCGCTCTTTTTCCTTGCCCTTATCCTGTTTTTTCTTTTGAGAGGGTGATGATCCGCTTCAGGTTTACCGCGATGATCGCCTGCCCAATCGGCTTCTGCCCGTACCGGGCCCGGGAATGGGTCGAATCGACGATCAGCGTCCGTCCCTTCAGCAGCCCCATCTCTTTCGCGACCTCGACCGTGTGTGCGAGCAGTTTGTCGAGCAGTTTGTCGTCGTCCATGCGTTGGCGGCGGAATTTCGTGAGCGAGGACGGGTTGATGACGCCGTCCTCCGGCGCGAGATCCAGGAAATACTTATAGGTGAGGTCGGTCCTCGCCCGTCTGACGAGATCGACATCCGATAGGTTCGAGTGCGCCTTGAGGAACAGATATTTGAACATCCGGACAGGATGGACGGCCATCCGCCCGTTGTCGTGACAATACGTGTCCGCGAGCAGGTCGGTGACGAAATCGAACGATACGAGATCGTGGATGAGCCGTAGCTCGTCATCGGCAGGGATCAACAGATCGTAAAGCGCCGCATACGGGCTCGGCGGCATGTTCGGCAGGTCTGGCATCATCGGGATCGCCTCCAGGATGTGTAGTTATAGCCAGTTTAGTCCGAAACGGCAAGGACGTACAGCGTCGCCCCGAGGGCACGCCGACTCCCGGGGGAACAGCGGGCAAGGCGAGACCCAGCAGCGACATCGTCGCGATGCGGCTCGCTGACCGCCCCCAGGAAAGCGGCGTGCCGGACAGGGCGGCTTGAAGGGCAATGAAAGCAGAGGAGCGCCATCCCATCCGGGATGACGCTCCTCTGCTCAAAATTATTTGAAGTTTTTCAGTGCCCTCCTACTCGCGGGAGAGTTTTTTGATGTAGTGGACGGTCCGTTCGACTTCATCGAAACCGATTCGAGCATGAAAACGTTGGCTCCCCTCATTGTCAAGCTCCGTATCTGAAGCGAGTTCGTCACAGCCTTTCGACCGAGCGTATGATGCGGCAGCTTCGACGAGCCGGGTCGCCACATCCTGCCCGCGTACGGATTCGTCAACGTATATCCCTTCTAAGAACGCAGTCGGAGAAGAGACGGCGCCGGGAACATAGTCATGTCTGAAACTGAGCTGGCAAAATCCGACTGCCGTGTTGTCGGTCGCCAAAAAATAATGCATCTTGCCGGAACGCAATCCGAGACGAAGCTCGGCCGTCAACTCGATCAACGGGGCGTCGGGCCAGAGCGCTTGCATGAGCGTCAATAGTGCGGCTTCGTCGCGCGCGCTTGCTTTTCGAATGTTCATGAGTCATCCTCCCTAGGTTTCACAAGTTCAGTATAAAGGAAAATAACATATGAAGTCAGAAAGGAGGGAATGATCATGGCGTTTGATGAGGAGCTATTATATACCGTTTCCGAGACGAGCCGCGTTCGGTTTACCGGCATCGAAACCGAGACGTCTCGTTATGATTTCGGATTTGTCTATACGCACCAGTTCATGGGGAAAGTACTCGTCGTCTGCATGCAGACCGGACAGTCAGCCCTTCTCGATATGCATGCGCTCGAAGAACCGAGACAGCTTTATCCGATGCTCGGAATCAATCTGTATGACACCGATCATGTTGCTGAATTTTTGCGTCTTTGTCTCGAGGAAGGGACGAAAGATGAAAAAACTTCAGAATCACCTCTTGAAAAAATGTAAGCGTTTTCTTATAATGGGTAGTAGGGGAAGCAATTCGATCATCATAAGCATCTTTTCTTCTGATGACACAAAGCGAGCCGGTCAATTTGACCGGCTCGCTTTCGTTTAGCGGATTGCTTTCGTTTGTTGGATGACTTTAATCATTTGAAGCGACTCGTCTTCAAGTCCTTGAACCGGTAAACCAGCTTCGATATTGGCCGTGATGTACTCGAGTGTCGATGCCGTGATCAATTCTCCAGGAATGATGATAGGAATCCCTGGTGGATACACCATGATGAACTCAGCCGAAATTCGTCCGACAGCGTTCTCGAGCGGAATCGTTTCCGTCTCTTCGTAGAACGCGTCTCGTGGGCTGAGCGCGAGTGGTGGGATCTCCGGGAGCATGATCGATAAAGAATCGTTCCCAGACTGCTTATACACCGATACGACATCGTGCATCGCATCGATAAGTGCTTGAATCGTCGACTCATCGTCGGCACTCGTCACGATGAAGAGGACGTTCAACAAATCGGACATCTCGACTTCGATGCGGTGATGTTCGCGCAAATATTTCTCGATTTCGAATCCGGTAATTCCAAGCTCACGAACCGATACGAGTACTTTCGTCTCATCTAAGGCGTACGTCGACTCAGAATGGAGCTCAGAGTGGCCGTAGACTGATAAATGCGGCATGTTGTTGATGGCGACGCGTGCCGACCGGGCAAGCGTGAGGGCGCGTTCGTTCATCGCCTCACCTTTTGTCGCCAATTGGCGCCGGGCTGCGTCGAGCGAGGCGAGAAGTAGGTAGGACGTCGACGTCGTCGTAATCATCGAGAGCATCGCGTGGATCCGCTCTGGCGAGACGAGACCGCGGCGTACGTTCAAAATCGAGCTACCTGTCATCGAGCCACCGAGCTTATGCACGCTCGTCGCAGCGACGTCTGCGCCCGCTTGCATCGCCGACAGAGGGAGCTCGTCGTGGAATGGCAAGTGGACACCGTGCGCTTCGTCAACGAGTACAGGGACGTCCTGAGCGTGAGCAACGGCGACGATGCGTTCGAGGTCACCAGCGACACCGAAGTACGTCGGGTTGATGACGAGGACGGCTTTCGTGTCAGGATGCAGCTCGAGCGCGCGCTCGACAGCGCTTGCCGTGATGCCGTGGGCGATCCCGTACGTCTCATCGTATTCAGGATGAATGAATACAGGATGGGCTCCGGTCAAGACGAGCGCTGACATGACGGATTTATGCACGTTACGCGGGACGATAATTTTTTCGTTCGGCCCGACGACGCCCATGATCATCGCCATGATGGCGCTCGATGTACCTTGGACCGAGAAAAATGTCTCGTCAGCACGGAACGCTTCAGCAGCGAGACGCTCGGCTTCAGCAATCGACGCTTTCGGATGATGCAAGTCATCAAGTGGAGCGATGTTGATCAAATCGATTTTTAAAGCATTTTCGCCGATGAAGTCACGAAATTCGGGATCCATTCCTTTTCCGCCTTTGTGACCGGGAATATGGAACGCAATCGGATTTGTATTGACGTGTTTGAGCAACGTCTCAAATAGCGGCGTGTCGAGCTGTGTAGACCCTTTAATTTTCAATAGTAAGCCCTCCTTGAAATCAGCGTTTGTATGGGATCGGTCGTTTACGTATACTAAGTTTCTTTACCCGGTGAATGATTGGTCTGCTATGCAGAAAAACGATGCAACAAAAAAACTATAGAGATTTCCAAGTCAACTTGCAATAGTTTTTTTTGTTGATACAATGGTTGTCGAGGTGAAGAATATGCAAATCAACTATCCAATCAATCCGGACTGGACGACGGAAGAACTGATCGAAGTCGTCGAGTTCTATAATCAAGTCGCACTCGCCAACGAAGGCGGCGTCGATCGGGAAGAATTTTTAGCAACGTATCGGTCGTTCAAACAAATCGTGACATCAAAATCAGAAGAGAAGCAACTGAGCGCTGTCCACGATGAGCAGACCGGATACTCTACCTATCGTACGGTCCAAGCGGCCTTGAAATCAAATACTAAGATTATCAGGTTGTAACAAATGAATTGCAGGAACCGACGAATCTGTCGGTTCCTGCTTTTTTTAGTTAATCCCTTAAGAAATAGGGTACATATCACTAACGGTTATTTAAGGTTTAGGACCGGTTGAAGTGGGAATATATCCACTAAGATAAAAAATTCAAAATAGTCAGACAATTCTCTTTCTTTTTTGAATCTCATCTGATATACTCAATTCAACTTACTAAACCGTAACTTGTAGCCCAACAAAAGGAGTGTGGCATCTCATGAAACAAGTGATTGAGGCATTCAAAAGAAAAGACGCAGAAAAACGGATTCCGGTGCTGCGCCTAGAGATTGATTATGAATTGGCAACACTCTTCGATGCAATGGCGTCACAAGACGATGCCACTGTCCAGGCTAGCAAGCATCGGTTAGAGAAATACCGCCAAGAACTTTTGCGTCTCGAAGCCTGACCCACAACCGCTCATTCAACCAGTATTCCACGCGAATACTGGTTTTTGTTTGCTATAATACATAGAGAGGTGATAAATATGTTGGAATGGTTTGCGATTGATCTAATCAAACAAGCAGGGGAATATATCCGCCAACAAATCGATGAAAGTTATCGGATCGAGCGGAAGACGGGCAAAGGGGACTTGGTCACTGAAATCGATCGAGCGGTCGAACAACTGATCGTCGACCGCATCCGAGCGGCATATCCGGAGCATCAGATCGTCGGAGAAGAAGGCATCTCGACACAGCCTGACAAGTTGACAGGGACGGTTTGGTTTGTCGATCCGATTGACGGGACGCTCAATTTTATTCATCAAAAGCGGATGTTCGCCATCTCGATCGCGATTATGGTCGATGAGGTCGTCGAGTATGGATTCGTCTATGATGTGATGGCTGACGAGCTGTTCGTGGCACGACGTGGTTATGGGGCGACGCTCAACGGACGGAAGTTGCCGCAGCTTCATGAACATCACGTCCGTGACGCATTTTTGAGTATGAATGCGACGTGGGTGACCCCGAACCAACAGATTGCGCCAGAAGTGTTGGCACCGATCGTCCGCGACTCTGTCGGGACACGAGCGCACGGGGCCGCCTCACTCGAACTGGCTTGGGTTGCGGCCGGACGGGTCGACGGCTATATCACGATGCGCAATATGCCCTGGGATTACGCGGCCGGAAAACTTCTCGTCGAAGAAGTCGGGGGACGCGTCGTCTCCTTATACGGTGAACCCGTCAGCTATAAAGGGAAGACATCGGTCCTCGCGGGGAGTGAGACGTTCGTCAAGGACGTCATCAAGCATTACGTCATCGCGAAAAACGTGGCGCCTGAAGTGAGGCCAGACCTTGCGATCGAACCGAACAAAACGTACGACCGTGTGCGTGATTTGCTCGTCTTGGCGAATCCGAACGAGGCGATGGTGCAAGCGCAATACGAGACGGGATCGACGTTTGAGGCTTTACTCGGCGGAGAACTCGTCGGGGCGTATATGCTCGTCCGTCGCAGTGCGGAATCGGTCGAACTCGTCAACATCGCTGTCAAACCGGACCGTCAAAACCAGACAATCGGGCAACGGATGCTCCAAGACGCCATCCGTCGGGCAGCGAGCGGAAGTGCGAGCGAACTGCTCGTCTGCACGGGCAACTCAAGCATCGTCCAGTTGCGCTTCTATCAACAAGCCGGATTCCGTTTTGCTTCGGTCGAACGCGATTATTTTCCGAACCATGGCTACGAGGCAATCGAAGAAGACGGCCTCGTGTTGCGAGACCGCATCTGCTTGACGCGAGAACTATAAAACAAGGCCCAAGGCGCTCGCCTCGGGCCTGTTCGTTATGGACGTCGGTCTGCTAGGACACGGCGGCGCAAGTTGATACCGAAGAATGTAGCGACCGCGCTCAACGCGAGACTGCCAACGATGATGGCGGTACTCGCTTCGGCGACACCGATGCCGATACCGACAAAACCGGCGACGACGGCGATTGCGATCAAGACGAACATGAGTTGCATCGAAATTCCCCCTTTTTTTCTTGGCTCTATCTCATTGTAAGCAAAATCAGCGTAATTGGAAACGGTAACAGACTATATAACGTGACAAAGGTGGTAGAACCTGTGCTATACTCTTTAAGTTGAATACAAAGTTGAAACTTTTCAAATAAGAGAGGAATAACTACATGAATTTAAGAACTAACCTCCGTAACGTAGCCATCATCGCCCACGTTGACCATGGTAAAACAACGTTAGTCGATGAACTATTGAAACAGTCTGGTACTTTCCGGACAAACGAAATGGTAGCAGAGCGCGCCATGGACTCGAACGATATCGAACGTGAGCGCGGGATTACGATCCTCGCTAAAAACACGGCAATCGATTATAAAGATACTCGCATCAACATCGTAGATACGCCAGGACACGCCGACTTCGGTGGTGAAGTTGAGCGGATCATGCGTATGGTTGATGGCGTTATTCTTGTTGTCGATGCACGTGAAGGCTGTATGCCACAAACACGCTTCGTATTGAAGAAAGCACTTGACCAAGGACTTCGCCCAATCGTTGTCGTCAACAAAATCGACAAAGCGATGGTCCGTCCGCTCGACGTCGTCGATGAAGTCGTAGACTTATTGATCGATCTCGGAGCAGATGAAGATCAACTTGAATTCCCTGTCGTCTATACGTCTGCAGTCAGCGGTTCAAGTTCGTTCGATCCTGATCCTGAGAAGCAAGAAGATACAATCACGCACGTACTCGATACGATTCTTGAGAACACACCGGCACCAATCGACAACTCGGATGAGCCGCTTCAGTTCCAAGTCACGATGCTCGACTACGATAACTACCTCGGTCGTATCGGCGTCGGTCGCGTCTTCCGTGGGAAAATCAAAGTCGGAGACCAAGTCTCACTTTGCAAAACGGACGGATCGATCAAACAACTTCGCGTCACGAAGCTATTCGGTTACTTCGGACTCAAACGTGTTGAAATCGAAGAAGCTAAAGCTGGTGACTTGATCGCCATCGCCGGGATGGAAGACATCAACGTCGGTGAAACGGTCACACCGGTCGGTAAAGAAGAGCCGCTTACGCTTCTTCGCATCGATGAGCCAACGCTTCAAATGCGTTTCATGACGAACAACTCTCCATTTGCAGGACGCGAAGGCGATTTCGTGACAGCACGTAAAATCGAAGAGCGTTTGATGAAACAACTTGAGACGGACGTTTCGCTCCGTGTCGAAAACACAGACTCGCCTGACCAATGGGTCGTATCAGGACGCGGTGAACTTCACCTCGGTATCTTGATCGAGAACATGCGTCGCGAAGGGTACGAGATCCAAGTTTCGAAACCACAAGTTATCATCCGTACAGCTGAAGACGGTACGAAAATTGAGCCTTTCGAGCGCGTCATCATCGACGTACCGGAAGAGTACACAGGTTCAGTCATGGAATCGATCGGTCTCCGTAAAGGTGAACTCGCGAACATGAACACGAACGATAACGGTCAAACTCGTATGGAATTTATCGTTCCTTCACGTGGTCTCATCGGATATCGTAACGAGTTCTTGTCGGCGACACGCGGATACGGAATCTTGAACCATACGTTCGAAGAGTATCGTCCGTTCATTCCTGCTGATATCGGCGGTCGCCGTAGCGGTGTCATGGTTTGTATCGAAGCTGGTAAGTCAACGGCTTACTCAATCGGTGCACTCGAAGACCGTGGGACGATCTTCATCGAACCAGGTACAGATGTATACGAAGGCATGATCATCGGTGAATGTAACCGTGACGTCGATCTCGCGATCAACGCCGTCAAAGGGAAACAGTTGACGAACATGCGTGCATCATCGAAAGACTCGACACAAGTCTTGAAACGTCCGCGCGTCTTCTCGCTTGAAGAGTCGCTTACGTTCTTGAACGATGACGAGTACTGCGAAATCACACCGCTCTCGATTCGACTCCGTAAAAAGGTCTTGAACAAGAACGAACGTGAAAAAGCTGACAAGCGTCGTAAACTTGGTAAAGAATAAGTAGAAAAGGGAGCGCCGAGGCGTTCCCTTTTATTTTGATTCGTGTAGAATAGACGTGTAGGAAACAAAGGGGGATTATTTGCCTTGAAAGCTTCTCAAACGATGGACATTACCCAAATCGACGTTCCGTGGATCGCCTCGCTATTAGGTGTCGGCAGTGACGCGAACGACTTTTCGGTCGGCTTTAACGCCTTGATCATCACGGTCATCTTATTGACGTTGCTCGTCTTTAAATTAGGTTTTGCCAAACAACTCGCGTGGTGGAAGGCGCTCATCGTCTACATCATTCTCGCGCTCGGAGCGGGGACGATGGCGCTCGTCTTCTTCACGTGGCCAATCCCGGAAGTATTGCTCGTCATGGCGGTCGTCCTAGCCATTTATCGGGGCCGGCTCTGGTGGAACCGCCGTCAAGACCAAGTCAATGAACCAACCTAAAAAATGGACGTCCCGTTAAAGGGACGTCCATTTTTGTTACCATCTTCGCTTTTGGCGAAAC
This sequence comes from Exiguobacterium sp. SH3S1, assembly GCF_004337105.1. Taxonomy (NCBI): domain Bacteria; kingdom Bacillati; phylum Bacillota; class Bacilli; order Caryophanales; genus Exiguobacterium; species Exiguobacterium sp. SH3S1. The sequence goes on along the minus strand of NZ_SJUW01000001.1, from coordinate 285,645 downwards.
GATGGATATAGGTGGAATTGGCCTGTTGCCGCACGCTCAGCCGTTCGTTCCGTAATGCGTGCATGACACTCTTGGCACATGTACGTTTTAGCAGGTTTATTGCGAAGTCGTTTCGCTTCGAACGACCACGAATCAATCGTATCGACTTTATCACAAAGAGAGCACTTTACGCGCATGGTCTCACCTTCCTCTTCGTTGATTATAGCATGATTTCCAGATAGAAAAGCAGGGAAAGAAGTCATTAAGGGCGAATCCATTTCGTATACCCGTTTAAGAAGGAGGGGAGTGCATGGCGAGTAAAGCAATGTTCGAACTTTCCCGGGCGCAACAAGAAACGTTAAACGAGATGCCGTTGACGTTTCTCGTCGCGTTCGATGAAGCGAAGCGGTGGCCGATCACCCACGCCATCAGTTGGGTGCAGGCGACCGATCAACAGACAGTCCGATTTGCCCTGACAAAAAACTCGCATCTCATCACGCTGTTGACAAGCGAAAAGACGGCGGGGCTCATCTTTTTAGAGGACGGTCTCGCTTACAGTGTGACGCTCTCGCACGTCCATGAATTTGAACCGGCTGTGAAACCGGGACTGCACCTTCGCTTTTTTAAAGGTTCGGTCGAAGAAGTCCGCAACATCTCCTTTTACGGGGCGACGTTCGGGCAACCGGACATCGTCAAGACGTACGATATCGAAGCAGCGGAAAAATTGGACCGAGAAGTGAAGGAAAGCTTGAACTCTTGATCACCAACAATTTTCGAGGGGCGGCAAAGCTTATGAAAAAAACGTATGTGCTCGATACGAACGTACTTCTACACGACCCACTCTCACTCTTTCAATTCGATGAGCATGACGTCGTCATCCCGGCCATCGTCCTAGAAGAACTCGATGGAAAAAAACGAAACATGGACGAGCTTGGCCGTAACGCCCGAGAAACGGCGCGTGTGCTTGACCAGCTCCGATCGACCGGCAAACTTCATGACGGGGTGCCGCTCGAGAATGGCGGCCATCTCTTCGTTGAGATCGGTCATGAACATACAGTCGACTTCCCGTTCGACGTCATGACGAATGACAACCGGATTTTGACGGTCGCACTCGGTTTGATGAAACAGTATGAGCATGATCACAACCGGAAAGTCGTGGTCGTCTCAAAAGATATACTGGTCCGTGTCAAAGCGGATGCAATCGGCATCGAAGCCGAAGATTATTTGACAGACCATATCGTCGACACGACGAATCTGTACGCCGGCTATCGCGAGATTGAGGTCGATCAGGCGATAATTGATGAATTCTATCAAGTTCGCCAGCTACCGACGTCGGCTTTTTCAAAAAACCAACTGTACCCGAACTCATTTGTCATCTTAAAGAGTAACGTTTCGAAAGCGAGCGCACTCGCGGTCGTCGATCCGTTACAACCGATCGTTCGACCGTTATCGCTCGACGCCGAGCACGTCTGGGGCATTCATCCGCGGAACGTCCAACAACGAATGGCGCTCGATTTACTGCTTCGCGACGATATTCCGTTCGTGACGCTCCTCGGGAAGGCCGGGACCGGGAAGACGCTCCTCGCTCTCGCGGCGGGACTTGCCCTCGTCGAGGACGAACGTCGCTTCAACAAGCTCGTCGTGGCGCGTCCGGTCGTGCCGATGGGCAACGACATCGGATACTTGCCGGGTGAGATGGAAGATAAGCTTCGTCCATGGATGCAGCCGATCTATGACAATCTTGAATTCTTGTTTAATGCCAACTCGAAAGACGAGCTCGGAAATATCCTCGCCGGCATCAAATCGATTCAGCTCGAGGCGCTCACATATATTCGGGGGCGAAGTATGCCGGACCAGTTCATCATCATCGATGAAGCGCAGAACTTGACGAAGCACGAGATCAAGACGATTTTGACCCGGGTCGGGGAGAATTCGAAGATTGTTCTCGTCGGCGATCCGTATCAGATCGATCATCCGTATTTAGATGAATATTCGAACGGGCTCTCGTATGCCGTCGAGCGGTTCAAAGGGCAAAACGTATTCGGTCACGTCCAACTCATCAAAGGCGAACGCTCGTCGCTCGCCCGGTTGGCGGCCGACTTGCTATAGAAATAGACGTCGAGCGTGAGCGTGACGTCTCAGCTTGTTGACCAACATGAATAATATTGCTCGTCTTCCGGCGCCCACGCTTTCTGCAGGCAATCCCGGAGCCGCAACGCAAACGGTCGCCATCTGGCGGCCATTTGTCTTTTTCTGAGGCCTCGACAGTCGAGAGAAAAAGCCCGGTTTATGTGGGGCAGAGCGCCTCGAGGTCTTCAGACATAAAAAAGACGAACCAGATCGCTATTAGCGACCTGGTTCGTCAACAGCCTGAGACGTGGAGCGTGCGCTCGACGTCTATTTTGTGTTTGGGTGGAGCAAAACTTGGACGTTCGCCTTCTCAAGCAACGCGTTCGTCAACATGATCAAACCGGTTATGATGAAGAGAGCGGAGAATCCGAAGTGGGCGACGATTTGGGATCCGAACAACGGTCCGAGCAGGTTGCCCATGAACTGGGCCGACTGGTTGTAAGAAAAAATGCGTCCGGTCGCGTGACTCGGTGTATGTTTCCTTAGCAGTGACTGCACAGACGGCATGAGTGCCGCGGTCGCGAAACCAAGGCCGAAACGCAACATGACGAGCTGTGTCGTCGACGTCACGAACGCCTGAGGAATCAAGAACGCGGTATAAATGATGAGCGCCCAAAACAAAATCCGTTCCGGCCCGTGGCGGTCTGACAGCCGTCCGAGATGTTGTGCGGACAGGAGGGCGGCCACCCCCGGCGCTGAAGCGACGATTCCCGCGATGAACGCGAGGGAAGTCGTGTACGGGTTCAGTTCACGGACGTACAGTGTCAACAGTGGGCCGATTGACTGCGTTGAAAACTGAATTAAAAACGTCGTCAAAAACAAGCTGAAGATGAGTTGGGGATGACGGAGCGAGGCGATGATCGACTTTGTCGAATCAAGTCGCTCGCGCGCCACCGGGACGAAATCTTCTTTCACGAACAGGAGTGTGATTAAAAACGTGACGAAGAGTGCGCTACCGGTAAAGAGAAAGACGGGTCGAAGCCCAATCCAGTCTGCGAGCAGTCCACCGATCAATGGACCGAGGAGTCCGCCGGTGATACCACCGGTCGACAACGTGCCGAGCGCCCAGCCGCTTTTCTCTTTTGGTGTCTGTGAGATGACGAGAGTGATGCCGGCCGAGATGAATCCGGAGACGGCACCCATGATGAGTCGTAAACCGACGAGTTGATAAACGTCTTGCACGAAGCCGATCAAGAACATGACGACGGCCATTCCGAGGCTCGCCCGAATCAACATGAGCTTGCGCCCTTTCTGGTCAGCGAGTCGGCCCCAAAGCGGGGAGACAATGGCGGCCACGAGGAAAGTGGCGCCGAAAGCGACGGCGGACCAGGTGACGACGTGGTCAGGGTTGGTCACACCGAGCTCTTCGATAAATAAGGGCAGGAACGGTAAGACGAGGCTCATCGAGGCAGCCGTCAAGAAGCTGCCGATCCAAACGATGATCAAGTTCTTTTTCCATAAAGGTATCGTAAGCGTCACGACCTTTCTGCATAGAGTAGATTTCGATATCACACATGTTACACTTTGTGAAGTAAAAAGTCCAAAAAAAAGACGAACGAGATCGCTTATAGCGACCGCGTTCGTCAACAGCCTGAGACGGCGAGTGCCTTCTCATCAGCCATCCGTTCGGACGACGATATGGTCGACCTGACGGATGATTTGGTTGTTGTAGAGTGCATAGACCGGTCCGTCAGCCAACACTTTTCCATCTTGTGAAAACTGAAGATAAATCGAACCGACTTCGGCGAGTGGGATCGTCAATACCGTCTCCCCATAAAAGCTGACGTGCGTCGCCGTATTGAGCGGCTCGGCGTTTTGGAGAAATGGTGCGAACGGCATCGCGAACGAGTCACGAAGCGCAGCGTCTTTGTCGGCCCGCGACATCGGTTTATTGTGGTCGACGCGCGTCCCTAGTGTCAATCCGTCGTCCCATGCCTTCCCCATTTTGGCATAGTAGGCGTCTGAGTCATTCTCGACGGCTTGGTCGAGTTCGTCGACTTTGCGTTTACGTTCGTCAAAAATCCATACGGTCGGGTCAATCGTCAGCGCGTGACGGACCGCTCCATCTAACGGAAAAATCATTGATACTCCCCCTTAACTAGCGATACAATGTATATTATACAGCTCTTCCGTGCAAAAAGGAAAACTGCGAGAAACACGCTTTGAATCTAGACTGTTCATTGAATTATGATGAAATATAATGTACAGTTGAGTTATGACAAACAGTCTGTCATTGTACGGAGGAGGGGTCGTAGTGGCGACAAATTTGGCTGCAGTCCAACGGGAACAGGCGCTTCACTTGCTTGAAGCAGATGCTGAAAAAATCCGTTGCTTGATTGAGGTACAATTAGAAAACTTGAAAATGCCGAAGTGCCCGCTTTATGAAGAGGTACTTGATACACATATGTTCGGTCTGTCGCGCCAAATCGATTTTGCGGTCCGGCTTGGACTTATTTCAGATGTCGAAGGCAAGCAACTGATCGATTCATTGGAACAAAAGTTATCCGCGCTCGCGGAAGCTTCAGAATTATGAACCTTATACTCAAACTGTGCAGGCGGCGCTGTTTGAGTATTTTTTTATAACGGGTTGCGGATTGCTGTACATAAGGAAGTGAAAACATGAAAACTCGGTTTCGGTACTTTGATTTCTCACTGTTCATTGCGGTGCTCTTGCTCGTTGGGATCAGCTCGATCATGATTTACAGCGCCAGTGTTTGGAATCGTGGGGATTACGCGAACAGCGGCTTGTTTTATCGTCAACTGTTCTATGCAGGGTTCGGGATTGTCGTCTATTTGATCGCGACGATGTTCCGGTATGAAAACTTCCGCAAAAAGAACGTGTTGCGAAGCCTGTATGCGCTCTCGGTCATTCTACTGTTTGTCACTTGGGCGATGCCTCCGCTGAACGGTGCCCGGGCTTGGCTCATCATCGGCGGTTTCACGATCCAACCAATCGAGATCGCTAAGTTTGTGTTAATTTTATTGCTCGCCAACTACTACCATCAGTTATGGAATCGTGAACTGACAGGATGGCCGGGCCGAATCGGCCGTGCGGCGATCGAACGGAAAAAGCTACGCGCCCAAATCGGGGCTTTCTTCATCATCCCGGGTTTGTTCTACTTTTTCCCGTATGCCTTCGTCATAAATGGACAGCCTGACCATGGCGGATTGTTCGTCTTAGGGGTAATTATGTTCATGATGTGGTTAGCTGCCGGGGCCCCGCTTCGCATCATCATCCCGGTGATTATTGCTGGAATTGGTTTTGTTTATGCTATGTATACGTTTGTTTTCACAGAAAACCAAGTTAGTCGGATTAACGTCGTCTTCAATCCATTCATGGACCCAGAAGGCTACGGGCATCAACTTCTCATGTCGATCATCTCGATCGTGCATGGGGGATTGACCGGCGTCGGACTTGGGAATAGTTATCAAAAGTATGGCTATTTGCCGGAGCCGGAGACGGACTATATCATGTCGATCATCGCCGAAGAACTTGGCTTTATCGGCGTCCTCGTCGTCTTGGTGTTGCTCTTTTTCATCGCGTTCCGGGCAGTAAATATCGCCAACCATACCGACAGCCATTTTGCGATGTTCGTCTCGTTCGGGATTGCCGCGCAAATCATGGTCCAAACCGGAATCAATATCGGGGCGATGTCGGGCTGGTTCCCGGGTACGGGTGTGACGCTTCCACTCGTCAGTTACGGCGGCACGTCGCTGATCATGACGATGGGAATTCTCGGTGTGCTCAGCAGTATCTCGATGCGTAACCGTCACCGAGAGGCGACACGCCGCGCGGGAATTCGCGAAAAATCAGAAGAAAACGTTCAAAATGCATCACTACATGTAGTAAGGTAAAGATGTATATGTAAACGATTTCCAAAATGGGGGGATTTAGGTTGAAATCAATTAGCAAATTGCTTGTAGCCAACCGTGGAGAGATTGCCATTCGTGTATTTAGGGCAGCCTCAGAATTAGGAATGCGTACTGTCGCCATCTATTCGCAAGAGGATAGTGGGTCGTTACATCGTTTTAAAGCCGATGAAGCGTATTTGATCGGTCTCAACAAGAAACCGATCGACGCCTATCTCGACATCGAAGACGTCATTCGAATCGCGAAGCAATCGGGGAGTGACGCGATTCACCCGGGTTACGGTTTCTTATCGGAAAACATTGAACTAGCTCGTCGTTGCCGCGAAGAAGGCATCATCTTCGTCGGACCGGACGAATCGCACCTGCACGCGTTCGGAGATAAAGTTCGGGCTCGTCAAAACGCGATCGCAGCCGGGCTACCGGTCATTCCAGGCTCGAACGGTCCATTGACTTCGTACGAAGACGCGCTCGACTTTGCGAACGTGCATGGTTTCCCGCTCATGGTCAAAGCCTCAATGGGCGGCGGCGGACGCGGTATGCGCGTCATCCGGACCGAGGCCGAGATGAAAGATTTGATTGAACGTGCCAAGTCAGAGGCGAAGCAAGCGTTCGGCTCGGACGAAGTGTACATAGAAAAATTAGTTGAACGTCCGAAGCATATCGAGGTGCAAATTCTCGGGGATGATCACGGGAACATCATCCATTTGTTTGAGCGTGACTGCTCGGTTCAACGTCGTCACCAGAAAGTCGTCGAAGTCGCACCGTGTGTGACGTTGTCGGAGGCGTCTCGTCAAGCAATCTGTGACGCGGCGGTTCAAGTGATGCGTCACGTCGGCTATGTGAACGCAGGGACGGTCGAGTTCCTCGTCACTGAGGATGAGTCGTTCTACTTCATCGAGGTCAACCCACGGATCCAAGTCGAACATACGATCACTGAGATGGTTACCGGGTTCGATATCGTCCAAACACAGCTCATGATCGCCCAAGGCGAGTCGCTTCACGGTGACGTGATTCACATGCCGAAGCAAGAAGATATCAAACTGCTCGGCTATGCGATCCAATCCCGTGTCACGTCGGAAGACCCGGCTAACAACTTCATGCCGGACACAGGGAAAATCATGGCCTATCGTTCGCCAGGCGGTTTTGGGGTTCGTCTCGACGGCGGGAACGCCTACGTCGGGTCTGAAATCTCGCCGTACTACGACTCGCTCCTCGTCAAGCTGTCGACGCATGGGATGACGTTCGAACAAGCGGCAGCGAAGATGGTCCGTAACTTGAACGAGTTCCGGATTCGCGGCATCAAGACGAACATTCCGTTTTTGATCAACGTCATGAAGCACCAAAACTTTATTAGCGGGGACTATAGTACGTCGTTCATCGATGATACACCCGAACTGTTCGTCTTCCCGAAACGGAAAGACCGGGGGACGAAACTCCTCAACTATATCGGGGACGTCACCGTCAACGGATTCCCGGGTGTCGGCTTGAAAGATAAGCCGATCAGCCGCTCGGTCCGGATTCCGCAAAACCTTCCGGCCGAAGCGAAGCCGGGGACGAAACAAATCCTGACAGAACTCGGTCCAGACGGTTTGGCTGACTGGATCAAACGTCAACCAGAGCTACTCTTGACGGATACGACGATGCGAGACGCCCACCAGTCGCTCCTCGCGACACGGATGCGGACGCAAGACATCTTGAATATCGCCGAGCCGACGAGTAAACTCATGCCAGAACTGTTCTCGGTCGAGGCGTGGGGCGGGGCAACGTTTGACGTCGCCTACCGTTTCCTCTCGGAAGACCCGTGGGTACGTCTCATGCGCCTTCGTGAGAAAATGCCGAACGTCTTGATTCAAATGCTCCTTCGCGGTGCCAACGCCGTCGGGTATAAAAACTATGCCGACAACGTCATCGAGAAGTTCGTCCACGAGGCGGCTTATGCCGGTGTCGACATCTTCCGTATCTTCGACAGCTTGAACAACATCGAATCGATTAAACTCGCGATCGACGCGACGCTGCCGACAGGGAAAGTCGCAGAAGCGGCAATCTGTTACACCGGTGACTTGTATGACGGAAACCGTCCGAAGTATCACTTGCCGTACTACGTCGATCTCGCCAAGCAGCTCGAAGCGAGCGGAGCTCATATTCTTGCAATCAAAGATATGGCTGGCCTCTTAAAACCTGAATCGGCGTATGCGCTCGTGTCGGCACTGAAAGACGCCGTCGACTTGCCGATTCATTTGCACACGCACGACGCTTCGGGGAATGGGATCTTCACTTACGCACGGGCGACTGATGCGGGCGTCGATATCGTCGACGTCGCAGCGAGCTCGATGTCGGGTATGACGTCGCAGCCTTCAGGTGGAAGTTTGATTTACGCACTCGACCATCACGAACGCCAGCCGAAGATCGATGCGAAGCACTACGAAGTCATCAGTGACTACTGGCAAGACGTGCGTCATAACTATGAACCGTTCGAAAGTGACATGCGTGCATCGAATCCATCGGTGTATGAGCATGAGATGCCGGGCGGACAGTATTCGAACTTGCAGCAACAAGCGAAAGCGGTCGGTCTTGGTGACCGCTGGAGTGAAGTGAAGTCGATGTACGCCCGCGTCAACATGTTGTTCGGCGATATCGTCAAAGTGACCCCGTCGTCTAAAGTCGTAGGGGACATGGCACTCTTCATGGTTCAACATAACTTGAGCGAACAGGACGTTATCGAACGAGGAAATCAACTTGATTTCCCAGACTCGGTCGTCGAGATGATGCGCGGTGAGCTCGGGTCGCCTCCAGGAGGGTTCCCGAAAGACGTCCAACAAGCGATTCTCAAAGGTGAGACGCCGCTCGAGGTCCGTCCAGGTAAACTGATCAAGCCGTACGACTTTGAAGCGGCTCAAACGAAGTTGTTTGAGAAGCTCGAACGTCCGGTGACGGACTTTGAACTGCTCGCGAACGCGCTTTATCCGAAAGTGTTCGAGGACTACGTGACCCATACGAACACGTACGGTGACGTCTCGGTGCTTGACACGTTGACGTTCTTCTATGGATTGAACGTCGGCGAGACGATCCAAGTCGAAATCGAGACAGGGAAGACGCTCATCATCAAGCTCGTTCAAGTGAGCGCTGCGAACGAAGACGGGATCCGCCTCGTCTCGTATGAGATGAACGGCGTACCGCGTGAAATCGAGATTAAAGACGTCAACGTGAAGTCGGCGACGACGAGCCGACCGAAAGTGGAACGCTCGAATTCGAAACAAGTCGGTGCCTCGATGCCAGGTTCGGTCTTGAAAGTACTCGTCGAACCAGGAAGCCGGGTCCATCGTGGGGAACAACTTCTCGTCACTGAGGCGATGAAGATGGAGACGACGATCCAAGCCGCGCAAGACGGTGAGATTAAAGCGATCCATATTAAAGAAGGCGACACAATCCAAAGTGACGACTTACTGATTGAATTTGTATAATCAAAAGAAGCATAGCCACGCTATGCTTCTTTTTTAGATAGGGAGTGGGGAAGATGAGACGAGTATGTTGGTTCCGGTCAGATTTTCGATTAAGTGACAACCATATGTTACACCGGGTCTTGAAAGACGCCGCCGATGACGATGACATCGAGTTCGTCTTTTGGCTCAATCCGAAATACTGCGAGCCGTTCGAGACGAGACACGATTATTTTTTCGCGACGATGAAGCAGTTCATGCAGGAGCTCACCGATCAAGAGATAGGGCTGCGCACCATTGTTGCCGACTCAACGGAAGCGTTTGTCGAGCAGCTCGGACGACTCGACGCGCTTTATTTTAACGCTGAGTATGTCGAGCCGTTCAAACAACGTGACGATGCGGTCATCGAAGCGCTGGGGGGAGACGTGTTAGTCATCCGTTTGCTCGACCGTCATTTATTCGCCCCGAACGCGTTCACGAAAAAAGACGGTACTCCGTATAAAGTGTACACGCCATTCAAAAAAGCGGTGTACGCCGAGACGCCGCCGCAACCGTACGACGTCGACGTCGCTCGATTGAAACAACTCGCGACGAAGAAACATGAACTACCTGATGAATTGAAACAGCAGTTTGACCGGTGTGAACGTTCGTGGAAAGCGCTCGGAGAGGAAGCGGCCATGAAACGGTTACGCGATTTTGTGGAACACCGGGTGACGAGTTACGCCGAAGACCGTGACATCCCGGCGATCGCCGGGACGAGCCGGCTGTCACCGTATTTACGGACCGGTGTGTTGTCGATTCGTACGGTCGCAGCAGCCGTCCTCGAGGCGCGGCAGTCAACAGGACGTGACACGTATTACGATGAGCTATTGTGGCGCGAGTTCTACTATATGATCATGGTCCAGTTCCCGGGACTGAAAGACCGGCCGTTCAACGACAAATATAAACACCTTGACTGGGAAGACAATGACGACCAGTTTGAGAAATGGTGCCGTGGCGAGACCGGGTATCCGATCGTCGACGCGGCGATGCGTCAATTGAACGAGACCGGCTGGATGCACAACCGGCTCCGGATGATCGTCGCTTCGTTTTTGACGAAACATCTGTTGATCGACTGGCGCAAAGGCGAGCGCTACTTCGAACGGAAGTTGATCGACTACGAGGCGGCCTCGAACATCGGCGGATGGCAATGGGCAGCTTCGGTCGGAACGGACGCCGTGCCGTATTTCCGGATCTTTAATCCGACGATCCAGTCGGAGAAGTTCGACGCGGACGGGACGTTTATCCGCAAATATGTAACCGAGTTGGCTGACGTTGACAGGAAAGCGATCCACTTTCCTGACCCGTCAGATCGGGACGGTTATATCGAACCGATCGTCGATCATAAGGCGGCGCGTGCACGGGCGCTCGAGCGGTTCAAGGACGCGCAGTGACAGATAGGCATACAAAAAGGAGCGGTCGCCCGCTCCTTTTTGTGATTCGTGATTTGGTTTGATTCGTCAGACCGTTTCTTTTCGAGCTGCGTCTACCGCTCGATTGGTGCTTCGATACGCATGGTACGCCAAGTACGAGATGATTCCGAAGTAGCACGTGATCAAGAAAGCGTGCAAGAGCGGTACGTATGTGGCGTGGCCGCCAAGGACGATCCATGCACCCGTGCCGACTTGAAGCATGATGAAGAATAGTGAGGCCCACATGCCCCGTTCGACGAGACGGTTCGTTTCGCGTCGGGCCAAATAGAGGACGTAGAGCGTGTAGAAGACGAGAAGTGCCGCCATGATGCGATGGCCCATTTGAACGTATGATTCGAACGTCCACACGTTTTGCTCACAGATCGGCCAACCGACACAAGCGTATGTCGCACCGAGGTGTCTGACGTAAGCTCCTGTGTAGACGACGACCATCGTGTAAATCGTCAACCCGTACAAGTGAATCTTTAATTTTTCGGACACGGCTTTGTGTACCCGTTCACCTTCGAATAAAAGAATCGTCAAGATGAGCAGCGAGGCGAACGAGACGAGCGAGATCCCGAAATGGAGCGCAAGAATCGCGTCCGACTGTTGCCAGATGACGGCTCCGGCGCCGATGATCGATTGGATCAACATGAAAATAAACGCGAGGAACGCGAACACTTTGACATCGAATCGATTTTTGACGACCGTGAACGTCCAAATCGTCAAGGCGATGATGAGGAGTCCCTCAATCCCTGAAACGACACGGTGACTGTATTCGATCATCGTCTCGACGCTCGGGTTCGTCGGGATCAGTTTCCCGTGACAGAGCGGCCAGTCTGCCCCGCAGCCGTCACCTGAGTCGGTTTTCGTAACAGTACCGCCCATGATCAAGACGAGCATCATACCGAGGGTGACAAGGCTTGAGAATAGTGCGAGTTTTTTATGCATTCGTTTCCACCTGCTTTTTGAGAAAAATCACTAGAATTGTGCCTTGTATGTTTTTATTTTTTTCGCCATACTTATTATACGGCTTTAGTCCGGAAAAACGAAATGGAAAAGCTTGCAATCGCTATCAAAATCGTTATCCTAGTATTGGTACAGGAATTTTACTGTGACAATTATCACACGTCCGCCATAAAAAACTCGCTATTTTACAAGCATAAACGACGTATTCTTTTTGGAAATATGGTATCTTTGTAATGAGTTAGGTGTACTTTGTTCATATTGTGTTTTTTCTGTGAAAAGAATACGAGTATTTCGTGATTATGTGGGGGGGTCAGCATGACAAAAGTCAACCCGGGAACAGTGGCAGAAGTAGACTATACAGAATCCGCCGCCTCGTTCCGTGACTATGTTGCTTTGGCAAAAATGGGAATCGTACGCGCTAACCTTTTGTTAGTGTTCGCCGGTTTCTTTGTGGCAACAACATACCAGAGTGACACGCCAGTGCTTTATTTGTTTGAAGTTTGGCCACAGCTCTTATTAACGATGTTAGGAAGCGCACTCGTCATTTCCGGGAGTTGTTACCTAAACAACTTCGTGGACCGTGATATCGACTACTTGATGGGACGTACAGACAATCGACCGAGTGTCACCGGTAAAATTTCAGGGGAGCGCATTTTACTTCTCGGACTTACGCAACTTGCGGTCGGGACATTACTTTTATTGATCGTGTCGTACGTAGCAGCAGTCTTCGGTTTAATCGGGGCATTTTTTTATGTCGTTATTTATACGATGTGGCTAAAACGGACACATACGTTGAACACGGTCGTCGGCAGTATCTCCGGAGCGGTTCCACCGCTGATCGGATGGGCCGCGATTGACCCGGCGCTTCATATCGACGCCTGGCTCATGTTCCTCGTCATGTTCTTGTGGCAACCGCCACACTTCCTCGCGCTCGCGATGCGACGCGTCGAGGAATACCGGGCGGCAGGCATTCCGATGCTGCCCGTTGTAAACGGCTTCGCGATCACCAAGCGGCAAATCATTTGGTGGATTGCGACGCTCATTCCAGCATCGCTCTTGTTTATGCATTACGGTACGGTCTACGTGATCATTGCGGCCGGTCTTGGGGGCTACTGGTTATATCTCGGTTTGAAAGGGTTTAAAGCCGAAGATGAGATCAAGTGGGCTAACAAAATGTTCTTTTATTCATTAATTTATTTAGTCGTGTGGATTGTCGCGCTGGTATTGACGGCACTTTGGTAATCGCACTCACTATATAGAAACCATTGCACATCATTTTGGGAGAAAGTGGGGATTGTTGTGAAATCATTTAAGAAGCTTCTGTTTGGCATCGTCCCGATGATGATGTTCGCGCTGCTGTTGTCAGGGTGCGGCGTAGAGGGATTGTCTGCATTGAAGCCGATGGGAGAAGGCGCTGAAATTCAGCTCCGGATCATTCTCATCAGTTTGGCAATCATGCTCTTTGTACTTGTCATCGTAACGGTCATTTACGTGTACGTGCTCATGAAATTCCGTCGGAAAGATGAATCGATTCCGAAGCAAGTGGAAGGTAGCAGCACGCTCGAAATGATTTGGACAGTCGTTCCAATCATCTTGCTCATCATTCTCGCTGTTCCGACAATCACAACGACTGTCGAACTCGCGAAAGCGAAAGAAGCGAAAAAAGAAGAAGAAATTAACGTTACAGCCAACCTGTACTGGTGGGAGTTCGAATATCCGAACGCTGGTGTTGTCACAGGACAAGAACTTGTCATCCCGGTCGGTAAACGGGTCGGTATCAACTTGACATCAAAAGACGTCATTCACTCGTTCTGGGTACCGGCTTTGTCTGGTAAGACGGATACGAACCCAGGGTTAGATAACGAGATGTGGTTGCATGCAAACGAAGCTGGTACGTTCTACGGTAAGTGTGCCGAGCTTTGTGGACCATCGCACGCGCTCATGGACTTCAAAGTCATCGCCCTCGAGCAAGCTGATTACGATCAGTGGCTCGAAGACATGAAAGCGAAGCAAGACGAAAACACAGAAAAACTTGTCGCCGACAATCAAAACTTGACGACAGGTGAGCAAGTGTACGTCGAAAGTTGCTTGAGCTGCCACGGTGGCGGTAAAGTCGCGCCGAGCTTGACGAACTTCGGTGACCGCGAGTGGTTGGCGGGTTACCTCGAAAACAACGAAGAAAAGTTGAAAGAATGGATTCGTGATCCACAAGAATTAAAACAAGGCGCGCTCATGCCTGGCTTCAGCGAAGGCCAAATCAGTGATGAAGAGTTAGATGCACTCGTTGACTTCTTGTACGATCAGAAGATTGACTAACGGGAAAAGGGGGATTTCACGTGGCACAGACCACTGCTATGCAGCAACCGCGTAAATACAATGGCATCATGGATTGGGTTACGACGGTTGACCACAAAAAAATCGGTATTTTGTATTTGTTCTCAGGAATCTTCTTCCTCCTTCTCGGTGGAATTGAAGCGTTACTTATTCGTTGGCAACTCGTCCGTCCGATGAACGATTTCGTCAGTGGCGAAGTGTTCAACCAGTTGATCACGATGCACGGGACGACGATGATCTTCCTTGCGGCGATGCCGATGCTATTCGGTTTTATGAACGCCGTCGTGCCGCTTCAAATCGGGGCGCGCGACGTCGCGTTCCCGTTCATTAACTCGCTCGGTTTTTGGTTGTTCTTCTTCGGTGGCCTCATGTTGAACCTTAGCTGGTTCTTCGGCGCTGCACCGAACGCGGGTTGGACGGCTTACGCGCCGCTCTCGACGCAACCGGAAGCGACAGGGGTCGACTTCTACGCCCTCGGTCTTCAAATCTCAGGGTTCGGTTCACTCATGGCCGGGATTAACTTCCTCGTCACGATTTTGAACATGCGGGCACCAGGCATGAAACTCATGCGGATGCCGCTCTTCACGTGGACGACGTTCGTCGCTTCGGCGTTGATCGTCTTCGCATTCCCACCGCTTACAGTCGGCTTGTTCATGTTGATGTTCGAGCGTCTGTTCGGTGCCGTTTACTTCAATCCGGCAATGGGCGGTAACGTCGTCATTTGGGAACACCTCTTCTGGATCTTCGGTCACCCGGAAGTTTACATCTTGATCTTACCGGCGTTCGGTATTTTCTCGGAAATCATTCCGACGTTTGCCCGTAAACGCTTGTTCGGTTACACGACGATGGTATTCGCTACGATGCTCATCGGGTTCCTTGGCTTCATGGTTTGGGTTCACCACATGTTCACCGTCGGTCTCGGACCGGTCGCGAACTCGATCTTCGCCGTCGCGACGATGGCCATCGCCGTTCCGACAGGGGTCAAAATCTTCAACTGGCTGTTCACACTTTGGGGTGGGCAGATCAAGTTCAACGTTGCGATGCTTTACTCGGTGGCGTTCATCCCATCGTTCCTCGTCGGAGGGATGACAGGGGTTATGCTCTCGGTCGCACCGGCTGACTATCAGTACCACGATAGTTACTTCGTTGTCGCCCACTTCCACTACGTTATCGTCGGTGGGGTCGTCTTCGGTCTTTTCGCAGGACTGTTCTACTGGTTCCCGCTCATGTTCGGCAAAGCGCTCTCTGAGAAGCTTGGCTACTGGCAGTTCTGGTTGTTCTTCATCGGGTTCCACTTGACGTTCTTCCCGCAACATTTCCTCGGATTGTTCGGGATGCCACGCCGCGTCTTCACATACTTGCCGAATCAAGGGTTTGAGACGATGAACTTGCTGTCGACGATCGGTGCCTTCTTCATGGGTGTGTCGACGATCATCTTGCTCATCGCCGTCGTCAAGGCGTTCTTGTCGAAAGACGTCGTCAAACCGGACCATTGGGAAGACGGACGTACGCTCGAGTGGACACTTCCTGTGCCGACTCCAGAGTACAACTTCGCACAAACACCGCTCGTCAAAGGGTTGGACACGTTCTGGCTCGAGAAGATGGCGGGTAACAAACGGGTTTCTGTCGCTGAACCAGTGTCAGACATCCACATGCCGAATAACTCATTGATCCCGTTCTTCATGTCACTCGGGTTATTCATCGCTGGACTTGGCGCGATTTTCCAAATGGACAACCCGGTTGTCGGTTGGTCACTTATCGTCATCGGTTTACTCATCACGTTCGTGTCGATGTTCCTCCGTTCATGGATCGACGACCACGGATTCTACATTCCAAAATCACAAATCGAAGCGGATTTGAAAGCGATTCGTGAGAAAGGAGAACAATAAATGGCACATGCAGTCGAAAAACACCCAGTGACCGGTATTCCGGCCAATCCAGAGAAAGCCACGCTGGAAGGGAAAAATAAATATGTGGCCTTCTGGTTCTTCCTTGGAGGAGAGACGGTTCTCTTCGCCTCGTTGTTTGGAACGTACGTCGGGCTTCTAAATTCTGGTGCGCCAGAGGAACTTCGCTCGTACAACATCTTTGAGATGGGGCTCGTCTTCATGATGACGATGCTCCTCCTCACGAGCTCGCTCACGAGCGTGCTCGCGATGATGAACATGAAAGCGAACAATCCAGGTCGCATGAAGTTTTGGTTGATCGTGACGCTTCTTCTCGGAGCAGGGTTCTTAGGAGCCGAGATTTACGAGTTCATCCACTACTACCATATCGGTCACACGTTCACGTCGAGTGCGTTCGGTTCTGCGTTCTATACGCTCGTCGGATTCCACGGCGCTCACGTCACGTTCGGTCTCCTTTGGATCACGACGCTGTTGATCCGCAACTGGAACCGTCCGATCGATGTCTACAACGCACCGAAGTTCTACGTGTCGAGTTTATATTGGCACTTCATCGACGTTGTTTGGGTCTTCATTTTCTCGATCGTCTATCTCTTAGGGATGGTGAGCTGACATGGAAAAAAATCCAATGAACGAAACACACAAACAGTTAGAGCTTGAAGTGAAGGCAGAGTCGAGACGCGAGTATCAACTTCAGTTGATCAGTTTCGCGATGATGATTTTGCTCACGTTTGTCGCGTTCGGCGCGGTCTACGCGGAGCTCATGCCGGTATGGGCGGCGGGTGGCTTCTTGATTATCCTCGCCATCATCCAAGTGTTCTTGCAGCTGTATATCTTCATGCATATGAACAACCGTGGCAACACGTGGATTGTCGGAATGATGTGGCTTGGTATTTTCGTCGCCATCATCACTGTCGCGGCACTCCGTTTGCTCATTTGGTAAAAATGTGACAAAGGATTGAACATCTGTGGAAACATAGATGATTCAGTCCTTTTTGCTTTACTTCAAAAATAAAGGAATAGTAATCTTGAAGTGAACGGTTTCATCGGTTTGGGAGAGAAAGAAAAGGGGTGAAGGGATGCTCTGGAATACATCAGAGCTACTCAAACAGTTCGAATGGACAACGCTTTGGAGTCCGTTGTTCGGATTGTTGATGGTAGGGTTGTACGTCCTCTATGCGTTCGTCACAGAGAGAATGGCGAAACGAGGGTACGAGTCGACCACGTTGCTACAAAAGTTCAGCATGTTGTTTGCGATCGTGCTCTATTACATCGGATTTGGTAGTCCAGTCGACGTGCTCGCGCACATCATCTTCTCGGTGCATATGTTGCAGATGGTGCTCGTCTACGTGTTAGCTCCGGCGCTCGTCATTTACGGATTGCCGTATTGGGTATTTGAAAAATTATTTAGTTATAAAGTGATCGGGGCGGCGCTCAAGTTTATGACAAAACCGCTGATCGCGCTCGTGTTGTTCAACGCGTTATTTACGTTTTACCACATGCCATTCATCTTTGATTACGTGTTAACGAACTACGGGGTGCATCGCATCTTTCACGGGGCTCTCGTCGTCTTCAGTTTGACGATGTGGTATCCGGTCATCGCCCCGTTCCTCTCGGATGAAGAAGAGGGGATGTCCGATTTGAAACGGATGGTGTACATCATCGCAAACGGCGTGCTATTGACGCCTGCTTGTGCGTTCATCATCTTCAGTCAAGGAATTCTCTATGACGCCTATACGGACGTTGAGACGTTCGCGACGGTGCTCGGATACTGTATGCCGAACGGTGACGTGTCCGGTCTTGACTTAAACGCCTTGATGGGTGCGACGAACAGCGCTCTCGAAGACCAGCGCTTCGGCGGGGTATTGATGAAGCTTGGGCAGGAAGTCGTGTACGGTTTCTTCTTCGGCTGGACGTTCTTCGGTTGGGTACGCCGAACGAAATCGCTCGCGCTTGACGAAGGCATGTCATTCACACCGAACGAACCGAAAGAGAAAAAATGAACTAAGTCAAAGGGGAAACATCGATGAACTATCTTGCCTTAATTAGTGTGACATTCATTGTAATCAGTGCGATTTTGGTCGCGATCGGCTGGACGATTATCGCGCGCGACCGCCGCAATATTGAAAAGCATAAGAAAGTCATGACAGCAGCTGCCGTCGCGGCGACGACGTTCTTTATCCTTTACGTCTCGCGGACGATCTTTGTTGGGAATACCGCATTCGGAGGTCCGGACTCAGTGAAGCCGTACTATCTCGCTTTCATGATTTTCCACATCATCCTGGCGACGACAGGTGGTATCCTCGGATTGATCACACTCTATCTTGGCTATAAAAACAAGATCGAGAAACATCGTAAAATCGGACCGAAAGCATCAGTCGTCTGGTTTTTCACAGCCATTACAGGTGTGATGGTCTATGTTCTTCTCTATGTGGCGTTTGAACCGGGTGAGACGACGAACGTCTTCCGGGCCATCATCGGAGGATGACCGAAGAGAGGGGGATGAGCATGAAACGGAATAGTTACTTGACGGTCGGGTTGACGGTCGTCATTTTGATCGCTATCGGAGCGGCTTCGTATTTCCTCTTCTTCAAAGAAGATGATTTGCCGGTCATCCAAGAGCCGACCCCGTTCACGTTGACGAACGCGCTCGATGGCCAACCGTATAACTCAGATAACGGCAAAGTCAAAATCGTCACGTTCTTTTATACGAACTGTCCCGACATTTGTCCGCTCACGCTACGCGACTTCATGAAACTCGAGCAAGACTTGAAGGCGAACGACTTGTACGGTACTGACGTCGAACTCGTCGCCATCACGGTCGACCCGGAAGTCGATACGATCCCGGTACTTGAGAACTACGGAGCGGCGTTCCAAGCTGAGCCAACTGGATGGAAGATGTTGACCGGTGACAAAGCCGACATCGACCGGATCACTCGTCAGCTTCAGTTCTATTATTCGAAAGCGAATAGTGGACTTGTCACCCACGCGACGACGATGTATATCATCGACCGTCACCACGATGTTCGTGCAGTCGCGCAAATGGCGACGACAGGAGAAAAACCAGTCGACATCGAAACCATTATGGAGGACGTGTTGGTGCTCGTTGCAGAAAAGGAGTGAAGAAGATGAACGATACGATGGCTGTCATCGGAAACGATTATTCATACGGAGATGTGACGATTGCAGAGCGGGCGATCGAGGATTTGATTGCGTGCAGCGCGATCGAATTCGGATTGCGTGAAGTGAAAATCGTGTCGCTCTCGAAAGAGCGGTACGATTATCTACTGAGCGCACCCGTCTCGCTCAGCGAGGCAGAGCGATTGTACCTCTACGTCCGCGACCAGTTCGATCTATTGCTCGGACAAGTCGACGTGACGCTAAACGTCATTGCAAGTCGTTAAGTGTATGTAAAAATGGAGAACCCACAGCGGGTTCTCCATTTTTGTTGAGTGGCCATAAGAAAACCCTTTCAGTTATGAAAGGGGTTAGACTTCTAACGTCTCGGCGAGTGCCGCCAATCGGCGCTCACAGTCGCGAACGATTTCTTCTGGGAACTCTTCGTCGTACTCGACGCCGTGCGGGTAGTAATGTTTCCCGAGAATCGGTGTCACCATTTTAACGACCGCATGACGGTCCTCGATTTGGCCTTCAATCGCATAAACCGGCAAGCGCAGGTAAAACGTCTCGCCCGTCGATTGCTTCTCGTACTTCATATCATACGTCGCACGCTCATAGTCCCAAGCGCCTTCACGGATGAAATGATGATGATCCATGATCGTCTCGAGCAAACCGAAGCGGATCTCTTTTCCCTCGATGTGGAACTGCTCAAATTTCATCATAATCCCCCTTTTCCCTAATAAACCTCATATGTCATCATATCATATTCGAAAACGTTCTTGGAATAACGTGTGTTCAAATTGTGAAAAAAAGATGAACGGTCAAGACATCGTTTCGAGATACGCCGCAATCTTGTCGGGAAGTCTCACGCCGAGCGGCATCAATCCTTCTGAACCGAAGAAGACGTTGAATTCCAAAATGTAAAAATTATCCCCTGAGACGATGACGTCGAACGCGGCGTGATTGATGTGAAGTGTCTTTGCGATCGAGAGCACTTCTTCCACGACGTGACCTGGGATATCGTCATACGAGAAGTGGGCACCTTGGGCGACGTTGTTTAAAAAGGCCTCACTGACGCGCCAATAAGAACCGACGACTTCTTCGCCGATGACGATGATGCGCAGGTCGCGGTCGTTCGGGATGAACTGTTGGACGTAAAACGTCTCGTGTTTGTCGACGTATTCGAGCCATTCTTGTTCATTTTTAATGAGCCAGACGCCTTGACCCATCGAGGACTTGGCGGTCTTGGCGACGAACGGGTATTCGAACTCTTCAATGACGCGTTCGATCGTGTACGGGTTCTTCCCGTAAATTAACGTCTTCGGGATGCGATGCGGGAACGTCGCTGTGAAAGCGCGTGTCATCTCGATTTTATCGTGCCCGAGGTGGTACGTCGCCGGAGACGGGAAGATCGGTTTGTTCAACCCGTAAATGATCGAGTTGACCATCCAGTACTCCGGGAAGAGGACGAGATCGGCCGCCCGGACTTTATCGAGCTGATCATAATAATATTCTGGTTTCGCATAGTCGGTTTTCATACCGGCCGAGCGAATCATGTTAAACGAGACTTTTTTCATTGTACACCGCACGAAGCGGTGGTTCACTTCCTTTCTGCATTTACGTCACGTTCAATTATAAGTCCGATTGCTCACAGAGGGAATCAATTGTGGTAAAATCATGTCAGAAAGGGTGAAAGCCATGATTATTACTGAACAGACGATTGATTTGCTCGATCAAACAGAAGCATTGACTGCCTTGATCGAGACGAGCGAATCGTTCCAAACATATATCGCGACAAAACAAGCTCGCGCTCGCTCGAAAGAAGCCCAGGAAGTCGAACGGGAATTTTTACGAATGAAAGAAGATTATGAGTACGTGCAACGGTTCGGGAAACATCACCCGGATCACGATCGTATCAAAAAAGAGATGCATCTCGTGAAGCGTCGTCTCGACGTGCAACCGGAAGTGGCCGCCTTCAAAAAGGCGGAACGTAACTTGGATAAGTTACTCGGAGAAGTGAGTGCGCTGTTGGCGTTCTCGGTATCTCCAAAAATCAAAGTCCCTACCGGCAACCCGTTCTTCGATGAGGGTGGCTGTTCCGGTGGCGGAAGCTGTGGCGGAGGAGGCGGAAGTTGTGGATGTGCTGGCTGAATCATTCGAGTTAAAAGGTCGAATCGGACTCGTCGTTTACGTGCAGTCGCTCAAACAAGTGAAAGCACTGCGTCGCTACGCAAACTTATATTACGTCTCGAAGCGTGAGAAGTACGCCTTTTTATATACGGACTTAGAAGACCATGAGACGATCATCGAGAAAATCAGTGCCTTGCCATTCGTCGACGCGGTCGTTCGGAGCGAACGGCCTTTCATTGCCGAGACGTACGAGCCAAAGCAGAAATAAACGGGCGAGATGAAGGTGGTGACGCCTTCATCTTTTCTAATGGAGGATCAACGATGCGAGTCATTTCAGGAGAACGAAAAGGGACGCGCCTAAAGGCGGTCCCAGGGTCGACGACACGACCGACGGCAGATAAAGTAAAAGAATCATTGTTTAATATCATCGGCCCTTACTTCGCCGGGGGGGATGCCCTCGACCTTTACGCGGGGAGTGGCGGTCTCGGGATCGAGGCGTTATCACGGGGGTGCGACCGTGCCGTCTTCGTCGATCGTCATGGGAAGGCGATTCAAACGATACAGGACAATCTACGGGCAACGCGTTACGAGGCACAGGCGACGGTTCAAAGGCAAGACGCGCGGGCCGTCCTCGACCAACTCGCCGAGGCGGGGCGGTCGTTTAAACTCATCTTCATGGACCCGCCGTACCATGAGGAAGAACATGAATCGTTTTTACAACTCATTGAATCGAACCGACTGTTGACAGACAACGGCGTCGTCGTCTGCGAACATGGCAGCGAGACGACGTTGCCGGATCGGGTCGGTCTGCTCGAAAAAATTAAGGTTCAACGCTACTCGTCTGTTATTACGATCAGCCTTTACGAGTACGCAACGACCGAGGAGTGAACATATGAAACGGATCGCGATTTGCCCGGGGAGCTTTGACCCGATTACGAACGGACATTTAGATATTATTGAGCGGGCGGCAGCCATCTTTGATGAAGTGATCGTCGCGGTGCTCGAAAACTCGAGCAAGGCACCGTTATTCAACGTCGAAGAGCGGCTCACGCTCATTCGGGAAGTGACATCGCATTTACCGAACGTGTCAGCGGACGCGTTTGGCGGGCTGCTCGTCGAGTATGCCGCTAAACGAGAAGCAGCGACGATCGTCCGCGGTCTTCGGGCCGTCTCTGACTTCGAATACGAACTTCAGATCGCTTCGATCAACAAGAAGTTAAACGAGGACGTCGAGACGCTGTTTATGATGACGAATAGCAAATACTCGTTCCTTAGTTCGTCGATCGTGAAAGAAGTCGCCAAATACGGCGCCTCGGTCGCTGAACTCGTTCCCGAACAAGTCGAACAGGCGCTTCGGAAAAAATATGAAGTGAGTCAACAGCAATGAAGCCGCTGAAGATCGGCTTCGGTATCCTCGTCGCCGTGCTCATCTTTCTATTTGCCCCGTTACCTTATTACATCACGTATCCGGGCGAAGCGACGACCATCGAAAACTTTATGACGGTTGAAGACGGGACGAAAGATGCGGGTGAACTGATGATGGTCACGATCTCGCAACGACGGGCGACACCGCTTTGGCTCGTCGGGAGCTGGTTCACGCCGTTCACGGAAGCGAGTCCGTCTAGTCGCTATTTGTATGACGGCGAAGGGGAAGACGATTACGAGCGAAGACAGCAGCTGCTCATGTCATCGTCGCAGCAAGCAGCCATCCAATACGCGTACGGTCTAGCCGAAGAGGACGTGACCGTCACGTTTGACGGCATGTACGTCTCGGCTCCAATCACCGGGTCGCTCGCGGCGAACGTCCTTAAACCAGGTGACGTCATTACAGCGCTTGACGGCCAATCGTTCGCGTCACGTCTTGATTTCATCGATCGCGTCTCGGCGTTCGAGACGGGCGATGAAGTGACGATCACGCTCGAACGGGATGGACGGGAACGTGTCGTGAAGACACTCGTTCAACCGCTCGACCGGAGCGGGAGCCGTGTCGGTCTCGGGATTTATGAGCCGCTGCCGGTGCAAGATGTGCGCACAGAACCGGACGTCACGTTTGAACTGACGAACGTTGGGGGGCCATCGGCCGGGCTCATGTTCACGCTAGAGATTTATGATCAGTTGACGCCGGGTGACTTGGCGGGCGGTGAGACGATTGCCGGTACTGGTACGGTCGATGAAGAAGGAAACGTCGGTCCGATCGGTGGAGCGTGGCAAAAAATCGTCGCGGCTGACCGAGCCGGTGCCTCGGTGTTCTTCGTGCCGGCCGGTTCGAATTATGATGAAGCGCTGGAATCACTCGACCGGATCGAGAGCGATATTGCAGTCGTTCCGGTCGAAACGGTCGAGGACGCCATCGATTATTTGGAGTCGATGAATTGAGGGGTTTGCATATGCTCGAGCAGTGACCGGTTGCCGAGAGGTAACCGGTACGCCTCGGTCACACGAGCTTCGAACGCTAAATCAGACTGGTACTTGCTGACGAGCGGGACCGTTTTTTTTATGTCTTTCAAGACGCTACGGCCAATCGCATTGAATGCGAGCGGACGGACGTATGGGACTTCGTCAAATCGTTCCGGAAGTTCGTCACGTTTCCAATGGATGAGGACCGAGACGAGAGCGCGCTGGATGGCGGTACGTGTATAGCGTCGCGTCAACAGACCGCCCATAGCTTGTTCGAACGTCGGTGCGAGACCGGCTTCGATCAAGCGAGGGGACAACGAAGCGTCAATGCCGACGAGTTGTTCGAGCTCTGACTTCGGGATCGTCCGTAACTTGAATTGCAAGACAGGCCAATAGAGCGACCAGTGGGCCATCGACGTCTGCTGGAATAACGCCCGTGTCGCTTCTGGGACAGCCCGGACACTCCCGGTCTCGAGATAGTGGGCCCGGACGCCCGTTGCCGACATGACGTCCGAGACGCCTGTATCGTGATAACCGGCCCCAAGACGCTTTACGGTATGGAGTGAGATGGTGCGAGCGGCTTTCGCGTAATGATAGGCGAGAATGTTGTTTGGGAGCGTCAAATCAAAAGTTGGATAAAGGGCCGCAAACGCCTCGCTCGATGCTTTGGCGGATGACTTGCCTGCTTTTAAGGCGTGTTGGAGCGCGTCGTGATAGGCGGGTGACGCTTCGATGCCAGCGTGTGCCGCGCGCAGGATCGCATCGGCGTCGCCGCTCTCACTGCCGAACGACAGCGTTTGGCATCCGATTTGTTCCGCGATGGCGACAGCCGCACTCGCGAACCGGTCGGCGCGTTGGACGCCGTAACAAGTCGGCAGTTCGATCACAAGGTCGATCGCCCCTGTTTTGACTGCTGCCGCTGCCCGGCTCCACTTGTCAAAAGCAGCCGGTTCACCGCGCTGTGTGAACTGGGCACTCATGATGGCGATCATGGCGTCGGCACCCGTTTCGATTCGAGCTGTTTTTGCCTGATAGAGATGTCCGTTATGGAACGGATTGTACTCCGCGATGATGGCCGTCTTTTTCATAAATTTACTCCTTTGCATTGTCGATTGGATTGGTGTAAGATAGGTAAGTACGCTTTGGCAAAGCGCCGTCGCCAACTGATTTTAGTGTAAAGAAAAAACATTGACAAAACAAGTTGGCCTATCTATAATTCATATTGTTGCAATTGAGGTGATTCGGATGAAGTGGTCTATTGCACAGCTACTTAAGCTACGAAACCAGGATGACAGTTTTTCCATCGATGAGATGGTTGAACTCGAAGAGCTTACTCAGCTCCATCCGGATATCCGTTCGATTCGCCCGGTGCATGTGCACGGGGATGCGTCGTTCACATCTAATCAAGTTACATTCAATTTGAAGGTTCAAGGGGACCTGACGTTGCCAGATGCGCGTACGTTAGAGGATGTCGTCTTTGAATTTGATATTGAATCGCTCGAGCCTTTCTTTTTGGAGAATGGGCGTTATACGGAGCAATTCGATGATGTCAATTTGCCAGAAGGAAATACGATTGATCTGCGACCGATCGTAAAAGAGCTCATCATGTTAGAAGTCCCGATTCAAATTTTCGGGAACGAAACAGACAAAACTCAGGTTGAAGGGGAAGGCTGGTCTCTCATTGACGAAC
The DNA here is from genome assembly GCF_004337105.1 of Exiguobacterium sp. SH3S1. NCBI lineage: Bacteria > Bacillati > Bacillota > Bacilli > Caryophanales > Exiguobacterium > Exiguobacterium sp. SH3S1. The sequence continues at coordinate 260,234 of NZ_SJUW01000001.1, read as the reverse complement.
AGCCGGACGACCAACCAAAAATTGACCCGCGCCTCGCGGGCCTTGCTGACTTGTTCTCTAAAAAAGAGGACGAGAACGGCTAACTTTTCAAGGAGGTGGACAACGATGGCAGTACCATTCCGTAGAACGTCGAAAACTCGCAAACGTCTTCGTCGTACTCACTTCAAACTTAACGTACCTGGTATGAACGAGTGCCCGAACTGTGGCGACATGAAACTTTCACACCGTGTTTGCAAATCTTGCGGACATTACAACGGTAAAGAAGTAACAAGCAAATAATGCGAAAAGAAGCGGTCTCCTTGGAGATCGCTTCTTTTTTTAATTGTGTGGTCCTGGAAACAGATTGTGGTAAAATTCTTTGTGCACACTGTTTGTGGAGGGATAGCGAATGAAGCCGATCAAACGAATTGGGATTATCGGGAACGGGGCTGTCGGGATGTTGATGGCGTCGTTACTCGCGAAAGACTATAGCGTCACCTTGTACGGTCGAGGCGAAGAAACGAGAGACGTCATAATCGAACGAGCCGGTATGACGCAGGGGACCGTCGCTGTCCCGCTCAAACCGGTACATACACTCAGCGAGACGGAAGCGGACGTTTTTTTCGTGACGACGAAAGCGCACCAAGTGCGCGCGGCGACAGAACGGCTTACCGGGGACGTCCCTGTGTTCATCTGCTCGAACGGGATTGCTCATCTCGAGTACGCTCGGGAACGAGGGTTCCACTTAGGCGTCATCGAGCACGGGGTGACGCGAGACGAAAATCGAATTAACCATAGCGGTCTCGGCCGAGTTCGGATCGGGAGCTTGCATGCTCTACAGCCGCTCACGTTCATCGCCTCGCCGCTCCAAGTCGTGTGGGAAGCGGATATCGAACAAGTCGTCGTTGAAAAGTTGTTTGCGAACGCGATCATCAATCCGATCACCGCACTTTGTCGCGTCCCGAACGGAGCCGTCGCCGAGCCGCCTTGCCGCGAAGTCGCGCAAGCGATCTATGAGGAGCTGACACCGCTGTTCGATCAGTTCGTGCCTTATACATATATTGAGACGATCATCGAGAAGACAGCTCAAAACCGCTCTTCGATGCTTCGAGATATCGAGGCCGGACGTATGACCGAGGTCGATGCCATCTTGACCCCGCTCTTGAAACGGGCCGAGGACAGAGGCCGAAAACTGACGGTCATCCCACTCATGCAAAAATTGATAATAGGAGCGAGCGCATCGTGTTAGTGTATATCGTTTCATTTCCGCTTGTCATATGGTTTATGGTGTATATGATACTTAGAAAAATCATGCCGAAATCGGTCAATACGTTTAAACTTGTCTGCGATGCCGGAGTGTTCCTCTGGTTTTATGCGTGTGCGGTCCTATTAGAGACACTCGTCGGGGACGACGTCTTTTGGTTGCTCTTAGCCGTCTGCTGCGCTATTTTTCCGGCAAATGCGATTTGGCAGCGAGTCCGACACGAAGAAGTCTTATATACAAAAATGTTCGTACACGGCTGGCGATTGTTATTTTTACTACTCGTCCCGTTACACGCCGTGTTGTTCACGCTCGGTGTCGCAAAAGAAATGATTCATTGACCGTTTGAAAGGAAGTCGTTATACGTGAGGATAGAGTCGCTAGACGCCATGTACAGTCCATCTTCCCCGATGATCCAAATCGAAGCGGGATATACGAAGTGGCTGGACTATAAAGGAATGGACGAGCTCGAAGCTCGAGCGAGCGAGCTTGAAGGACGCTCATACCCGCATCTGGAATCGTTAGCAGAGATTCTTCGGGCGCAACAGACGGTTCACGGTCCGCTCTCGGACGTGCTTGACTCAAAACTCGACGCGCTCGCGAAAGGCGAGGCGTTCACGATTGTGACCGGACAGCAAGTCGGCGTCTTCGGGGGCCCGTTGTTTGCGGTGTATAAGCTGTTAACCGTGCTCAAACGAGCGAAACAGGCGGAGGCCGTGCTCGGTAAGCCGGTCATCCCGATTTTTTGGATGGCGACCGAGGATCATGACTTCGCCGAGATCAACCATGTGTACGCCCCCCAGCCGTTGTCACGGCAACTGCGGAAAGAAGCGTTATCGACCGTTCCGCTCGCAGGGAAAGCATCGGTCGGAGAACTCGAATTCGACCGTCTCAAAATCGAACTCGTCCAAATGTTGCAACGTCTGTTCGTGTCGGAGACAGAGACTGTCCATACGGCGACGCTTTATCGTGAGCTTGTCGCCTTACTCCAAGCGAGTCATTCGTTCGCACAATTTTTTGGGAAGATGATGCGACGTTTCGTCGGGAACGATTTTCTCCTGTTCGACCCGCATCAGCCTGACGTACGTCGGCTCGAACGTGAGGCGTTCAAACAGTTGATCGTGCAACACGACCGCATGCACGAAGTGCTCCGCGACTCATTCGAGGACGGCATGCCGTCCGTAGAACTGAACCGCGATGCGGCCCACGTGTTTTATCATGACGGGACGCGTGAATTGTTGACGAAAGAACGAGATGTCTTCACGACGAAACGCGGTCACCGCTTCACGGAGGCGGAACTGTTACACGAAATTGACGAGCATCCCGAACGGTTCTCGAATAACGTCGTCTCCCGGCCGCTCATGCAAGATTACTTGTTCCCGACGCTCGCATACGTCGCCGGTCCGGGTGAAATCGCCTATTGGCTCCAACTTCGTCCGTTGTTTCATGTATTCGGTTGGAAGATGCCGTTGTTGATCCCGAGACTTGGCGCTGTTGTCATGTCGACGAACGACGAGAAAAAACTCGCTCAAGAAGGGACCACGCTCGTCGATTACTTGACGAATCCGCTCCCGGACCATTCGTTCGATGACGAGTCGTTTGACCAAAGTCTGTATGCCTACCGCACGCTGTCTGAAGCAATCGGGCATGAGGCAGGAAAGCGCGGGCATCGCTTTGAGACGAACGCGCGGCATATCCTTGACCGTCTCGCTGACGAGATGCGGGCCGAGGCGAAGCGCGAGCAGTATCGTTTGAATCGACGCCGGATCCATCTGTCGACACGCTTGCTGCCGATGGACGCACCGCAAGAGCGGATCTGGTCGATGGTCCCACTGATGAATCGTCACGGAGACGATTTATTCGTTCGGTTACGCGCCGCCTATGAACAGGCGGAATGGGAGCGCTGTTTAGTCAAAATCTGATTGTGAAATCGTAAATGATCGAGGTTCTCCACTTGTTTGGAGAACCATTTTTTGTTTGTTACCTTTTTGTTTCCTATTTTCGCTAAAAACCAATGCGTAGCTTGACATTTTTATGATAAAGTAAATGTAATAAACTAGTTGAAAAATGTAGGTTGAGAGGGTTTTTGTATGTTTGAGCATGAAACGGTTTTAAAAATGGAGTCTGTTGATGGACTGAACATCAAACCGGACGGAAATTACGTCGATTGTACGTTAGGGGGAGCCGGTCATAGCGAAGAGATTGTGAAACGCCTGACGACGGGCCATCTTTACGCCTTCGACCAGGACGATGTCGCACTCACGCACGCCGCTGAGCGTTTGGCTCCATATGAGGACCGGGTTACGTTTATAAAGAGCAACTTCGTCCATCTGAAAGATGAGTTAGCGGCACGAGGTGTGACACAAGTCGATGGAGTATTATTTGACCTCGGTGTCTCTTCACCACAGTTAGATGAGGCAGAACGCGGCTTTAGCTATAATTTTGATGCTCCGCTCGATATGCGAATGGACCGGTCACGAGATTTTTCGGCGTATCACGTCGTCAACGAATGGCCGTTCGGGGACCTCGCCCGCATTTTCTTTACATACGGGGAAGAGAAGTTCTCGAAACAGATTGCGCGTAAAATCGAACAAGCCCGTGCCGTCAAGCCGATTGAGACGACGTTCGAACTCGTCGAATTGATTAAAGACGCAATTCCGGCGCCGGCGCGACGCAAAGGCGGCCATCCGGCGAAACGGACGTTCCAAGCGATCCGCATCGCTGTGAACGACGAATTGAACGTGTTCGATCGTGCCGTCCAAGACGCGATTGACATGCTCGCCATCGGTGGACGGATTTGTGTGATCACGTTCCATTCACTTGAAGACCGCATCTGTAAGCAGGTTTTCAAAGAGAAGAGCCAGTATCCACAGTTGCCAAAAGGATTGCCGATTATCCCAGAAGAGTTCGAACCGGAATTGAAGCTGATCACACGCAAGCCGATCACTGCCGGAGATAACGAACTTGAAGACAACCGCCGGGCCCGGTCGGCCAAACTTCGGATCGCTGAAAAACAAAAATAGATTGTACGTAGGAGGGATACCTGATGCCAGAAGCTGCCCGCAAGGCTCTGCAGCCTCAAATTTCACCGAATCGAAATCCGATTCCGCAAGAACGACCAATACCAGCTCCGAAACGACGTACGTTGACCTTGTTCGAATCCATCCTGTACCCGACGATGATTTTCTCGGTCGTCTTGTTCGGTGGCATCACGGTGTCGAAACATAACGAAGCGTACAATATTATGCGAGATACGGCTGTCATCAACCAAGAGATGAACACGATCTCGAAAGAGAATGAAGAACTGAAGTATGAGATTGCCCAACTAAGCTCACCTGAGAGAATTTATGCGATTGCTGACAAGCTCGGCATGCAGTTCAATGAAAAGAATGTTTTGGTGATCGACTGATGAATTCTCTACAACAGAGTAAAAAAAGAGTGGCGTGGGTGGCGATCGTTTGCTTCACACCACTCTTTTTATTTTTTGTTGGCTGGTTCCTCTACTTGTCCGTCTTTCAGACGTACAAAGGGGAGAACATGCTCGCTTTCGCTGAAGAAGAGCGCTGGAAGGCTGTCAGTACACTTAAGGCGGAGCGTGGAGAGATTTTTGATCGGTTCGGGCAACCGATTGCGATCAATATCCCGTCCTACCGGATTGTCGCGGTCTTGAAGTTAGGGGGAGAGCGGGTCGAAAACAAGACGCTCTTGCCTGACGAGTTCAAGGACGCGTCTAAAGAGCTTGCGACGGTCATCCCGATGACCGAAGCCGATATTTTGAAACGGCTCGAACAAAATGTCGATCGCGGTCAAATTGAGTTCGGGGTACCGGGCCGGGATTTGACGGTCGAACAAAAAGAAGCGATCGATGCGTTTGAGATTCCGGGCATCACGTTCGTGGAAGAACCGAAACGCTATTACCCGAATAAAGTCTTTGCTTCATCCGTCGTCGGCTACGCCCAAAAGATTGATCAAAATGGGCGCATCGAACTCGTCGGAGAACTTGGAATCGAAAAATCGCTCAATGACGTGCTGAGTGAATCGTACGGTTTATATCGTTTCGAGAAAGATTTAGCAGGCCGACAGCTCGTGTCGAGCGATGAACAACTAAAAATCGACCCGGAAGACGGGGCGGACGTCCAGTTGACGCTCGATCATCGCATCCAACAACTGCTTGATACGAAAATGGATGAACTGTATAAAGAATATAAACCGAAAAATGCGACGGCGATCATCATGGATCCAAAGACTGGTGAGATCATCGCCTTGTCCGATCGTCCGTCTTTTGATCCGAATACCCGTGAGATCACGTCTTACAGCAACTTCTCTGTCTCATCTCGCTTTGAGCCGGGTTCGACGATGAAAATCTTCACACTCGCCGCAGCGATCAATGAAGGTGTTTACAACCCGAACGAGCTGTATAAATCCGGGTCTTACAAGTATGGCAAGACGGTGTTCAATGATTATAACGTCACTGGATGGGGTACGATTCCTATGGTGGAAGGCGTCTGGCACTCTTCGAACGTCGCCTTCTCGATTTTAGCGAATGAACGACTCGGACTCGGCCGATACGAAGATTACTTCAAGGCGTTCAAGTTCGACCAACGAACAGGCGTCGATTTGCCGGGAGAAGTGAACAGTCAATACGACTTCGATAGCCCGATGAACGTGTTGATCACAGCATGGGGACAATCGACGGCGATGACACCGATGCAAATCCTACAAGCGACTTCCGCGATTGCGACCGATGGGACGATGAAACAACCGTACGTGATTAAAAAAGTCGTCAACCGTGAAACGGGCGAGACGATTCGGACGACCAATCCGAAAACTGTCGGTCAACCGGTCACGGAAGAAACGGCCAAGCTGACACGCGAAGCACTCGACGGTGTCGTCAATAGTGATCTCGGAACCGGTCAACTGTATGCGCTCGATAATTATCGCGTCATCGGAAAAACCGGGACGGCTCAAATTGCCGAAAATGGGAAGTACTTGAGCGGTCAGTACATCCACTCGTTCGTCGGAATGGCACCGAAAGATGATCCGGAACTCGTCATGTATATTGCGGTCGACCGACCGAACGGCGACTCGTCGACGACGGGTCCGCGCATCATGGCGCCGCTGTTCAAGGATGTCATGGACGTGGCGTTGCGCTATCGAAGCGTCGAACCGGAAAAACAAACAAAAACAATCGATGCGTCGACGAAGACGACGGAAACATACGTCGAGCTTGGTCGTGATGAGGCGGTCAAGCAGGCGAAAGCCGCTTCGTTCGAACCGATCTTACTCGGTAGCGGGGACGATGTCGTCGCTCAAAGCCCGGTCGAAGGGCAATCGTACGTCGTCGGGGAGCGCCTCCTGTTGAAGACGGAGGACTCGTTCACGATGCCGAACCTATCAGGCTGGTCGCTTCGTGATGCGAAACGATTGGCGACGCTCTATCAATTGAATTTAGAAATAGACGGAACGGGTTTTGTCACTTCCCAGTCAATCGGGAAAGGCAAGCCGGTCAAGAACGGGGCGACACTCAAAGTGAGGCTCCAATCACCGTCGAACTAACGCATAGGGATGAAGAGGGCCTCGGCTCTCTTTTCCTTTGTCACAGGAGGAAATAAGGATGGAACAGTTAACGATACAAACACTTGCTTCTTGGTTTGGGATGGAGACGGACGACACACGTGAGGTCCGTCATGTCGCGACCGACTCGAGGGACGGTAATGAGGACGGATTGTTCGTGCCGATCATCGGGGCTCGCGTCGATGGCCACGACTTCATCGATGCGGCCGTCCAAAAAGGCGCAATCGTGACGTTTTGGGAGCAGGGGCGTCCGCTGCCGGAAGGGGTTGTGGCGATTCCGGTCGAGTCACCGCTAAAGGCGCTGCAAGAAGCGGCGGCACGATACTTGGCTGAAATCGATCCGTTCGTGGTCGCGATCACCGGTTCAAACGGCAAGACGTCGACGAAAGACATGGTTGCCGTCGTTCTCGGGGAAAAGTTCAAAACGCACAAGACGGCTGGAAACTTCAACTCGGACGTCGGTCTGCCGCTGACCGTACTGCGAATGCCTCGTGATACGGAAGTCGCGGTGCTCGAGATGGGGATGAACGGATTTGGGCAAATCGAGTTGTTATCGAAGCTTGCCAAGCCTGACGTCGCGTTCGTGACGAACATCGGCGAGTCGCACGGCGAACAAGTCGGCGGTCGCTCAGGGATCGCTAAAGCGAAACTTGAGATTAAAGCCGGGCTCAAACCGGACGGGGTGCTCATCGTCGATGCCGACGAGCCGCTTTTGGCCAACGAAGGTTACCGAGTCGGTTACGACGCGACGGCAGATGGGAAACTTGAAGTCGTCGAAGCGACGTTTGACGCCTCGATTTTCCGCTATAATCACGAGTTTTATGAGTTAAAAGTGCTCGGAGCCCACCAAATCCGGAATGCGGCATATGCGATTGCGTGCGGACTCAAATTAGGTCTTGATCACGAGACGATCCAACGCGGTCTGAATCGGGTTCAATTGACATCGATGCGGATGGAGAAGCAAATGTTCGGTGACGCGCATTTGATCAATGACGCCTACAATGCGAGCCCGACATCGATGATTGCCGCCATCGAGACGGTGAAAACGTTAGAAGGCTTTAGCCGTCGTGTCCTCGTCCTCGGGGATATGTACGAACTCGGGACAGATGAACAGGCCCAGCACGAGAGTGTCGGCCACGTCATCACGGCGCCTGTGACCGATTGCGTGCTGATCGGCGACAAAGCGAAATGGATCGCACAAGGGATCAGTGACCCGCGCGTGAATGTGACGATGGTCCCAACGGTAGAGGAAGCGAAAGCACTCCTCAGCAGTTATCAACGGCCACAGACTGTGATATTGTTAAAAGCATCGCGAGGACTTGCGCTTGAGCGCTTAGTCCAATAAATAGAGTAGTGAGGTACGAATATGTTAATCAGTTTAATCGTCTTAATCAGCTCATTATTGACCGTATTGGTCGTCATGCCGCGGGCCATCCCGGCACTTCGTAACTTAAAGTTTGGTCAGGAGATCCGGGACGAGGGTCCGGATTGGCATCAAAAGAAATCAGGGACACCGACGATGGGCGGGATCGTCATCCTGCTCGCACTTCTTGTCGGCTTTCTCGTTTCGATCGTGTTTGGAGAAGCGGTCGCCGGATTCGGGACGCTCTTGTTCGTCACGCTCGCGTTCGGGATCATTGGATTCCTCGACGACTACATTAAAGTCGTCAACAAACGTAACCTTGGATTGACATCGCTCCAAAAGTTGATTGGCCAAATCATTGTCTCGGTGTTGTTCGTTTGGTTCTTATCGCTTGGCGGCGGGCTCGACACAACAATCAGCATTCCGTTCACATCGATCGCGTTTGACACGGGCTGGTTCTACATCGCCATCGTCATCTTCTGGCTCGTCGGCTTCTCGAACGCCGTCAACTTGACGGACGGTTTGGACGGTCTCGTTTCGTTCTCGGCCATCCCGACGTTTGCGTTCTTTGGAATTTATGCGTTAGGGCAAGACGAAGTCGGCATCGCCTGGTTTGCGTTTAGTACGGTCGGAGCACTCTTTGGGTTCCTCGTCTTTAACAAATACCCGGCGAAAATTTTCATGGGTGACACGGGTTCGCTCGCTTTAGGCGGAGCGGTCGCTGGTCTCGCCCTCATGTTGAAACTTGAATTATTACTCGTCTTCGTCGGTATTATTTTTGTCATCGAGACGCTCAGTGTCATCTTGCAGGTCATCTCGTTTAAAACGACGGGGAAACGAATCTTTAAGATGAGTCCGATCCACCACCATTTCGAGATGGTCGGCTGGTCAGAATGGCGCATCGTATTGACGTTCAGTGGAATTAGCTTGATCACGGCAGTATTGTCGTTACTTCTCATGTAATGGATGGTGGAAGACATGAATCAACAGTGGAATGGTAAGCGAGTCCTCGTACTCGGGGCGGCTCGGAGCGGTATCGCAGCTGCCGCCTATTTAAAGGCGGTCGGCGCAGACGTAGTGATCAATACGGGCAGTGAGCCAACAGAAGCAGAGCGGGAAAAGATTGAAGCGCTAAACGTAAAAACTGTCTTCGGCTCGCATCCGCTTGAACTGTTAGACGAAGCTGAACTGATCGTCAAGAATCCGGGTATCCCTTATCAGATCCCGTTACTAGAAGAAGCGATTGCGCGTCACATCCCGATTTATACGGAAGTCGAGCTCGCTTATTTGGCAACAGAGGCAGATTTTGTCGCCATCACCGGGTCGAACGGTAAAACGACGACGACGACGCTCGTCCATGAGCTGTTAAAAGGTGGCAAACGTCCCGTCCACGTAGCGGGGAACATCGGGTTTCCGGCCATCGAAGTCGCGACGCAAGCCGCGCCGGGCGACCTGATCGTGATCGAACTATCGAGCTTTCAGCTGATGGGAGTGGAAGCGTTCCATCCCCGCTCGGCAGCACTGCTCAACTTGTCAGAAGCCCATCTTGACTATCACGGGGACTTTGAATCATACGCTGACGCGAAAGCGAATCTGTTCCAAAACATGACACCTTCAGACCGGGTCGTCGTCAAAGGTGAGGATCGAGAAGTCATGAAGCGAGTGCCGACTGGACTTTCAGCTCAAACGTTTGGCTATGAAGCCGGTGACGCGCATGTCGATTCAGGATGGATCACTTTGCATGGCGCACGGATCATGCCGGTGTCAGAACTTGCGCTTGGAGGCGCCCATAACGTCGAGAACGTATTGGCCGCGCTCTTGTTGATCGAGCCGTTTGACATCCCGACTGATCATATCGAGCACGTCTTGCGCACGTTCGGCGGCGTCGCCCATCGGACGGAGAGCCTCGGCCGTGTGCTTGGCCGAAGTGTCTACAACGATTCAAAAGCGACGAACAACGTCGCTGCCGAAGCGGCGCTCACTGGTTTCGAATCACCAATCGTTTGGTTATGCGGCGGGCTCGAACGTGGAGCCGACCTGACATCACTCGTTCCGGCGATGAAACGGGTGAAAGCTGTCATCGCTTACGGCGAGACGGCTGAACGGTTCAAAACGTTAAGTGAATCAGAAAATATTCCGGCGCAAGCCGTCGCCACGCTCGACGAGGCGGTGCCGCTCGCGTTTGAACAGTCCGTTGCAGGCGACGTGATCTTGCTGTCGCCGGCCTGTGCGAGCTGGGATCAATATAAGACGTTTGAAGAACGAGGCGAACATTTCGTCAAGCTCGTGAACGCATATGAGGAGGCAAACCGATGAGAGTTATCATTTCTGGTGGAGGGACGGGTGGTCACATCTATCCGGCGCTCGCCCTGCTCGATACGTTGAAAGAGCGGCATACCGATTTAGAGGTGCTCTATATCGGGACCGAGAACGGGCTTGAAGCCGATCTCGTACCGCGAGCGAGTATCCCGTTCAAATCGATTCGAATCAGTGGCTTGAAACGGTCGCTTTCGATTGAGAACGTCAAGACGGGTTATCGGTTCGTCCAATCGGTTCTCGCATTACGAAAAGACATGAAAACGTTCCGACCTGACGTCGTCATCGGAACGGGCGGTTTCGTGTCCGGGCCTGTCGTCTTCACCGCACAACTGCTCGGTATTCCGACGATTTTGCATGAACAAAACAGCATCCCGGGACTGACGAATAAGTTTTTGTCTAAAAAAGCGGATCGTGTCGCGCTGTCGTTCGCCGGTTCTGAACAACATTTCCCAGGGGCGAACGTGCAAGTCATCGGGAATCCACGGGGTAGTGAGGTCTTGAAGACAACGGCAGACGAGATGAAACTGCGCACCGAGTACGGGATTGACGAACGACCGATTGTTCTCATCTATGGCGGCAGCCGTGGGGCGGAAGCGATCAATCGAGCGGTCATCGAGGCGATCCCGGAACTCGCGACTGAACCTGTGAACGTCTTATATGTGACCGGAAAAGTGCATTTTGACGATGTCGTCGCCAAAGCGCCGAGCTCAGATAACGTCCAAATCTTGCCCTACGTCTACGATATGCCAGAACTCCTCGCCTGTGCGAGTCTCGTCGTCTCACGGGCCGGTGCTTCGACAATCTCGGAATTGACTGCGCTCGGTTTGCCGAGCATTTTAATCCCGAGCCCTTACGTGACAGCGGATCATCAGACGAAAAATGCGTCGGCGCTCGTCGAGAGCGGTGCCGCTGAACTGATTAAAGAGCAAGCATTGACAGGCGCCACGCTCGTCGCGTCGATCCGTCACGTCTTGAATCACCATGACGAGATGGCCGCAGCGTCGAAACGATTAGGATTCCCGCACGCCGCGGAATCACTCGCCGATCTTGTTGAAGAAGTAAGCCGATAAAGGAGAGAAGTTAATGGAGACGCGTCAGAATACCGTTCGCAGTTTGGAAGATCGTATTCCGTATATGAAGGACCAACGGCGCAAAAAAGCGAATCGACGCTTGGCGACGATTCTACTCTTGTTTGCCGTGCTCATCGCACTCGTCGTCTATATGCAGACGTCGGTTTCTGACGTGAAGGCAGTGAATGTGTCCGGACTCGACTGGTTGACTGAAGCTTACGTCCTTGAGGGAACGGATCTCGACACGTCTTCAAAGATTGTTCGCATCTCTCCGAACGACATCGAGCAGACGATTCGCGCACTCCCGGGAGTGCGGGACGTCAAAGTCGATCGGTCTTGGTATAACATCGTCACCGTGGACATCGAGGAAGAGAAGATGATCGCCTACTCGCGAAACGACTCAGAAGAAGTCGTCGTGCTCGCAGACGGATCACTTCACCCGACCGGACAAATCGATGATCCGGAGAAGTTGCAGGATGGTCCGCTCTTACGTGAGTTCACGGACGTCGCCGAGCTCGAGAAAGTGGCAAGTGAACTCGAGCAAGTCGATGACGCGATGCGGGCCCGGATGTCTGAAATCGTCTTTTCGAAAAAAAAGGATGAACCAGTCCGGTATGAGATTTATATGAACGATGGAAACACGTTGCTCACACCGACGTTCAAACTGAGCCAAACCGTCTCAAAATACGGGGATATCTTTGAAAACATCCCAAAAGGTCAACGCGGAACCGTCGTCATGGACGGAGGCTTTTATTTCGTCCCTTACGAAAAAACGAAAGAATAATCTGATTTTTTACAGTCCTTAGACACGTAAGGACTGTTTTTTTATGGTTTGTAATCGAATTGACACCCCAAAACCGCTTAATTTGTAGGATTCTACCTTTTCTCACTATGTTATTTGTTGTAAACTTAGACGTGAGATATCTTGCCGGACCTATCAATATTTTTGGATATCTGTAACAATGTAACGGAAATTCAGAAACAGAAATTTAAGCGCGGAGGTGTTTCCCTTTTGGAAGCGAACGGTTATGTTGCCGCATTGGATATAGGAACGTCAGAAATTAAGCTCGTCGTGGGCGAATTGCTCGGAGGAACGCTTAACATTTTGGCGGAGGGGTGCGCCCCGTCTGCAGGAGTAAAACGTGGCGCCGTCGTCGACATCGATAAAACGGTTCAAGCCATTAAGCAAGCCGTCGAACATGCCGAAGCGGCGCTCGGTGATCAAGTTCGTTCGGTATATGTTGCCATCGAAGGGGAACATATCCAAATTGCCCCGTGTCATGGGATCGCATCGGTGAAACGAGAAGACCAAGAGATCACGGACGTCGACGTCATCGAAGTCATCAATTCGGCGCAAGTGATGCGTTTGCCGGATGAGATGAGCGTCATCGATGTCATCCCGACGTCGTTCACAGTCGACCAACAGACAGGGGTCGTCGATCCCCGTGGTATGCTCGGCTACCGGTTAGAGATGCACGGAAAAATGGTAACGGGTTCAAAAACGGTCCTACATAGCATCCGTCGTTCGATTGAACGGGCAGGCCTTACGCTAGAAGGATTTGTACTCGGTAACTTGGCGCTCGGAATGAGTGCTGCTTCCGTCGATGAAATCGACCTTGGGATCGGCCTCGTCGACATCGGACACGAAAAGACGACCGTCTCTGTATTTTATCGCGGTGATCTCGTCTACTCGTATATCCTCCCAGTCGGCGGGGACCACATGACGCGAGACTTGGTATATAAACTCAACTGTAAGTACCAAGACGCAAAAGTGGCGAAAGAAGAATACGGACTCGCGCTCGAAGAAATGGCGGACGCTTCTGAAGGATTCTCATTCACGAATATTAATGGGGAAGTGGCATTCGAGCCACAAACAGAAATTAGTTACGTTTTAGAGGCGCGAATAGAGGAAATGTTCACACTCGTGTTGAATAGAGTGCAAAAGGTAGGTGTTCCACCGCTCAGCGGAGGTTATCTCCTCTGTGGCGGAGCGGCTGCCTTGCCTGGCATCCAGGAATTGGCGACGCGCGTCATGGGTCAAAAGACAAGACTCTACCAACCTTCGTCGATTGGTGTCAGACATCCGAAATACGCGACGGCTGTCGGCGTTCTCAAGTATGTGCTCATGAGCGACCATCATGTCTCGAAGTCGCAACTTGAGAAGCCAGATGAGCGCGTGACTGTTCCGACACCAACTGGCGGGACAGAACGCGACATCGATCGTGATGACGAGCCTGAAACAACAGAGCGCGAATCTAAAAATGGATTCGGGCGTTTAATGGAAAAATTATTTGGCGTGTAAGCTGATGATGTGTTAACAATTGGAAATTACGTAGGGGGATACCTGAAATGATGTACTTTGATGAGGCGATTGACGCCGTAGCAAAAATTAAAGTAATTGGAGTCGGTGGTGGTGGTTCAAACGCCGTCAACCGAATGATCGAGCACGGAGTGCAAGGTGTCGAGTTCATCGCGGTCAATACAGACGCACAAGCACTCAATATGTCGAAAGCGGACGTCAAGCTTCAGCTTGGCGCTAAATTGACACGCGGCCTTGGTGCCGGTGCGAACCCGGACATCGGTAAGAAAGCGGCTGAAGAAAGCCGTGAGCAATTGATCGAAGCACTTGACGGTGCCGATATGGTCTTCGTCACTGCCGGTATGGGTGGGGGAACAGGTACGGGCGCTGCACCAGTCATCGCTGAGATTTCAAAAGAAATCGGAGCGCTCACAGTCGGTGTCGTCACGAAACCGTTCATGTTCGAAGGACGCAAACGGATGCAGCATGCGCAACACGGAATCCAAGCGTTCAAAGAAAAAGTCGATACACTCATCGTCATCCCGAACGACAAGTTGCTTGAAATCGTCGAGCGGAACACGCCGATGATCGAAGCGTTCCGCGAAGCGGATAACGTGCTTCGCCAAGGTGTCCAAGGGATCACAGACTTGATCGCCATCCCTGGTTTGATCAACCTTGACTTCGCCGACGTGAAAACGATCATGACGGAAAAAGGATCGGCGCTCATGGGTGTCGGTGTGGCGACTGGTGAAAACCGTGCCATCGAAGCAGCGAAAAAGGCGATCTCATCTCCACTGCTCGAGTCTTCGATCGAAGGCGCGAAAGGTGTCTTGATGAACATTACAGGTGGACTCAGCCTCAGCTTGTATGAAGTAACAGAGGCTGCTCAAATCGTTCAAAGCGCCGCTGATGAAGAAGTGAACTTGATCTTTGGTTCGGTCATCAACGAAAACTTGAACGAGGAGATCATCGTCACTGTCATCGCGACTGAGTTTGCGGAAGAGTCACAAGGCACGAACCCGTTCCTTCAGCAACCGAAGAAACAAGCGGAGCCTGAGGCGAACAAAGAAGTTCAACCGAAACCGACTGAACCTGCTCAACAAGAAGAAGGGAACTTCCATAGACCAGTCTATGGTGGGGACGTCCCAGACGAGACGATCAACATCCCAGCGTTCGTAAGACAACGCCGTAACTAAACAACAGGGGGGGCCGTTCTCGGCACCCCCTTTTTCTAAAAAAGGAGACTGGTATGCAACTCATACATACATGGGAAACCGAGGCGTATCGCTATCTGGCTTATGTGACGACGCGGACGGATGGACACAATGAAGGCAATGTCGGTCTGCACGTCGGCGATGACGCGGAACAAGTCATTGCCAACCGGGAACGTTTCTTCACCGAAGCAAACTTGTCGCTTATCGATTCGGTTTGGGCCGATCAAGTGCACGGGACGCGTGTCGCGACCGTCGACGAAGCGGACAAGGGCAAAGGCGCCTATCGATACGATGAGGCGATTCAAGCGACTGACGGACTCGTCACGACCGCTACCGATTTGCCACTCGCTCTCGTGTTCGCCGATTGCGTCCCGTTGTTCTTTTGTGCGAAAGATCACGGAATCATCGGCATGGCTCATGCCGGATGGAAAGGGACGGTCGGAAACATCGTGTCTTCGATGGCGGACGCATTCGCTCGGCTCGGGGTTCCGGAACACGACATCGAGATGTACGTCGGACCGGCCATCACGGCCGAGCATTATGAAGTCGACCGCCGTGTCCTCGATGCCGTCAATGCCGTCTCGCCCGAAGCATATGCGGCCTCGGTGTATAACGAATCAGAACGTCATGCGAATCTGTCATTGCAACGAGTCAATGAGACACTCGCTGTCGAAAGAAACATGGACGTCACGCAGTCGAACTTGTCGACCGCTTCCGATCGAGACTTTTTCTCGTATCGGAACGGAGACGCCAAGCGTCGATTTGCCGCCGTCCTCGTCAAGGAGAAGAAATTGTGAGCATAGCTGATAACGTCAAACAAGTGAGACAGAATATTGAGAACCTTCAATCGGAAACAGCGGTGACGCTCATTGCGGTCACGAAGTCGGTCGGTGTCGACGTCGCGAACGCGCTTTACGCAGAAGGTGTCCGTGATTTCGGTGAGAACCGTCCGGAAGGCTTGCTCGAGAAAGTCAATGCGATGCCGTCGGACGCCAAGTTCCATTTTATCGGCAGTCTACAGACGCGCAAAGTGAGACAAGTCATCGATCATGTTGCCGCAATCCATTCGCTCGACCGATTATCGCTCGCCGAAGAGATTGACAAACGGTCCGACCGTGTCATCGATTGTTTCGTCCAAGTGAACGTATCGGGCGAGACGTCAAAACATGGGCTTGAAAAAGAGGAAGTCATCCCGTTCATCGAGAACTGTAGACAGTATCGCCATATTCGGGTCATCGGACTGATGACGATGGCTCCGTTCACAGAAGATGAAGGTGTGATCCGTGAAACATTCCGTGCTTTACGCGAATTGCGCGACCGCGTCGCGGCAAATCGCTTCGAACATGCACCATGCAACGAATTGTCGATGGGTATGTCTAACGACTACGAGTTGGCAATCGAAGAAGGCGCATCGTTTGTTCGTATTGGGACCGTACTTGTGCAATAATATATTCTAAGGAGGAATCCGTTATGTCAATCAAAAACAAAATGAAAGACTTCTTTGGACTTGAGGAAGATCCGAATCACGCGTATGAAGGGGAAGAGTATGCTGTCGCAGAGACGAACACTCAACCGACGACTGATGCGCTCGTCAAAACCGAGGAGCGTCCGAAACCATCGAACAACCTCGTCGCGCTAAACACGAAGAAGAAAGAACGTTCGAAAGTCGTTCTTGCTGAACCGCGCGTCTTTGCCGAGGCACAAGATATTGGCGACCAGTTGAAAGAAAATCGTGCCGTCATCGTCAACCTTCAGCGCATGTCGAAAGAGCAGTCTCGTCAAGTTGTAAACTTCTTGTCGGGTGTCGTTTACGCCCTAGAAGGAACGATGACGTCGATTGGACATAACACGATTCTATGTGCTCCGAACAATATCGAATTGACTGGATCGATTTCGAATTTGATTTCGGAGGACGAACTAAACAGTAAAGGGTGGTAAATGAATGGAAAATGCGATCCCTGCATTAGGCAATACGATTGTTACGCTTCTTGGATATTATAGTTGGGTCTTGATTGCCTATATTTTATTATCGTGGTTCCCGAATGCGAGAGAATCAAAATTCGGACAAATTTTGACATACTTGTGTGAGCCGTTTCTTAACCCGTTCCGTCGGATCATCCCGCCAATCGGCGGTATGCTCGACATTTCTCCAATCGTCGCCCTGTTCGTGCTTCGTATGGCGCAAGCAGGAGTGCGAGCGATTTTCGGTCTGTAAATGAGCGTCTTCGATCATTATCGACCGAATGAACGCCCGTTTGTCGAGCAAGTGCTCGACTGGGTGCGACAAGTCGAGGACAACTACTTGTTTAAATTGACGGATTTTTTAGACCCACGTGAGCAACAAATCGTCAGGCAACTCGTTGGCAAACGGCTCGCCATCTACGAGGACGGCGGTTTCCCTGGAGCTGAGCGGAAACGGCTTTTATTGACGCCCGACTACTATGAGCTCGACGTGAACGACTTTGAAGTCAAGATTCTTCAAATCGATTATCCGACGAAGTTTGTCGACTTGACCCACCGCCAAGTGACAGGCACGCTTCTTAACGCGGGCCTGAAGCGGCAAAAGTTTGGCGACGTTGTCCTCGCTGACGGGATCGCTCAGTTCGCGACGACGGCTGATGCGGCTGGATTCATCGAAATGAACGTGGATCGCGTCGGCAAAGCCCGGGTGCGGTTGTCTGATGTGCCGGCCGCATCGATTTTGACCGTCCCAGAAGTCAAATGGAGCGACGAGTTTGGCATCGTCTCCTCACTCCGCTTTGATGCGGTCGTGAGCGAGGTGCTCGGTCTGTCGCGCCAGAAAGCACAGGCGCTCGTCAAACATGGTGACTGCAAAGTCAATCATAAAGCGATCACGGACGCGAGTTTTTTACTCGAACCAGACGATTTGGTTTCAATCCGGGGTTACGGTCGTGTCAAATTGACGGCAATCCTCGGCTCGACAAAGCGTGAGAAAATAAAAATCCAGTATGGCATCATACGTTGAATTTAGGAGGAAAGTCGAATGGCGTTGACACCGATTGATATTCATAACAAAGAGTTCTCGACTCGTTTTCGCGGGTACGATATCGATGAGGTCAATGAATTTTTAGATCAAATCATTAAAGAGTTTGAGCTATTGATTCGTGAAAATAGAAGGTACGAAGAACTCGTCAACGATATGCAAGCCCG
The DNA here is from genome assembly GCF_004337105.1 of Exiguobacterium sp. SH3S1. Lineage (NCBI taxonomy): Bacteria > Bacillati > Bacillota > Bacilli > Caryophanales > Exiguobacterium > Exiguobacterium sp. SH3S1. Next base: position 241,984 of record NZ_SJUW01000001.1, on the reverse strand, counting down.
TATTGACTACTTCTCCTCGATGGAAGACACATTGAATAAATCGATTATCGTCGCACAAGAGGCGGCAGAAGAAGTCAAGACCAATGCGGCCAAAGAAGCCAGCCTCATCTTGAAGCAGGCTGAACGCGAAGCGCTCGCCCGAGAAGAGGAAGCGTCGCGTAAAGAGCAGATGGCAGAGCGTGAAGTCATTCAAATGTTGAAAAAAGTCGAACTGTACCGGACCCGGTTCCGTGTTCTCGTCGACGCACAGATGGAACTTCTAAATAGTACCGAATGGGACACGATTGTCGGAGAGCCGCCTGTCCAGACGGTTCTTGACGATACGAGTGAACTTGCGTATAATGACGACGAAGTCACACCAAACAAACATCACGGATAATAAACAATACGTTGATTAGGACACGTCAATAAAGTCACACCTACGAAGCGACTTAGGGAAGGTGCAAGCCTAAGAGAAAGACTTTATTTGGTATCCCCTATGAGTGTCATGCTGAATTGAGTAAGCGTGACCGCTTGACCTCGTTATCGGTTACCGAGAGCGGTCTCAAGGTCTACTTGAGATTAGTAGGGTGGTACCGCGAGTCGATGAACTCGTCCCTATTTAGGGGCGGGTTTTTTTTGTTTTTCAAAAAAGATGCAGGAGGAGTTTCAATGAACTACAAAGACACATTATTGATGCCTGATACAGAATTCGCGATGCGTGGAAATTTGCCGAAGCGCGAGCCAGCAATGCACGAGGCTTGGGAGCAGATGGACTTATACAACCGCGTTCAAGAAAAGAATGCAGGAAAGCCGCAATACATTCTACATGACGGACCTCCGTACGCAAACGGTGACATCCATATGGGCCATGCACTCAACAAAGTGTTAAAAGACATCATCGTCCGTTTCAAGTCGTTGAACGGCTATCAATCACCGATGATCCCAGGTTGGGACACACACGGTCTTCCGATCGAGAACGCGCTTCAAAAAGCAGGCGTCAACCGTAAAGAGATGACTGTCGCCGAGTTCCGCGAAAAATGTGCCGCTTACGCGATGGAGCAAGTGAACTCACAACGTGAACAGTTCAAGCGTCTCGGACTGCTCGCTGACTTTGACAATCCATACATCACGCTCCAGCCTGAATATGAAGCGGCGCAAATCCGCCTGTTCGGCACGATGGCTGAAAAAGGATACATCTATAAAGGGAAAAAACCGGTCTATTGGTCACCGTCTTCTGAATCGGCACTCGCTGAGGCGGAAATCGAGTACTATGACAAAAAATCACCAGCCATCTATGTGGCGTTCCAAGTCGTCGATGGCAAAGGCGTCCTCGGGACGACCGACCATTTCGTCATCTGGACGACGACACCGTGGACGATTCCGGCCAACCTCGGGATCGCTGTCAGCGATGAGCTGACATACACACGGATCGAGCATGATGGCAAAGGGTATATCGTTGCCGAGACGCTCGTCGAAGAAGTGACGACAGCACTTGGCTGGGATGAGTACTCAGTGAGCGGATCTTGGAACGGACGCGAGTTCGAACACATGACGGTACAGCACCCGCTTTACGACCGGACGTCACTCCTCATCCTTGGCGACCACGTCACGGCTGAAGCGACAGGCTGCGTCCATATCGCACCTGGCCACGGGGAAGACGACTACCGTGTCGGCCAAGCGTACGGACTTGACGTGTTGTGCCCGGTCGACGACCGTGGGTATATGACGGACGAAGCACCAGGTTTTGAAGGACTGTTCTATGAAGATGCGAACAAAGAGATCGGCATGAAGCTCGAAGCAAATGGCAACTTGTTGAAGCTCAAATTCATCAAGCACTCGTACCCGCACGACTGGCGTACGAAAAAGCCGGTCATCTTCCGGGCAACACCGCAATGGTTCGCTTCGATCAAAGACTTCCGCAGCGACATGTTGCGTGAGATCGAAGAAGTGAACTGGGTACCGGAATGGGGCATGACGCGCCTGTTCAACATGGTCCGTGACCGTGGCGACTGGGTCATCAGCCGTCAGCGGGCATGGGGTGTGCCGATCCCAATCTTCTACGCAGAAGACGGAACGGAAATCATCACGAACGAAACGATCGACCATATCGCCAACTTGTTCCATGAGCACGGATCAAACGTCTGGTACGAGCGCGAAGCGAAAGACTTGTTGCCATCCGGCTTCACACATCCGAACAGTCCAAACGGCGAGTTCCGTAAAGAAGTCGACATCATGGACGTCTGGTTCGATTCAGGTTCGTCACACGCAGGCGTGCTCGAACAGCGCGACAACTTGCGCCGTCCGGCCGACCTGTACCTAGAAGGTTCGGACCAATACCGTGGTTGGTTCAACTCGTCACTGTCGACTGCAGTCGCGACGACCGGCAAAGCACCGTATCGCAACGTCCTCAGTCACGGCTTCGTCCTTGACGGCGACGGCCGGAAGATGTCGAAATCGCTCGGCAACACGATTGCACCGAACGACCTCGTTAAACAGTACGGCGCTGAAATCGTACGTCTTTGGGTCGCGTCTGTCGACTATCAGTCAGACGTCCGCGCCTCGCATGACAACTTTAAACAAGTGTCAGAAGTATACCGGAAGATCCGTAACACGTTACGCTTCTTGCTCGGTAACTTGAACGGGTTCGATCCGTCGATGCGCGTCGCGTTCGAAGACATGCCGGAAGCCGACCGCTTCATGGCGACGAAGCTGAAACAACTTCAGACGAAAGTCGTCAAAGCGTACGATACGTTCGACTTTATGGCTGTTTACCACATGAGCCACAACTTCTGTGTCAACGAGTTGTCGTCGTTCTATCTCGACTTCACGAAAGACATCCTCTACATCGAACGTGAAAACGATGCGCGTCGTCGTGCCGTTCAGACGGTCATGTATGATGCAGTCATCACGTTGACGAAACTGCTTGCCCCGGTCCTCCCGCATACGGCGGACGAAGTCTGGCAAGAAATCCCGGCCAAGACGGCGGATAGCGTCTTCTTGTCGGACCTTGAAGAAGTGGCGCCGCTCACGGAAGCAGAGACGGAATTACTCGCGAAATGGTCGAAATTCCTCACGTTCCGCGACGACGTCTTGAAAGCGATCGAGATCGCCCGCGGCGAGAAGTTGATCGGGAAACCGCTCGAAGCGAAACTTCAGGTCGCGCCGAAGGGTGAGACGAAAGCGCTGCTCGACACGATCGATAACGTTCGTCAACTCCTGCAAGTGTCACAACTCGACTACGTCGATACGGCCGACGTCGACTACGCGACGGCGAAGATCAGCGTCGCGAAAGCAGACGGTGCCGCTTGTGCCCGTTGCTGGACGTACTCGACCGAACTTGGTCAGAACGCAGATCATCCAGAACTTTGCCCGCGCTGTACAGAAGTCATCGCATGAGCCGGACCGGAGTGGCGCACAGTCCACTCCGGTTTCTTATGACTTGAAAGGAGAATTTGATGAAACGTTATTACGGATTAGCAGTCGTTCTCATTTTGCTCGACCAAGTGACGAAATGGATCGTCGTCCAGACGATGACGATCGGTCAATCGATCGAATTGATCCCGGGATGGCTCTATTTGACATCGTACCGCAACAGAGGCGCGGCCTGGGGCATGCTCGAAGGACAGATGGTGTTCTTCTTCGTCGTCACCGCCGTCGTTGTCGTCGGTCTGATCTACTTCTTGCATAAAGAAGTGAACGGGTTCAAACTGCTCGGCTACAGTGTCGGCTTACTGCTCGCCGGAGCGATCGGCAACTTTATCGATCGTCTGTTCCGGGGCGAGGTCGTCGACTTCGTCGACACGTACCCGTTTGGCTACAACTTCCCAATCTTTAACGTCGCCGATATGGCACTCACGTTCGGGGTCATCTTTATGATCATCGGCGTCTTGTTCGAAGAAAAATTAAACAAAGAAAGGGGACAATCGTAATGGAAACTTACACATTTGTCGCCGAAGAAAAGGCACGGATCGATAAATGGATGAGCGAACGAAGTGACTGGTCACGTTCGCAAATCCAAGACTGGATCAAGGCGGGGGACCTGCTCGTCAACGGTCAAGTCGTGAAGCCGAACTATAAACTGCAAGAAGGGGACGAAGTCGTCGTGACGGTGCCAGAAGCCGTCGAACTCCAAGTCCTCGCCGAAAATATTCCGCTCGACGTCGTGTTCGAGGACGAGGATGTCATCGTCGTCAACAAAGCACGTGGCATGGTCGTGCACCCTGCGGCCGGTCATACGTCTGGCACGCTCGTCAACGCGCTGTTGTATCACTGTGACGACCTCTCAGGCATCAATGGGGTGAAGCGTCCGGGTATCGTCCATCGCATCGATAAAGATACGACGGGACTGCTCATGGTCGCGAAAAACGATATGGCGCACGAGTCACTCGCGCAACAGTTGAAAGACAGAACGATCAAACGTGAATACGTCGCACTCGTCCACGGCGAGCTCGTCCATGAGCTCGGATCGATCGAGGCGCCGATCGGGCGCGACACGAACGATCGTCAGCGCATGACGGTTACAGACAAGAACGCGAAAGAAGCGGTGACACACTTCCGTCTGCTCGAACGCTACAAAGACTTCACGCTCGTCGAGTGCAAGCTCGAGACAGGACGGACGCATCAAATCCGTGTCCATATGCGCTATATCGGCCACCCGCTTGCCGGAGACCCGAAATACGGACCGCGTCGGACGATCGATTTGAACGGGCAAGCGCTCCATGCAGCCACGCTCGGCTTCCATCATCCGCGGACGAACGAATGGCTCGAGTTCGAGGCGGCACTCCCGACCGACTTTGAGGCAGAGCTCGCAAAATTGGACAAAATCGAGAAAACACGTTGACTTTCAACCGATTCAGATTTATAGTCTAGAAAGCATAACACCTTTAAACCCAGTCCAGAGAGGCTGTGAAAGGATCGTGGCCGCGGCCACAACCGTCTATCATATACGGCACTCGTTTGCCTTCGTGAAGACTTCCTTTCCAGCCGGATGAGGAAGTCTTCTTTTTTTATAGATTACGAGAGGAGGAATCATATGAAACGCTCGACCATACTAGACGAAGCCGCGATCCGACGCGCCTTGACGCGAATCGCCCATGAAATCATTGAACGCAACAAAGGAACGGACAACGTCGTCCTCGTCGGGATCAAAACGCGCGGTGAGACGCTCGGCGACCGACTCGCCCATCGCATCGAAGAAATCGAAGGAAAACCGATCGCGCTCGGTAACTTAGACATCACGCTCTACCGGGACGACCTATCGAAGAAGTCGCTCGACCCAGAAGTGAAAGCGACCGAACTCCCGCACGACATCAATGGCAAGACGGTCGTCCTCGTCGATGACGTCCTGTACACGGGACGGACGGTCCGGGCCGCGATGGACGCACTCGTCGACCACGGCCGGCCGGACTACATCCAACTCGCCGTCTTGATCGACCGGGGACACCGCGAGTTGCCGATTCGCCCAGACTTTGTCGGGAAAAACGTCCCGACATCGAAAACAGAACAAGTCGTGGTCCGACTCAGTGAAGTCGACACGACAGACGAAGTGTACATCCAACAGCAATAAATCCAAAACCTTTAAGGTGGTCCAGAGAGGCCAGGAAGGAGAACTATTTATGAAAAACCCCATCCTCAACATCCACGAGCGTCCCGCTCACTTGCCGCAATGGCTGCTCTTCAGCCTGCAACACGTCTTCGCCATGTTCGGAGCGACGATCTTAGTCCCGATTTTGACCGGACTGAACACGTCCGTCGCCCTCGTCGCTTCCGGTGTGGCCACGCTCTCATTCCTAGTCATCACCCAATTCAAAGTCCCGACGTATCTCGGGTCAAGTTTTGCCTACATCGCACCGATCATCGCGGTCAGCCAGCAATGGGGCGTCGAAGCCGCACTGTTCGGCGGTATTATCGCCGGTTCGGTCTACGGTGTCGTGTCGCTCATCATCTTTAAGACGGGCGTCGGTTGGTTGTTACGACTGTTGCCGCCGGTCGTCGTCGGCCCGGTCATCATGGTCATCGGCTTATCGCTCGCACCGGTCGCCATCGACATGTCGATGAACCGCGACGGAGCGTATAACGGCACGTTCATCACGGTCGCCCTGCTCACGCTCGGCATCACGATCCTCGCGATGACAAAGTTAAAAGGAGTATGGGGCGCGGTTCCGATCTTGTTCGGCATCGTCGGCGGATACGCCATCGCCGCCATGTTCGGCATCATCGACTACTCGGCCATCGGTCAAGCGAGCCTGTTCCAACTGCCTGACTTCACGATGGTGTTCGTCGACTACATGCCGATGTGGCAAGTCGGGGCACTCCTTGCCATCGTCCCGGTCGCGCTCGTCACGATGACGGAGCACATCGGCGACCAAATGGTCACGTCGAAAATCATCGGACGCGAGACGATGAAAGATCCAGGCCTGCACCGGACGCTCCTCGGCGACGGCGTCGGCAAAGCCGTCGCCTCAGCGCTCGGTGGACCGCCGTGTACGACGTACGGTGAAAACAACGGGGTCATGGCGATCACGAGAGTGTACAGCGTCTACGTCATCGCGGGAGCAGCACTCATGGCCATCAGCTTCGGCTTCCTCGGTCACGTCGAGGCGTTCATCTCGACAATCCCGAATCCGGTCAAAGGCGGTATCTCGATCCTCTTGTTCGGTGTCATCGCCTCGAACGGACTGCGGACGATGGTCGACAGCAACGTCGACCTCGCCGAGAAACGCAACCTCATCATCGCCTCGGTCATTCTCGTCGTCGGCCTCGGCGGGGCGATGGTCCAACTCGGCAGCTTCCCGGTCCAAGGGATGGCGCTCGCGACGGTCGTCGGTATTCTTTTGAACGCGGTGTTGCCGAAAGAAGAAGTCGAACCGGCTTCGGTCGATACAACTGAAGAAACGAAACAGGCAAGTAACTTTTAATTCGATCCCGTGAGGTCGGCAAAGTGAAGGCTCGTTTATTTGGGTGCAGTCTACCCAAATGAAGGCGTCCCTTCACGTAGGTGAAGAGACGCCTTTTCTCTTTGCCTTCAAACAAAAGGAGGAGACGAACATGAATTTGATCAAACAACAACCGAACCATTTTGTCAGCTTAGATACGCTCACCCTCGAAGAGATCATGGGGATGATCGAAGAGTCGCTCCGCTACAAACAAGGGGACATGCCGCCGCTGTTTGACGGGAAGACGGTCGCGAACTTGTTCTTCGAAAACTCGACGCGGACGAAAAACTCGTTTCAAATGGCCGAGCGGCACTTGAACATCCAAGAGATCCCGTTCGACGTGGCGACGTCGTCGGTGACGAAAGGCGAGACGTTATACGACACGTGCAAGACGCTTGAAGCGATCGGGGTCGACGCGCTCGTCATCCGCCATCCTGAAGCGGGATACTACCATGAGCTCGTCAGCAAGCTGACGATCCCAGTCTTAAACGGCGGGGACGGGAGCGGGGAACACCCGTCACAGTCACTGCTCGACCTCGTCACGATTTATGAAGAGTTCAAGACGTTCGAAGGCTTGAATATCGCTATCTGCGGCGATCTCGTCCATAGCCGGGTCGCCCGCTCGAACGCAGGCGTGTTGAAACGGCTCGGAGCGAACGTCGTCGGTTGTAGCCCGGAATCGTGGTGGGATGGTTCGATGGGGCTTTCGCACCGCGACCTTGATGACATCTTACCGGACTGCGACGTCGTCATGTTGCTCCGCGTTCAGCACGAGCGCCACATTATGGGCGACATCTTTTCTAAAGAAGACTATCATGCGCGCTACGGCTTGACGGTCGAGCGGGTCGAGCGGATGAAACAAGGCGCCATCATCATGCATCCGGCCCCGGTCAACCGGGACGTCGAGATCGCCGGCAGTTTGATCGAACATCCGTCATCGCGCATCTTTCCACAGATGACGAACGGTGTTTACGCACGGATGGCCATCTTAAATCGAGCATTAGGGGGACAACAATGATTATTCAACACGCAACGTGGTATGACGGGAAGACGAAACGGACGAGCAATCTGTTGATCGAGGGCGGTACGATCCGTTCGGTCGATTACGACGGGACGACCGAAGGACACGAAGTGATTGACGCTAACGGGAAGCTGTTGATCCCAGGTCTCGTCGACGTCCACGTCCATTTGCGCGAGCCGGGTGGCGAGGCGAAAGAGACGATCAAGACCGGGACGGCTGCGGCTGCGGCCGGAGGGTTCACGACGATTTGCGCGATGCCGAACACACGCCCGGTCCCAGACGACCGGGCGACGCTCGATGACTTGCTCGCACGGATCGAGCGTGACGCCAGCGTCCGCGTGCTCCCGTACGCGGCGATCACGAAACGGCAGCTCGGGGTCGAGCAAGTCGATATGCCGTCACTTGCGGACGCGTTCGCGTTCACAGACGACGGGGTCGGCGTCCAGTCGGCGGCGATGATGCGTCAGGCGATGCGGGAAGCGAAACGGCTTGGGAAAGCGGTCGTGGCCCATTGCGAAGACAATACGCTCAAGGCCGGTTCGGTCCATGAAGGGAAGTTTAGTGAGACGCACGGCATCCAAGGCATCCCGAGTCTCGCCGAGAGCATCCATATCGCTCGTGACGTGTTGATCGCCGAAGAGACAGGCTGCCACTATCACGTCTGTCACGTGTCGTCACGTCAATCGGTCCGCGTCATCCGTGACGCCAAACGGGCCGGGATCCACGTCACGGCGGAAGTGACACCGCACCACCTCGTCTTATCGGAAGACGACATCCCGGGGTTAGATCCGAACTTTAAGATGAATCCGCCGCTACGGAGCCAAGACGACCGCGCGGCGTTGCTCGAAGGGCTGTTCGACGGGACGATCGATTTGATTGCGACCGATCACGCCCCGCACACGGCTGAAGAGAAAGCACAAGGGATGGAGCGCGCCCCGTTCGGAATCACCGGATTCGAGACGGCGTTCCCGCTCCTTTACACGACGTTCGTCAAAACGGGACAAATGGAAGAGGCGGCGCTCATCGACTGGATGACGAGACGACCGAGCGAGGTGTTCGGTCTGCCTTACGGCTTGATTGAGGTCGGCCGGGCGGCGGACCTCGCGCTGATCGATACGGAGACGTTGCGTCCGGTCAACCCGGCGACGTTCGCGTCAAAAGGGAAGAACACACCGTTCGCTGGGAAAAGACTCACAGGTTGGCCAGTCGTGACGATCGTGGCCGGAGAAATCGTATATAAGGGGAGATTCGATGAAACGAACATTATGGCTTGAAGACGGGACAGCATTTGTAGGCAAGGCGTTCGGTGCGAACGCCGAGACGATCGGGGAAGTCGTCTTTCAAACGGGAATGACCGGCTACCAAGAGATTTTATCGGACCCGTCTTATTGTGACCAGCTCATCGTGCTGACGAATCCACTCATCGGAAATTATGGCGTCAACCGTGAAGACTTTGAGACGACCGTCCCGATGGCAAAAGCGCTCATCGTCAAAGAGGCGTGTGACTTGCCGTCGAACTTCCGCTCGACGGCGACGTTGCCGGAGACGCTCGAACGCTTCGGGATACCAGGTCTAGAAGCTGTCGATACGCGCATGTTGACGCGTCACCTTCGTTCACGCGGCGTCATGCGCGGCGTGTTGATCGACGGTGAGTCGACGTGGGCAGACGTTTCGATGCGCTTTGAAGCGAGCTTCCCGACCGATCAAGTGGCACGTGTCTCGACGAAACGGGCTTACGTCAGCACCGGGAGCGGCCGCCGGATCGCCCTCATCGATTTCGGGACCAAACTCGGAATCATGCGTGAATTGTTGAAGCGCGACTGTGAAGTCGTCGTCTTGCCGCACGACGTGACGGCTGAAGAAGTGATGCGGTATGAGCCGGACGGGGTCATGCTCTCGAACGGACCAGGCGACCCGAAAGACGTACCGACGGCGCTCCCGCTGATCGAAGCACTCATGCCAAAACTCCCGATGTTCGGGATCTGTCTCGGCCATCAGTTGATTGCGCTCGCGAGCGGTGCCAACACGTTCAAGCTTCCGTTCGGGCATCGTGGTGCCAATCATCCTGTCCTCGAGCTTGAGACCGGTGCTGTGACGATCACGTCACAAAACCACGGCTACGCCGTCGACGAGACGTCGCTCCTTGAGACGCCGCTCATCGTGACGCATCGCGCCGTCAACGACGGGACGATCGAAGGCGTCAAACATTTACATCATCCGACGTTCTCGGTGCAATATCATCCGGAAGCGGCGCCAGGACCATATGACGCCAACGACTTATTCGACCGCTTTATGACACTCGTCAACGAAAACAGACAGAAAGTAGGAATGTGACATGCCAAAACGACCAGATATTCAGAAAATCCTTGTGATCGGATCCGGCCCGATCGTCATCGGACAAGCGGCAGAATTTGACTATGCTGGTACCCAGGCGTGTCTTGCCTTAAAAGAAGAGGGCTACGAAGTCATCCTCGTCAACTCGAACCCGGCGACGATTATGACTGACCCGTCGACGGCGGACCGCGTCTATATCGAACCACTCGAACCGGAGTTCGTGGAGCGGATCATCCGTCAAGAACGTCCGGACGCGCTTCTCGCGACACTCGGGGGGCAGACCGGACTGAACTTGGCGGTCGAGCTCGATAAGCGCGGCGTGCTCCGCGACTGCGGCGTCGAACTGCTCGGAACGAAACTGTCGGCGATCGAGCAGGCAGAAGACCGGGAACAGTTCCGCGATCTCATGTACAAGCTCGGTCATGGCGTCCCAGACAGCGATATCGTCCATTCACTCGACGCCGCCTGGAGCTTCGCTGACCGGATCGGCTATCCGATTATCATTCGTCCGGCTTATACGCTCGGCGGGACCGGTGGGGGAATCGCCCACGACTGGGAACAGTTCGAGCAGATCGTCGAATCGGGACTCAAGGCGAGTCCGGTGACGCAAGTGCTGCTTGAAGAGTCGATTGCCGGCATGAAAGAAGTCGAATATGAAGTGATGCGCGACTCGAGCGACCAGGCCATCATCGTCTGCGCCATGGAAAACTTCGATCCGGTCGGTGTCCATACCGGTGACTCGATCGTGTTCGCCCCGACCCAGACGTTGTCTGACCGTGATTACCAAATGCTCCGCAGCGTCTCGCTCGACATCATCCGGGCGCTCGGCATCGAAGGCGGATGTAACATCCAGTTCGCGCTCGACCCCGACAGCTTCACGTACTACGTGATCGAGGTCAACCCACGCGTCTCGCGGAGTTCGGCTCTCGCCTCAAAAGCGACGGGATACCCGATCGCCAAGCTCGCCGCGAAAGTCGCGGTCGGCTACAAGTTGTCGGAACTAAAAAATCCGGTGACGGAGACGAGTTACGCCTCGTTCGAGCCGGCGCTCGACTACGTCGTCGCTAAAATCCCGCGCTTCCCGTTCGACAAGTTCGAGACCGCGGACCGTCGTCTCGGCACACAAATGAAAGCGACGGGCGAAGTCATGGCCATCGGTCGAAATTTAGAAGAAGCGCTATTGAAAGCCGTCCGTTCGCTCGAACTCGGTACGGAAGACTTGTACGTACCACGCCTTTCCGAATTGACGGCTGAACAACTGGAACGAGAACTGACGACACCGACCGACGAACGGTTGTGGATGTTGTACGAGGCGCTTCGCCGCGGCTACTCGACAGAACAGCTTCACGGCTTGACGAAAATCGACCGGTTCTTCTTATCAAAACTCGATCGGATTTGGCGTGAGGAAGAAGCGTTGCGCGACGAGCCGTTGACAGAGGAACGGTTGCGCGAAGTGAAGCAACGTGGGTTCAGTGATCGCATGATCGCCCGGATCACGGACCAAGCCGTCGAGACGATCGCGTCGTTACGCGATGAGTGGAACGTTCGGCCGGTGTATAAGATGGTCGACACGTGTGCCGCCGAATTCGCCTCGGAGACGCCGTACTTTTACGGGACGTACGAAGTCGAGAACGAAGCGGTGAAAACGGATAAACCGTCCATCCTCGTACTCGGTTCAGGCCCGATCCGAATCGGTCAAGGCGTCGAGTTCGACTACGCGACCGTCCATTCGATCCAAACGATCCGTGACGCCGGATATGAGGCGATCATCGTCAACAACAACCCGGAGACGGTATCGACCGACTTCTCGATCTCAGACCGTCTCTACTTTGAACCGCTCACGACAGAAGACGTATTAGAAGTCGTTCGCAATGAACGACCGCTCGGGGTCATCGTCCAGTTCGGCGGGCAGACGGCAATCAATTTGGCGGCCTCGCTCGAAGCGAACGGCGTCCAAATTCTCGGGACGTCACTTGAAGACATCGATCGGGCCGAAAACCGGAAAGCGTTCGAGGCGACGCTCACGAAAGAACGGCTCGCCCAACCACCGGGCAAGACCGCGGTCACGGTCGAGGAAGCGGTCGCTTGTGCCGACATGCTCGGCTATCCCGTACTCGTCCGCCCATCGTACGTCCTCGGCGGCCGGGCGATGGAGATCGTCTATGAGCGTTCGGAGCTCGAGCGGTATATGCGCCACGCCGTCGTCGCCTCGAAAGATCGTCCCGTCCTCATCGACCGCTACTTGACAGGGATCGAGATCGAAGTCGACGCCATCTGCGACGGGACGGACGTCTACATCCCGGGCATCATGGAACATATCGAACGGGCCGGGGTCCACTCTGGCGATTCGATCGCCGTCTATCCGCCGCAACGGCTGAGCGAGGCGTTAAAACAAAAAGTCGTCGATTACACGATCAAACTCGCCAAAGCGTTCCGCATCAAAGGGTTGCTCAACATTCAGTTCGTCTATGCGGACGACTTGTACGTCATCGAAGTCAACCCACGGGCGAGCCGGACGGTGCCGTTCATCTCGAAAGTGACGGGACTGCCGGTCGCACGCATCGCGACGCAGACGATTCTCGGGACGACGTTGAAACAGCTCGGACTCGGAACGGGCTTGCACCCAGAATCTGACGCTATCTCGGTCAAAGTGCCGGTGTTCAGTTTCGCGAAATTAAAAGAAGTCGACCCGTCACTCGGGCCAGAGATGAAATCGACGGGGGAAGTCATGGCGACGGACCGAACGCTTGAAAAAGCGCTCTATAAAGGACTCGTCGCTGCCGGGATGACGATCGCCTTGAAAGGAAACGTCTTGTTGACGGTCGCTGATCAAGACAAAGACGAAGCGCTCGACATCGCCCGTCGCTTCAACCGCCTCGGCTTCCGCCTGATGGCGACGTCAGGCACGGCGATGGCACTTACGGCAGTCGAGTTGCCGGTCCGACAAGTCGGGAAGATCCATGAAGCGGGTGAGACGATGCTGAGCGTCATCGAGCGGGGCGATGTCGACATCGTTTTGAATACGACGACACGCGACGCCTTAGCGACAAAAGACGGATTCATTATCCGCCGGGCCGCGGCCGAGCAAGGTGTGCTCTGCTTGACGTCGCTCGACACGGTGAAGGCGCTCTTGCAAGTCATCGAGAGCCTATCGTTCCAGACGACGAGCCTGCCGGCGTTCACCGAATTCGGGGTGACTGTATGAGACAACGGGCGACCATCTTATCGAACCGGGAGATCGCGAAAGCGACGATGGAAATGAAAGTGCGAATCGGTGATGGAACGATCGCACCGGGCACGTTTTTCCATGTGAAGACGTCCGAACTGTTGCGCCGGCCGCTGTCGGTTGCTAACGTCGAAGCAGACGTCGTCACGTTTCTGTACAAAGTGGTCGGGACCGGGACGGCCGAACTCGCGACGAGACGAGCCGGGGACGAACTTGACGTCCTCGGTCCGCTCGGTAACGGGTTCCCGCTCGCAAAAGACGGCAAGCGCGTCGTTCTCGTCGGCGGGGGGATCGGGGTGCCGCCGCTCTATTACACGCGACGGATGCTCGCCGCGCGCGGAATCGAAACGGTGGCGATTCTCGGGTTTGATTCAGAAGCGAGTGTATTTTATGAAGACGAGTTCCGCGAACTCGGCGAGACGATCATCACGACGGTCGACGGAACGTATGGAGAGGCGGGGTTCGTGACCGGACCGCTCGCTAGAATCGACGCCGACGTCTTGTTCAGCTGTGGTCCGGAGCCGATGTTAAAAGCGGTCGCTGCGTCGCATATTAATGAACGCTACATCTCGATCGAGAACCGGATGGGTTGCGGCATCGGGGCGTGCTTCGCCTGTGTGTGCAAAGCGCCGGACGGTTACGTGAAAGTGTGCAGTGACGGACCGGTATTTCGGGCAGAAGAGGTGACGTTATGAGATTACACATCGAACTACCCGGCTTATCGTTAAAAAATCCGATCATGCCGGCGTCCGGTTGTTTTGGATTCGGCGAAGAGTTCGCCAAGCTGTATGACTTGTCGATCCTCGGGGGCATCATGATCAAAGCGGCGACCGGGGAGGCGCGGTTCGGGAACGAGACACCGCGTGTCGCCGAGACGGCGCAAGGGATGTTGAATGCGATCGGATTACAAAATCCGGGTGTCGACGCGATTGTTGAAGCCAAGTTGGCATTCCTCGCCAAGTTTGACACTGAAATTATTGCCAACGTGGCGGGTTCGACCCCAGAAGAATACATCCATGTCGCGCGGAAAATGAGCGCCGACCCGTGCGTGAAAGCACTCGAACTGAACATCTCGTGCCCGAACGTGAAGTGTGGCGGCATGCAGTTCGGGACCGATCCTTTGATGGCGGCCGAACTGACGCGCCTCGTCAAGGCGGCGTCGACAAAACCGGTATACGTCAAACTATCCCCGAACGTCACGTCGATCACGGAGATGGCACGTGCGGTCGAAGCGGCCGGCGCCGACGGCATCACGATGATCAATACGCTCGTCGGCATGAGGATCGACGTTACGACCGGTCAACCGATCTTAGCGAACCGAATTGGCGGATTATCCGGTCCGGCCATCAAGCCGGTCGCCATCCGGATGGTGTACGAAGTCGCCCAAGCGGTCAATATCCCGATTATCGGCATGGGCGGTGTGCGGACGGTCGACGACGTGCTCGAATTTATCTATGCGGGTGCATCGGCGGTCGCGGTCGGGACTGCCAATTTTGAAAACCCATACGTATGTCAGGAAATCATCGAGGCGTTGCCAGGCCGGCTCGATGAACTCGGCATCGATCATATTTTAGACGTTAGGGGGAAGGCGTATGAACAGGTTGTATCTCGCGCTTGATGTCGAAACACGTGACGAAGCGTTTTCACTCTTAAAAAAAATTGACCAACGCCCGGCCGTCAAAGTCGGCATGGAACTGTTCTACCGTGAAGGTGGACGGTTCGTCGAAGAACTCGTCGCGAGCGGTTACCCGGTCTTTCTAGACGTCAAAGTTCATGACATCCCGGAGACGGCAAGGCGGACGCTCCGCCAAATCGGCCGGCTCGGCGTTGAAATGACGAACGTTCATACGCTCGGCGGTGAGACGATGATGCGCTACGCATTGGATGGGTTGCGTGATGTGAACGACACGACCACATTGATCGGGGTGACCCAACTGACATCGACCGACGAGCGGATGCTGTCAGAACAACTCGGAATTGGCGGAAGTCTCGAGCAGGCCGTCTTGCGACAAGCGGGACTTGCCAAACGGGCAGGACTCGATGGGGTCGTCGCGTCCGTTCACGAAGCCCGTGCGATTCGACAAGCGCTCGGTTCACCGTTTTTGACGGTGACGCCCGGCATCCGAATCAACGAAACGACAGACGATCAAGTCCGGGTCGCGACACCGCAAGCCGCTTTTGACGCCGGTGTATCAGCTATCGTCGTCGGGCGCCCGATCACCCGGGCAGCCGATCCGAACGCAGCTTACGAATACTTTATGAAGGAATGGAGCCAAACGTATGAGACAAATCGCTGAGGCATTATTATCGATTGAAGCCGTCACCTTATCACCGAATGAACCGTACACATGGTCGAGCGGGTTAAGAAGCCCGATTTATTGTGATAACCGACTGACGCTCAGTTATCCAGAAGTGCGTTCACAGATTATCGATGCACTTGTCGACGCCGTCCGTCCGCTCGACGCCGACGTCATCGCGGGAACGGCGACGGCCGGGATTCCCCATGCGACGCTCTTAGCCGACCGACTCGGTCTACCACTCATCTACGTCCGGTCGGGTGCGAAAAAACATGGGAAAGGCAACCAGATTGAAGGTCGATTCGACAAAGGAGCGCGTGTCGTCGTCATCGAAGACCTGCTCTCGACTGGGAAATCGAGCATGGAGGCGGCGCGAGCAATTCAAGCGGCGGGCGGAGAGGTCGTCAAGATTCAAGCAATTTTCTCTTATAACCTCCCAGTTCTGGCAATCAATTCACTCGAATATGAGCTGCACTATTCGGCGTTGACGACGATCAACGAGTTGATTAAAGTCGCTGTCAAAAAACGGATGATCACTAAACAAGAAGCTACTTCGTTGGAGGAATGGCGAACTAATCCGCATGGTTGGAGTGAGCAAGTTTCTTCATAAATATTTTTTGAAGAATCCACCTCCGGGCGGATTCTTTTTCATTTGGCAACATGTGATACTGAACGTGTTAGAATAGGGAAAGCAGTCGAAAAAGGAGAGAACTATGGCGTATTCTAGAATTAAAGGACAGTCATTGAAAGCACGGTTTCAAAACATCCCTAAACATCGCAAAATCGCATTCGGTCTCGTCCTCACGGTGTTACCTTTATTATTTTTCGTGAATTTATTCGTATTCAGTCACATGTTGGCGCTAGGGGACAAGTATGAGGACCGTTACCAGATGAAAAAGCTTCGGCTTGAGACGGCGCATGGGAATGTTGAATTTATCCGGAGCACGAACGAAAAAGTTCAGATCGAAGTACTGCAGACGAATTCGAAAGAACGTCGCATTAAAGTGAAGTCGGTCGGGGACACGATTTCCGTCGTCGAACGGTATGGACCGATGAGCCAGTTCGGGAGTCGGGCAAGCGCGGAGCCGTCCCGTTATAAAATCCGGGTCGCGTTGCCAAGTTCGATGACATCGATCGAAGTGACGGCTGAGCAAGTGACCGGACAAGGGTTGGTCGCGAAAACCATTGTTCTCGATGCCAACGCGGTCAATCTGAAGAAACTTGAAAGCGACCGGCTTCGGGTCGAGACGAGAAGCGATGCCACGTTTGAGACAGTTCGTGTCGTCACGGGCGACATCCGGTCGTATCGGGACGCGACAATCCGTGACGTCGTCGTCAACCAAGCGCTGACCGTCCAGACAGAGGCCGGGACGCTCACGTATGAGCCGCGAAACGCGACCGGACAAGTGACCGTCACGACAACAGGAAACATCGCGGCGGCTGAGCGCTTTAAAGAAATCAGCAACGGTGTGTACCATCTTTCGAACTCGAATCGTCCGAACGTGGAACTGATTTCTGAGACAGGGAAGGTCGAATTGAAATGATCAACAAACGCTACATTCCTAAAGTCGGACTGCGAACGTTTAAGACCGGGATCGCCGTTGCCATCACAATCGCCTTGTCATGGTATGTCTTCGGCATTTATTCGGGGATGGGTGCCATCGCCGCCGTCGTCGCGATGCAACCGACCGTCAAACGGTCATCGAAAATCGTCTTTAGCCGTATATTCGGCACGATCGTCGGCCTCATGTGTGGCTTGTTGATCGTCTATGCGTTCGGGGTGAACCCGATTTCGATCGGTCTTGCCGTCATCGTCGCACTCACGCTCAACACGACGTTCGATAAGACGCACATGTCGACGTATGCGGCGTTCGCGATTGTGCTCATGCTTGAAAACCCGACGACCGACTTTTTCCACTACGCGTGGACGCGTTCGCTATTGACGGCGGTCGGTGTGTTCGTCTCGCTCGGCGTCAACTATGCGTTCATGCCACCGCGTTATGAAGAGCGTCTGCTCGGCGAGATTCGGAAGACGTCGGCGTATATGTTCCATCATTGGCGCGAGCTGATCGGCTCCCCGGCAGAATTGCTCGAGACGCGCGCCCGTATCCTCGGCCACCAAGAGCTCCATATGATGCTGCAAGAAGACATGCAAGTGACGAAGGTTAAGTTGAAGCATTTGACGATCAAGCAATATCGGTTATTGATTCATTTGGAGGATAAATTGGTCTTGCTGCTCGAGAGTCTCGCTGAGCACCGGGAAGCGTTACTCATGATGACCGAGGACGAACGCCACGCGTTCGAGTCCGAGTTTTTATTCCTGCTCGCCCACCATCACGACATTCTCTACACGTGTGACAAACCGTACTCGCTCTTCCAATTGCCGCATGAAGACTTATCTGTTTCTGAAATTTTACACGGACATCTGCTCGACTATCATGAACAGCTCGAGGCGTTCAAACATAATCCATAACGAAGAGGCCCCGTCGATCGACGGGGCCTTCGTTTATTTCGTTGGAATGGTGTAGCCCGTCCTTTCGGCGCCACGGACGAGCAACCTCTCACCTTTACATCATAGGGGAAAATCAGAAAGTGGCATCATTATTGACCCCATGTTACGTCTCATTGTTGTAATGATTTGACGAGCTGCTCGTCCGGAGTCACGTATACCGTCTGCTGATCGGTGTAGATGACGAATCCCGGCTTGGCGCCGCTCGGTTTTTTCACGTAACGGGCTTTCGTATAGTCGACCGGCACCCCGCTCGAGGCACGTGCCTTCGAGAAGTAGGCGGCGACGGTCGCTGCTTCGAGGAGCGTCGTCTCGTCCGGTTCGGTCGACCGGATGATGACGTGTGAACCGGGGATATCTTTCACGTGAAGCCAAACTTCGTCGCGACGCGCGAACTTGAACGTCAAGTGGTCGTTTTGCGTATTGTTTTTGCCGACGTAAAACTCGACACCGGTCGAAGATGTGTAGCCTTCGAGCGCGACTTTGGCCGTTTGTTTCTTCTTCTGACGTTTTTGTCGGATGTACCCGCCTTCGGCCAGCTCTTCGCGAATCTCGACGATATCGCGCGGCGCGGCGACGTCGAGTTGGGCGACGAGCGTCTCTAAATAGCTGATTTCGGTCTCGTTCAGTTCAATTTGCTTTTGAACCTCGACTTTGGCAACTTTTAGTTTGTTGTATTTCTTATAGTAACGTTGCGCGTTCTCGTTCGGTGTTTTAAGCGGATCGAGCGGGATATCGATCATAGCGCCGTCCTCATCATAATAGTCGACGACGTGAGCGATTTTCATCCCTTTCTCGAGTTGGAACAAATACGTCGTCAACAGCTCACCGTATTTTTGGAGCTCGTTCGATCGTTCCGTCGCTTTCATATCCTCGAGCAGGCGTTTCCGTTTTAATTGGTTGCGTTCGAGCTCTGACTTGAGCAGACGCTCGACGTCATGGGCTTGCTGCTTGACCCGGTCACGGTTCGCCTTCTCATAGTAAAAGCGGTCGAGCACTTCCCGGCTCGAGTCGTAGCGTTCTTCAGAGACGATATCGCCCGACGTGAGCGCGATTGGACTGAACCGTTCCTTCCCGGAGGCGAGCTGTTGGAATACATAAGCGCCTTCAAGGTCTGCCATCACGCTGTCAAACGCCGCCTCTAAGTTCGAGCGGTTCGGCGTTTTGGCTCGATGCATGATCTCTTGAGCGATTTGCGGGCTCATCCCGGCGAAACTGGCAACGAGCTGCTTGTCGAGCATACCTGCGTTCCAATCGATTCGTTTCAATCCCGCTTCCCGTTCCGTCAACGGATCGGATTTTTGTTGCGCCGGCGGCAAGATGTACTCGCTGCCTGGCATGATCGTCCGATACGTGTTTTGAGACGGGGGAAGGTGTTTGATTGCGTCTAAAATCTTGCCGTCCTCGTTCGTCAAGACGACGTTCGAGTGACGTCCCATCAGTTCGATATAGACGCGTTTGTTTTCTTCGTCGCCGAGCTCGTTACGCGATCTGACCGAGAAAACGATGACACGGTCGCGGCCGACTTGTTCGATCGCTGTGATAAAGCCGCCCTCGATATGCTTCCGCAGCATCATACAAAACATCGGAGGCTCTTGCGGGTTCTTGATCGGGGTGTCCGTCAATTGAAGTCGCGCATACATCGCATTCGCTGAAACGAGCAACGAGACGCTTTGTCGGTTCGATCTGACTTGAATCATCAAGTCGAGCGCATACGGTTGATGCACTTTATTGATTCGACCGCCAACGAGCGGTTGTAGTTCTTTTACGACACGATATGTCATTAATCCATCATATGCCATTAGTCTCATCACCTTTGTCCTTTTTCTGTCTCTACGTTATCAGATTCACAGAAAATATGGTACGATGAAGTAGGAAATCCGAACTTCTTCTTGCCGTAACAATTAAAGGACTGCTATTATAATGTAATGTGATGTTAGAAGATGGAGGGCTTGCATTGAATTTTAAAGAACGAGGATTATTAATCGTCTTGTCTGGTCCAAGCGGTGTCGGCAAAGGTACTGTTTGCCGAGTGCTCCGTGAAGAGGCGGACAACAACCTTCAGTATTCGGTGTCGGCAACGACTCGAAAACCACGTGAAGGCGAAGTTGAGGGAGTGCATTACTTCTTTAAGACGAGAGAGCAATTTGAAGACATGATTGAACACGATCAACTGCTTGAACATGCAGAATTCGTCGGCAACTATTACGGGACACCGGTCGAATGGGTGCGCGAGACGCTTGAAAGTGGCAAGGACGTCATTTTAGAGATTGAAGTCCAAGGAGCTTTCCAAGTAAAGGAACGTTTCCCAGAAGCCGTCTTTTTATTCCTCGCACCGCCGAGCCTGCAAGAACTTCGAAACCGTTTAGTCGGTCGAGGCACTGAATCGGAAGAAGTCATCAAGCAACGCTTGCTCGTCGCCCGTGAAGAAATCGAGTTGATGGATGCTTACGATTACGTCGTCACAAACGACGAAGTCGATAAAGCGATCGACCGGATCAAAGCGATCGTGACGGCCGAGCATTGTAAACGTGAACGTGTCGCGTCTCTCTATAAAAAAGCTATGATGGAGGTCATTTAATGTTATACCCTTCGATTGATGCCTTACAACGTATCATCCCGTCGAAATACACAATCGTGACGGTGGCCGCCAAGCGTGCCCGTCAGATCCAAGACGGAAAAGCACCAAAAATCGCTGCGCCAAAATCGTATAAACCGGTCGGTCAAGCGCTAGAAGAAATATTCTCGGGTGACACGACAATCATCGTGAACGAAAAGAACAACGGATGAAGTGTGACCCAAGTCGGATACGACTTGGGTCTCATTGTCTATAAAGGGGAGAAATGTGAATGTTGAACGACCGGAACATCTTGCTTTGTGTGAGCGGCGGTATCGCTGCATATAAGGCGTGCGCACTCACGTCAAAACTCGTTCAAGCAGGCGCGAACGTCCGCGTGGCGATGACAGCATCGGCTGAGCAGTTCGTCGGAAAGGCGACGTTTCAAGCACTCAGTCGCAATCCGATCTATTCGGACGTGTTCGAAGAGCACGACCCGACGAAGATCGCCCACATCGATGTCGTTGATACGAGTGATTTGATCGTCGTCGCCCCGGCGACGGCGAATATCATCGCTAAACTTGCTAACGGAATCGCCGACGACTTCATCACGACCTCGATCTTAGCAGCGAAATGTCCCGTCATCGTGTCTCCGGCGATGAACGTCAACATGCTCGAACATCCGGCGACCCGCCGAAATATCGAGACGCTCAAATCATACGGCTATCAAATCATCGAGCCGGGTGTCGGCAATCTGGCCTGCGGCTGGATTGGCGGCGGACGTCTGCCTGAATCGGAAGATCTCGTCCGCATCATCGCGAGCCAGTTCGTCCCGAAACACTTGCTTGAAAAGCACGTCTTGATCACGGCTGGTCCCACGGTCGAGCGTATCGACCCGGTCCGGTTTTTATCCAACGATTCATCCGGGAAGATGGGAGTCGCCCTTGCTGAGGCGGCGCGAGATATGGGCGCGAACGTGACGCTCGTCCACGGCCCGCTCCAAGTCCCGGTCCCAGACGGGGTGACCGCGATCGCGGTCGAGTCGGGACAACAGATGCTCGAGACGGTGCTCGAGCGATTTGCGACGCAAGACATCGTCATCAAGTCGGCGGCGGTCGCTGACTATCGTCCGAAGACGGTCCACACCGAGAAACATAAAAAAGTCCACGGCCCGTTGACGATCGAGCTCGAGGAGACGACCGATATTTTAAAAGAGCTCGGAACGAAGAAGACGCATCAGCTCCTCGTCGGATTCGCTGCCGAGACAGAGCAGCTTGAAGACCATGCCCGGGCTAAACTCGAGCGTAAAAACGTCGACTTCTTGGTCGCGAACGACGTGTCGAAGCGAGACATCGGTTTCCGGTCTGACGACAACGAAGTCGTCTTATTCCGAGCGGATGGCTCATCTGTCCGTCTGCCGCGGCAGAGCAAACAACGTCTCGCCCACGAGTTGCTCGCCTACTTTAAGGAAGGTTTACGATGATTGCTCACGTCCACGTTGATGCTCCGGTCATCACGATCGACCGACCGTTTGACTATGAGGTCCCGGTCCAGTTCGAGTCGTTGATCGAGCCAGGTATGCGCGTATCGGTACCGTTCGGATCGAGACGGTTACTCGGCATCGTGACAGGGGTGTCGGACGGAACACGGGAAGGGTTAAAACCGCTCGAAGCGCTTCTTGACGAAGAGTCGTCTTTGACCGAAGAGTTGCTCGAACTGTCGACGCACGTGAAACAGACGACGCTTTGCTTCCGCTCGTCGGCACTGCTCGCCATGTTGCCGGCGGCGCTGAAAGTCAGCTACGATAAAGCGATCAAAGGGGAGTCACTTCCTGAGGGTGTTCGGGCCGGCACACACTTGTCGGAGTACCCAAAAGAAGTCCAGTCGTTGATTTTGGCCATGGCCAAAAAAGGGGACTTGTCGCTTTCACCGGTGCTAAAAGAGAAACGAACGGTCAAAACCGACTTGTTGATCGAGTTGAAGGATGCGAGCGTCGTCCCGGCGCGTGCCAAAAAACAGCTCGAGGCGGTCCGTCTGCTTGAAGACGTGCCTCGTATGTACTGGTCGTCGCTCCGTCAAATCGGATTGACGCGCCCCCAGCTGCAAAAGCTCGAGACGCTCGGTGCCGTCAAAGTGACCGAAGTCGAATTGAATCGAGACCCGTACGCTTCGATCGAACAAGTGATCGATGATGTCCAACTGAATGACAGTCAAACGGAAGCGGTGCGCGCGATTCGCGAGGCCGAAGCCGGTGAGACGTTGTTGCTCCACGGCGTGACCGGAAGCGGAAAGACCGAAGTGTATCTCGAGTCGATCGGCCAAGTCGTCGATGACGGGAAGCAAGCCGTCCTGCTCGTTCCGGAGATCAGCTTGACACCGATGATGGTCAAACGGTTCAAACGCCGTTTTGGCGATCGCGTCGCCGTCCTCCATAGCGCCTTGTCGCAAGGCGAGAAGTATGATGAGTGGCGGAAAATCAAGCGACGGGAAGTCGACGTCGTCGTCGGCGCCCGATCGGCCATTTTTGCTCCGCTCGAACACATCGGCCTGCTCATCCTAGACGAAGAGCATGAGACGACGTATAAACAAGAAGAAAATCCACGCTATCATGCGCGCGACGTCGCAATTTGGCGAGCCCGTCATCACGGTTGTCCGGTCGTGCTCGGAAGCGCGACACCGTCGCTCGAGTCTTACGCCCGCGCCCAAAAAGGCGTCTATCGCTATTTGCATTTGAGTGAACGCTACGGCGGCAAGATGCCGCCCGTCCATATTGTCGATATGCGCCGCGAACTCGCGAAAGGGAACACGACGATGTTCTCGGAAGACTTATTTCTGGCCATCAATGACCGGATTGCGAAGAAAGAACAATGTGTCATCTTGCTCAATCGCCGCGGGTTCACGACGTTCGTCATGTGCCGTGATTGTGGGGAAGGGCTGACCTGCCCACATTGCGCCGTCAACTTGACGTATCATCAGCACGGCGACCGGCTCAAATGCCACTATTGTGGCTATGAGATCGGGATGCCGCCGAAATGCCCGACGTGCGACAGTAAAAAGATCAAACAGTTCGGCACCGGCACGCAAAAGATCGAGACCGAGCTGTTGAACCGAATCCCGGAAGCACGGATCATCCGCATGGACCAGGATACGACGTCGCGTAAAGGGTCGCACGAACAGCTGTTGAAACGGTTTGAGGACGGCGAGGCCGACATCCTGCTCGGTACCCAGATGATTGCCAAAGGGCTCGATTTTCCGAACGTCACGCTCGTCGGCGTGCTCGCGGCCGATGCGACGCTCGGTATGCCCGACTTTCGGGCGACCGAACGCACGTTCCAACTCGTCACCCAAGTCGCCGGACGAGCCGGACGTGGAAGTTTACCGGGTGAGGCGTACGTCCAGACGTACAATCCGGACCATTATGTCATCGAGACGGCGAGTGGGCATGATTATGAGTCGTTTTTCGAGCGCGAGATGAAACTCAGACAAGTCGGCAACCATCCGCCTTACTGGTACGTGACGCTCGTCACGTTCGCGGCTGAGAATCCGCTCGTCGCGCAAGCCGAGGCCGACCTGTTCGCCGCCGATTTTGCGGCAGCGCACGTCGAGCAGTCCCGGCTGAACGGACCGATGCCGGCACCGTTATCGAAACTAAAAAACTTGTATCGCTACCAGCTGTTCATCAAGACGAAACAACCGGAAGCGTTATATCCCGTTCTCGCCATGCTGCAACAAGCGCGGGCGAAAGCAATCAGCAAAAAAGAATATCAATTGAGTATAGATGTAAATCCATACGTCTTCATGTGAGGTGGAACGAAATGTATAAAGTAGTCGAAATTCCAAATGAGATTTTGCGGGTCAACTGTGACCCGGTGACAAAGTTTGACAAGAAGTTGCGCCAGACGGTCGACCGGCTGTTTGACACGATGTATGAGTATGATGGCGTCGGTGTGGCCGCGCCGCAAGTCAATTTGAACCAGCGCCTTGCCGTCGTCCATACTGACGACGAAACAGGTCCGCTCGTATTGATCAATCCAGAGATCATTTCGACCGCAGGCAAAGCCGTCGGATTAGAAGGTTGCTTGAGCATCCCAGGTGAGTTCGGATTCGTCGAACGACATGAGTCGATCGTCGTCAAGACGCAAGACATGAAAGGGCGCTTTCAAGAAGTGAAAGCAAGCGGCTTCTTCGCGCGCGCCATCCAACACGAGATCGACCATTTAGACGGCGTCCTGTTCACCGATAAACTCGCCGTTCCTAAGCCCGGAACCGACAAGCGGATCGTCTTCATGGGCACACCGGCGTTCGCCGTATCCGTACTTGAGCGCTTGCTCGAAGAAGGATACAATGTCGTAGGTGTTGTCTCGCAGCCGGACAAACCGGTCGGTCGCAAGCGTGAGCTCAAACCGACACCGGTCAAAGAGTGTGCGCTCCGTCATAACATCCCGGTATTGCAGCCGATCAAAGTCCGCACCGATTACGAGGATATTTTGGCGCTTGAACCCGATTTGATTGTGACGGCGGCTTACGGGCAAATCGTGCCGAGTGAACTGTTAGAGGCTCCGACATATGGCGCGATCAACGTGCACGCCTCGCTCCTTCCAAAATACCGGGGGGGCGCACCGATCCATCAAGCGATTTTGGACGGAGAGACAGAAACGGGCGTCACGATCATGTACATGGTCGATAAATTGGATGCAGGTGACATGATCGCGAACACGATCGTCCCGATCGAAGAGACAGACACGGTCGGTACGCTGTTCGACAAACTTGCCGTCGCAGGGTCTGATCTGTTGATCAAGACGTTGCCAGCCTTTTTAGAAGGCTGGATCGAAGCGGTACCGCAAGACGAACGTGACGTCACGTTCGCACCGAACATTAGCCGGGACCGCGAACAGCTGGACTGGTCGCAGCCGGGTGCATCGATCTTCAACCACATTCGTGGCATGAACCCGTTCCCGACGGCGTATACATTGATCGCGGGCGAGCGGGTGAAAGTGTTCGCGAGCGAGAAGACGAGCGGGAGCGGTGAGGCGGGCACAATCGTCCGGCTTGAAGAGGATGGGTTTGTGGTCGCGACTGGAAATGACGTCGCCATCAAAGTGACAGAGTTACAGCCGGCCGGAAAAAAACGGATGGACGGTGCCACGTTCATGCGCGGTGCCGGACAAAAGCTGCAAGTGGGCGACCAATTAGGAGGGTGACATGAACGTAAGACAAGCAGCGCTTGATACGCTGATCAAAATCGAACAAGGCGGAGCCTATTCGACGATCGCGGTCAACGATTTATTAAACCAAAAAAAGCTAGCTTCAAAAGACGTGGGACTTTACACAGAGCTCGTCTACGGAACGCTCGGGCGGAAGCGGACGCTTGATTATATATTGGAGAAGCGTGTCCAAAACCCGAAAAAACTGGACAGTTTCGTCTTACCGCTCCTTCGGATGAGCGTGTATCAACTGTTCTATTTGGACAAAGTGCCGGACCGGGCCGTCTTACACGAGGCGGTCGAGATCGCCAAAAAACGTGGGCACTCCGGCATCGGCAAGTTCGTCAACGGCGTGTTGCGCAACGTCACCCGTGACGGGTTCCCAGATTTGAGCGGGCTTCCTGACGCCGAACGGATCGCGATCGAGCACAGTCATCCCGACTGGCTCGTCGCGGATTGGATCAACACGTACGGGATTGAGGCGACAGAGGCGATGTGCAAGTTGAACAACGAGCCGGCCCCGGTGACAGTTCGCGTCAACCGCAAACAAATCACGGTCGACGAGATGATCGAACGCCTCGCCGAGTCAGGCGTACAAGCGTCACGTTCTGATCTATCGTCAGACGGTCTCGTTATCGAGTCCGGAAACGTTCATACGACGCCGTTTATCGACGCAGGACTTTTGTCGATTCAAGATGAGAGCTCGATGATCGTCGCCGACGCGCTCAGTGCCGAGAAGACCGAACGCGTGCTCGACGCGTGTGCCGCGCCAGGCGGAAAAGCGATGCACACCGCCGAACGGATGGACGGCGGGACGCTCGTGGCGCTCGACCTTCACCCTCATAAGGCAAAACTGATCGAACGACAAGTGAAGCGATTGCAAATCGATGGAGTGACCGCACTAGCCCTCGATGCCCGAGACGCCGGAGATGAGTTCGAACGCGAGAGCTTTGACCGCATCTTGCTCGATGTCCCGTGCTCGGGTCTAGGTGTCATTCGCCGCAAGCCAGATATTAAATGGACGAAGGACAAAGAATCCCTTTCTGGACTGCCGATCATCCAACGTGAAATTATTGACGCTGTCTTGCCACTACTGAAGCAAGGTGGTACGCTAGTGTACTCGACATGTACAATCGACCCGTCTGAAAATGAACGGCAGGCCGACTATATATTGTCGAACGGATTGACGTGGGATGAAACACTCCGAGATCGTCTTCCTGAAGTGTTACGTCCGATGGTGTCATCGGACCGCGCCGAACTCAAACTACTTCCGACGACGTTCGGAACGGACGGCTTCTACATCGCCGCATTTAAGAAAGAGGTATAAACATGAATCCAAAAGCAGTTGAAAAAACCCCATTAGTCGGTGCCAAGCCGTCTTTATATTCGCTCACATACCCTGAACTCCAACAATGGCTCATCGATGCAGGAGAAAAGTCGTTCCGCGCGAAACAGTTATATGACTGGATGTATGTCAAACGGGTGACGTCATTCGATGATATGACGAACTTGTCGAAACCGCTTCGTGAAAAACTCGATGCTTCGTTCCAGTTGACGACGTTAAAAGAACTCGTCCGCCAGGAATCACAAGACGGAACGATCAAGTTCTTGTTCGAGCTCCAAGACGGTTACTCGATCGAGACGGTACTCATGCGCCACGAATACGGCAACTCGGTCTGTGTCACGACACAAGTCGGATGCCGCATCGGCTGTACGTTCTGTGCATCGACGCTCGGCGGGTTGAAACGTAACCTTGAAGCCGGAGAAATCACGGCTCAAGTATTAGATGTTCAACGGGCGCTCGACGTGAGCGGTGAACGTGTCGACTCGATCGTCGTCATGGGAATCGGCGAACCGTTTGACAACTATGACGAATTGATGCGTTTCTTGCGCACGGTCAACCACGATGACGGTTTGAACATCGGTTCACGCCACATCACCGTCTCAACGAGCGGAATCGTGCCGAAAATCTACAAGTTCGCCGACGAAGGGATGCGCATTAACTTTGCGATTTCGCTTCATGCGGCGTCGACGGAAGTTCGGACACGTCTCATGCCGATCAACCGTGCCTATAACTTGGACAAGTTGATGGAAGCCGTCAACTATTACACGGAGAAGAGTGGACGTCGTATCACGTTTGAATACGGTTTGTTCGGTGGCGTCAACGATACAGAAGAGGATGCCCACAAGCTTGCCGACTTGTTGAAAGGCGTCAAATGCCACGTCAACTTGATTCCAGTCAACCATGTGCTTGAGCGCGACTATGTGCGCACGCCACGTAATCAAATTTTTGCCTTTGAAAAAGTGCTCAAAGATCGAAAAGTGAACGTGACAATTCGTCGCGAACAAGGTTCGGACATCGATGCGGCTTGCGGGCAGCTTCGAGCGAAGGAGCGCGAACAAGAAACGAGGTAATCAGGAAGATGGAATTAGCATACCGAACCGACCGTGGGCAGGTGAGGGCTCAAAACGAGGATGCCGTCTTGATTTTAGGGGACGAGCATGCCGGGATCGCCCTCGTCGCCGACGGCATGGGGGGGCATGAAGCAGGAGAGGTCGCGAGCGGGCTCGTCATCGAGCAGTTTCGTCGCGCCTTTCCGACGCTTCCGGCCACACCGTTAGCGATGGAGACGTGGTTCCGTGATAACGTGGAGCTGGCAAATGAGCAAGTGCTTGAATTCGCGAAGCAGTCTAATCTCGTCATGATGGGGACGACCATCGCTGGCGTCTGTTGGCATGACGAAACGATTGTCATCGTGCACATCGGCGATAGCCGCGTCTACGCCCTTCGTGGCGGAACACTCCAACAATTGACGGAAGACCATTCTTACGTCAACGTGCTAAAACAACTTGGGGAATTGACGGAAGAAGAAATGCGGATCCACCCGAAACGAAATATTATCACCCGTGCGATCGGCTCAAAAGAGCACGTCGAACCTGATCTGCAAGTGTTTGCCGACCCCGAGTTCGACACGATTTTAATCTGTACGGATGGCTTGACGACTCACCTGACAGATGAAGCCATCAAACACGCCTTAACTCGTCCCATCTCTGCGGACGCTAAGGCGGACATGTTGATCGATCAAGCCAACCGATTGGGTGGGAGCGACAACATCACTGTGGCGCTCGTCCAATTCACAGATAGAAAGAGAGGATGAATCCGATGCGAAGTGGAGAACGAATCAACGATCGTTATCGGATCGAACAACAAATCGGTAGCGGCGGCATGGCAAATGTCTACCGGGCTCACGATGAGATTTTAAACCGAACCGTCGCCATTAAGGTGTTACGATCTGAATTCTCGCATAACGAACAATTTATACGCCGGTTCGAACGAGAAGCCCATGCGGCAACCAGTCTGAACCATCCAAACATCGTCGCCATTTATGACGTCGGAGATGAACAAGACATTTATTACATCGTCATGGAACATGTCGATGGTATGACGCTCAAACAATATTTACAGGAAGAGTACATATCAATCGAGGAAGCGTTACGGATCATGGGACAGATCTGTGATGCGATCGATCATGCCCATGCCCATCGCATCATTCATCGGGATATCAAACCGCAAAACATGATGATCGACCAAAACGGGAACGTCAAAGTGACCGATTTCGGGATTGCCGTGGCCATGTCGAACGCGACGCTGACCCATACGATGTCAGTCCTCGGGTCGGTCCACTACTTCTCTCCGGAACAAGCGCGTGGCAAGTTTGCCGATGAGAAGTCAGACATTTATTCGCTCGGTGCGGTGCTATACGAACTTGTGACAGGACGAGTCCCGTTCATCGGTGAGACGCCGGTCGCGGTCGCGTTACAACATTTGCAAGATGATCCGATCCGACCGCTCGACTTGAACCCTAAAATTCCACAAGCGCTTGAGAACTGTATTATGCAGGCGCTCGCCAAATCGCCGGGGGCACGACATGCCTCGGTTGCTGCTTTTAAAAAAGACTGCTTGACGTCGCTCAGCTCAGACCGCGCGGACGAACCGAAACGGATGCCGACAGAACAAGACGAATTTGATCAGACGCTCGTCATGGCACCTGTCGTTCCGGAAGAACCGAAAGAAGTCGTCAAGCAGCCGGCAGCTGCAGTCGAACCGGAATCGGCGACACCGAAGAAACAAAAGAAAAAGAAGTGGTGGCTCTGGCTAGTGCTCGTTCTTTTATTAATTGGTGGCGGGGTTGCCGCGTATGTGGTTGCAGATGAAATGTCACGTGCCGTCGTGCCTGATGTCGTCGGTATGAGCGTCGGTGATGCGACGACTG
Source organism: Exiguobacterium sp. SH3S1 (assembly GCF_004337105.1). Classification (NCBI taxonomy): domain Bacteria; kingdom Bacillati; phylum Bacillota; class Bacilli; order Caryophanales; genus Exiguobacterium; species Exiguobacterium sp. SH3S1. Next base: position 211,645 of record NZ_SJUW01000001.1, on the reverse strand, counting down.
AACTGGAAGCATCCGGATTCATCGTTGAGACGACAGACCGGGTGAGTGACAACGTGTCTGAAGGCGACGTGATTTCGCAAAACCCGCAACCTGGACGGAAGCCGAAGCGCGGAACGGTCGTCACCATCGTCGTGTCCGCTGGAAAAGAGACGGTCGAGATGCCTGACGTCGAGGGATTGTCGCAAACAGCAGCGGAACGAACGTTGAAAGATCTTGATTTCACAGATATTGAAATCCAATCCGAATCGTCCGAAACGGTCGACAGCGGAGATGTGATTTCGCAGTCGATCACGCCAGGTGAGGAAGTTATCGCGTCGGAAGAGACGGTCACGCTCGTCGTCTCGACCGGAAGCAACAAAATCGAGCTCGCCAATTTGACAGGCTATACGTTCGAAGAGGCGTCAACTTACGCCGAGCAAAACAACTTGAAAATCGTGAAACGCGATGAGTATTCGACGAGCATCCCGGCGAATCAAATCATTCGTCAACTTCCGACGTCAGGGACGGCGGTCGATCCGGGAACGGAACTGACGGTCATCGTCTCACAAGGGGTCGAGCCGACCGACATCTCGATCGAGCGAGAAGTGGACGTCGAAATCGAACCGCCGGCAGAAGGTGAAGAGGCGGAGCCGGTCGAAGTCGTCATCCGTACCGTCGATGCCCGTGGTGAGATCGAAGTGTTGCGTGATATGATCACAGAAACGACGACGTATTCCTATACGCTCGTCATTGCTCCGGACGAAGTCGGTACCGCGACGATTGAAGTCGAGGGAGAAGTCGTTCGGACCGATACGGTGACATACGCCCAAGCAAAAGATTCACAATGAAGAGGTGGCGTGCGCGTCACCTCTTTTCTAAGGAGGAAACAGGATGAAAGGAACGATTATTCGCTTGCAAGGTGGATTTTATGATGTCATGACCGAAACGAAAGTTGAAATCAGATGTCGCGCCCGGGGAAACTTCCGGAACCGAAACATTTCGCCCGTCGTCGGGGACGACGTCGATATTCAAGACCAAGGGGACGGGACCGGCTACATCATGGCTGTCGATGAGCGGTCGAACCATCTCGTCCGTCCGCCGATCGCCAACATCGATCAGGCGTTTCTGCTCTTTTCCGTGAAAGAGCCGGCGTTCTCGTTTCATTTGCTTGACCGCTTTCTCATTTTGATCGAATCGAAGCAAGTTCACCCGATCATCGTGTTGACGAAGATGGACTTGTTGCTAGAAGCTGAAAAGGAAAAAATTAGTGCGGCGGCAGCGCTATACCGTTCGATCGGCTATCAAGTCATTGAGACGTCGACCGAAGACGGAGCTGGGATCGAGCTCATCCGCAGTGCGTTCAAAGACAAGACGAGCGTATTCGCCGGACAGACCGGCGTCGGGAAGAGTTCGTTGCTGAACGCGGTCGCACCGGAGCTTGAACTCGCGACTGGTAAGATTTCGAAAGCGCTTGGCCGCGGGAAGCATACGACGCGTCACGTCACGCTCATCACACTCGCGGACGGGTTCGTCGCCGATACACCTGGATTCTCGAGTCTTGAGTTCCCGGAAGAACTTGAAGTCGAGGAGATGCGTTGGTGTTTCCCTGAATTCGTCTTGCGGCACGATGACTGTAAATTCCGTGGTTGCGCCCATTTGAACGAGCCAGGTTGTGCCGTCAAAGCGGCGGTCGAGGCCGGAGAAATCGCTTCCACCCGCTATGCGAACTATGTTACGTTTATGGAGGAATTAAAAGATAGACAACGGAGGTACTAACATGATTAAAATCGCACCATCGATCCTGTCGGCCGATTTTGCCAACCTTGAGGCAGAGGTCAAAGCGGTCCAAGAAGCAGGGGCCGATTACATTCATTTTGACGTCATGGACGGTCAGTTCGTGCCGAACATCTCGATTGGACTGCCGGTACTCAAAAGTTTGCGTGACAAGTCGGACATGGTATTAGACGTCCATTTGATGATCGACCAGCCGGAACGGTTCGTCGAGGACTTCGTTCAAGCAGGCGCCGATATCGTCACGGTCCATGTCGAGGCGACAAACCATTTGCATCGCGTATTGCAACAAATCAAAGGAGCCGGCGCTAAGTGTGGTGTCGTCTTGAACCCACATACACCGTTGTCGTCAATCGAGCACGTGCTCGGTGATGTCGATATGGTGTTGCTCATGACCGTGAACCCTGGCTTTGGCGGCCAAGCGTTCATCGAAGCGGTCGTCCCGAAGATCGCGGCGCTCAGCGAGATGCGCCAAGCGCGTCGTCTCGACTTCGAAATCGAGATCGATGGCGGGGTAAATCCTGCGACGGCAAAACTTTGTATCGACGCAGGTGCTGACGTCCTCGTTGCCGGTTCGGCCATCTATAACGAACCGAGCTATAAAGACGCAATCGATAGCATTCGCAACGCGTCTCGTGTATAATCGTCTGTAGAACAACAAATATTGTCGCAAGGGGTGTCACATCTGTGGCTGAGAGGCATGAGCTAACCCTTTGAACCTGTTCCGTTCACACGGACGTAGGGATGTGGCGAAAATGCACGTTGCTACACGATAGCAGCATGGCGTTTACGTCATGCTGCTTTTTGTCGTTCACTCATATCAAGGAGGGAATAAGATGAAACAACGTTTAAAACTACAGGCGCTCATTGAAATCTCGCTGTTCGCCTCGCTCGGACTGATCTTTGACATGCTCATCCCATATCGGTTGCCGCAAGGCGGAGCAGTCAGCCTGGCGATGCTGCCGATTCTCGTGATGGCGTATCGGCATGGATTGAGAGGCGGACTCGCGACAGGCGCGCTTGTCGGGACGCTACAACTGTTATTTGGGGCCTATATCTTCACACCGGTCCAGTTTTTACTCGACTACACGGTCGCCTACGGCCTCGTCGGAGTCGCCGGTATCTTCGCCGGTCAAGTCAAACAGTCGGCAAAAGACGGCGCCAAGAAAACGCTCACGTTCTATTTGATTCTCGGGGCGTTGATCGGCTCGGCGCTCCGATATGTTGCGCACGTCGTCTCCGGCATCGTCTTCTTCGCCGAGTATGCGGAAGGACCGGTCGTCTTGTACTCGCTCGGCTATAACTTGACGTATATGTTGCCGTCGTTCCTCGTCTCGGCGGTCGTGATCGTGATCTTGTTCACGTCGGCGCCGCGCTTCGCGACGCTCGCGACACGGGACATCAGATAATGCGCGTCTTGATTGTGGCTGCGAGCCCGGAAGCGGTCCCTGAGCTTCCTCGGAACGCCGATTACGTCATCGGCGTCGACGGCGGCTATCATACGCTGCTCGACCGTGGGATGAAGCCGGACCTGCTCGTCGGTGACTTTGATTCGTTCACAGGCACCGTGCCGGAGGAAGCTGTCCGTTATCCGTCTGAAAAAGACGTGACCGACCTTGAGATCGCTCTCGAGGCGGCACGAGGGAAAGGGGCGGACGTGATCGACGTGTACGGTGCACTCGGAGGCAGACTCGATATGACGCTCAGCAACGTCGGTCTGCTCGAGGCGTACCCCGAGATGCGGTTGTTCGCAGACGGGCAAGAAGTCCGCCTCGTCGGAAAAGGGGACTATCGTCTCCCGCGTCGTCCTGACCATTACTTGTCGCTCGTACCTTGGAAACGGGCCTCGGTCTCGATTCGTGGCGTCAAGTACCCGCTCGAGAACCATGACGTCGTCAGCCATGAGGCGCTGACGATCTCAAACGAGTGGTCGGCGGAAGAGGCGGACTTGCTCGTTCATAGCGGCAACGTCTTGATTATGTATATAAAGAAATAAACAAAAAAAATCCCATCGGCGCATGCCGCTGGGATTTATTTCGTTCGTGTATGGTAATTATACGCGTTCAACGAGACCTGATTTAAGAGCGCGAGCTGAAACCCAAACTCGTTTAGGTTTACCGTCAACGAGAATGCGAACTTTTTGTACGTTTACACCCCAAGTACGTTTTGTCTTGTTGAGTGCGTGCGAACGGTTGTTACCTGACTTAGGTGACTTACCTGTTACGTAGCATTTACGTGCCATGCGTTTCCCCTCCTTTTTTATGTGGGTTCGTCCTAATAGACACTCGTTTATATTAGCATGGGTTTTTTCACGATGCAACTAGAAAATAACCGGATGACAAGAAAAAAACTTGACATTACGGATGAGGATTTTAATAATGAATGAGGGTTGCGGTTACAATTGACCGAGTTTAGGGGCATGTCCTTTTAATAACTAGGTACTTATTGTAGAATATACTGTAGGAATCATTCCGAATAAAGGAGGCTACTCCATATGGCAATTGAAATGAAGACAACATATGGCAATATTGATATCACGAACGACGTGGTCGCGACACTCGCGGGCGGTGCGGCGATGGAATGTTTCGGCGTCGTAGGAATGGCGTCACAAGCTCAACTGAAAGACGGGATCGCAGAACTGCTCAAACGTGAGAACTATGCGCGTGGCGTTGTCGTACGTCAAGATGGAGAAGACGTACATATCGATATGCACATCATCGTGAGCTACGGGACGAAAGTGTCGGAAGTCGCGTACAACGTGCAAAGTCGTGTAAAATACACGCTCGGTGAAACTTTAGGATTAAACGTTTCGTCGGTAAATATATTCGTACAAGGCGTTCGTCTGACGAATGACTGACGAGAACGAAGGAGGATTTGGTGTGGGGTTAAAACGTTTAGATGGATTGGTGTTTGCGCAGATGGTCGCAAACGGTGCAGCCAACTTGAGCCAAAATGCAGATTACGTGGATTCGCTTAACGTCTTCCCGGTCCCAGACGGCGACACGGGAACGAACATGAATTTGACGATGACTTCAGGTGCGAAGGAAGTGGCCGCACTCAACACGGCGAATATCGCTGACGTGTCATCAAAGTTTGCCCGCGGTCTACTTATGGGGGCCCGTGGGAATTCGGGTGTTATTTTAAGCCAATTATTCCGTGGTTTCGGTAAATCAATCGAAGGAAAGACAGAATTATCGACACTCGACTTTGCCGAGGCACTCAAACGTGGCGTCGACACGGCATACAAGGCGGTTATGAAACCGGTTGAAGGAACGATTTTGACGGTTGCTCGTGAAGCGGCCGACGAAGCGCTCCGTGCCTCTGAGTCGACGAGCGACTTCAATGAGTTCATGGAGCAAGTGATCACGGAAGCGAAAGCTTCGCTCGAACGGACACCTGATTTGTTGCCGGTCTTAAAAGAAGTCGGTGTCGTCGACTCAGGCGGTCAAGGTCTCCTCGTCATCTATGAAGGGTTCCTCGCGAGCCTTGAAGGGAAAGAGCTCGAGAAGCCGCACGCACCGGTCATGGATGCCCTCGTTGAGGCAGAACACCATGCTGCGCAAGGTTTCATGTCGACGGAAGATATCGAATTTGGATATTGCACGGAGATCATGGTCCGTTTCCAAGACGAAAAGTTGAAACAGACTCCGTTCGATGAGGACGTGTTCCGTAACGAGCTGTCTGAACTCGGAGACTCTCTCCTTGTCGTCGCCGACGAAGAGTTGCTCAAAGTCCACGTTCACGTCGAGACGCCGGGCGACGTCATCACGAAAGGACAACGTTTTGGTGAGCTTGTCGCAGTCAAGATCGAGAACATGCGTCAACAGCATTCGACGATTCTTGAAGAAGAGCACGGTGCCAACCAGCACGGCGTTCAAGCGACTGCCGTCAAAGCGAAAGTGCCTTACGCGATCGTCACCGTCGCCATGGGTGAAGGTGTCAGTGAACTGTTCCGTTCGCTCGGTGCCGCACATGTCATCGAAGGCGGGCAGACGATGAACCCGTCGACGGAAGACATCGTCAAAGCGATTGAAGCGGCGAACGCCGAGCACGTCTTCATCTTCCCGAACAACTCGAACATCATCATGGCCGCTGAGCAAGCGGCATCGGTCGCACCTTGCGGCGTCTCGGTCATTCCGACGAAGACGGTACCACAAGGACTAGCGGCTGCCATCGCGTTCAATCCTGAAGCGGATGTCGAGACGAACGAGTCGGTCATGAAGACGGCCGCAACTACGGTCAAGTCAGGACAAGTGACATACGCTGTCCGTGACACGAGTATCGACGGTGTCGAGATTCGTAAAGATGATCATATGGCGATTGCTGAGAAGAAAATCGTCGCATCATCAAAATCGAGTCTAGAAGCGGCAAAAGCGCTCGTAGATGCACTTGTGGACGCGGATGATGAGATTGTCACGATCTTGACGGGCGAAGGTTCGTCGGCGGAAGATGTCGCAACACTCTCGGCTTACATCGAATCGAAGAACGATGAGATTGAAATCGAAGTTCACGACGGTAAACAACCGCTCTACTCCTACATTTTTAGTGTGGAATAAGCTGTATCTCAGCCCTGCCTTCTGTATAATGAAGGTAGGGTTTTTTTGAAAGGGGGAAATGCGATGAAATATCGCAGTGTGTTTGATATTATCGGGCCGGTCATGGTCGGACCATCGAGTTCGCATACGGCCGGAGCCGCACGCATCGGTCTTATGGCCGGCAAACTGTTCGGCCGAACGCCGGACCTCGCGCGGATCACGTTTTACGGGTCGTTCGCCGACACGTATCGAGGTCATGGGACGGACGTCGCCATCGTCGGAGGCATCATGGGGTTCGATACGTTCGATCTGCGCATCCCGCAAGCGCTCGACATCGCGAAAGAGCGGGGGATCGAAGTCGTCTTTGAGACGAGCGACGCGCTCACGGATCATCCGAACACGGCCCGGGTTCATCTCGAGGACGCGGAGGGGACGTTTGAGATCGTTGGGATCTCGATTGGCGGTGGCACGATTGAAATCACCGAATTGAACGGATTCCCGCTCAAGCTTTCCGGCGGTGGACCGGCACTTGTCGTCTTGCATCACGATCGCTTCGGGGCGATCGCGGCCGTGACGGGCATACTCGCCAAGCACGAACTGAACATCGGGCATATGGAAGTGAGCCGTCATGAAAAAGGCAAGCAAGCCTTGATGGCGATTGAAATGGATGAACCGATGCCAAAAGATGTATTAGCGGAACTGGAACGGTTACCTCAAATCGAACGGGTAGCCATCTTTGGGGAATAAGGAGAAACGACTATGTTTAAATCAGTAGAAGAATTAGTACGGACGGCAACGGAACGAGACATCCCGATCTCTGAAGTGATGATCGAGCAAGAAGTCCACGTCAGACGCTCGACACGAGAAGAGGTCATGGCGATGATGGAACGTAACCTTGAAGTGATGGAAGAAGCGGTCGAGCGGGCGATGCAAGGCGTGACGTCTGTGACGGGGCTGACTGGGAATGACGCCGTGCTCATGCAAGACTATGTCCGATCGGGCAAATCACTTGCCGGTGACTTGATTTTAGATGCCGTCGCCAAAGCGATTGGCACGAACGAAGTGAATGCGGCGATGGGACGGATTTGCGCGACACCGACGGCGGGGAGCGCCGGGGTCGTACCGGGGACGCTATTTGCGGTCAAGGACCGTCTCGAGATGGACCGCGATGCGATGATTCGGTATTTATTCACCTCGGGCGCGTTCGGATTCGTCGTCGCGAACAACGCCTCGATTTCGGGTGCGGCCGGAGGCTGTCAGGCCGAAGTCGGTTCCGCGACCGGTATGGCTGCAGCAGCCATCGTCGAAGCGGCCGGCGGGACGCCGGAACAGTCGGCGACGGCGTTTGCGATCGCCTTGAAAAACATGCTCGGGCTCGTCTGCGATCCGGTAGCGGGTCTTGTCGAAGTACCTTGCGTCAAACGGAACGCCATGGGTGGGGCGAACGCGGTCGTCGCGGCTGATATGGCGCTCGCGGGCATCACGTCCCGCATCCCGTGCGATGAAGTCATCTCAGCGATGTACGAGATCGGTCAAATGATGCCGACCGCCTTGAAAGAGACGGCACGGGGCGGACTCGCCAATACACCGACAGCACGTCGGATCGAACGCAATATTTTTGGAGAGAAAGAAAATGCCAAACAGTGACGCGTTGACGACGCTCCGAGGGGTCGGGCCAGAGATGGCCAAAAAACTAGAGACGATGGGTCTCGAACGAATCGAGGACGTGCTAGAGCACGTCCCGTTTCGTTATGAAAATTATAACAGCGGCACCGTGACGACGGCAGTCCACGGGGACCTGGTCAAATGGAGTGGGACCGTTCAAGCGGAACCGCTCGTCCGCTATTATAGTAAAGGCAAAAATCGACTTCAGTTCCGGCTGTTGTTAGAAGAGCGCTACGTCGTCCATGTGACGATGTTCAACCGCGCTTTCTATAAAGACAAACTGGCGCTTGGTGCGACGGTGACGGTCAAAGGGAAATGGGATATGAACCGGATGACGATCAGTGCGACCGATCTCGAGTTCGGTGAGCTCGCGGACGGATTACAGCCGATCTATTCGCTTCGTGCCGGATTGACGCAAAAGAATTTCAGTCGAATCGTCAAACTCGCCTTCGATCAGACGACGACGTTTGAGGACCGGCTGCCGGAATCAATCCGCTTGCGTTACCGCTTGGAGAACCGGGCGTCGATGCTCAGAGGGATGCATTTCCCTGATTCGATCGAGATGTACAAACAAGCGCGCCGCAGTTATGTGTACGAAGAATGCCTGCTTTATCAATTGAAGCTTCAGGCGTTTCGAAAGATGGAACGTTCCGGGAAAGGGAGGGCGCTCACGCTCGAAAAAACGCAACTCAACGAGTTCGTCAAGCGGCTCGCTTTCCCGTTGACGGGTGCACAGACGCGCGTCATTCGTGAGATCGTGAGTGATATCGAGAAGCCCGAACGCATGAATCGCCTGTTGCAAGGGGATGTCGGGAGCGGGAAGACAGTCGTTGCCGCGATCGCCTTGTATGCGACAGTGAACGCGGGTTATCAAGGCGCGCTCATGGTGCCGACCGAAATTTTGGCCGAGCAGCATGTCGCTTCGCTTGAACAACTGTTCGAGCCGTACGGGATCCGTGTCGCCTTATTGACGAGTTCGGTCAAAGGGAAGGCGCGCGCTACGTTGCTCGAAGCGATCAAAGCCGGTGACGTCGACATCATCGTCGGCACGCACGCCTTGATTCAAGGGCCGGTTGAGTTTTCGCGTCTGCACTTGGCGATCACGGATGAGCAACACCGGTTCGGCGTCGAGCAGCGGAAAATGTTACGAGACAAGGCTGATCTTGCGGACGTCTTGTATATGACGGCGACGCCGATTCCGCGGACGCTCGCGATCAGCGCGTTCGGGGAGATGGATGTGTCGACAATCGATGAGATGCCGGCAGGCCGGAAGCCGATCGAGACGTATTGGGCGAAAACGGATCAAATCGACCGGGTGCATGTGATGGTCGAGCGCGAACTGTCACTCGGACGTCAAGCGTACGTCATCGCGCCATTGATCGAGGAATCCGATACGCTCGAAGTCGAGAGCGCAACCGAGTTGTATCATTTACTCAATGAGCGATTCCCGAACTATGCGGTCGGACTCATGCACGGAAAACTGTCGAGTGCCGAGAAAGATGAAGTGATGAAGGCGTTCGCTGACAACTCCCTGCAAATTCTCGTGTCGACGACGGTCGTCGAGGTCGGGGTGAACGTGCCGAACGCCTCGCTCATCGTGATCCACGATGCGGAACGGTTCGGTTTGGCCCAGCTCCATCAGTTACGGGGACGCGTCGGTCGAGGCGCACATCAATCTTATTGTATATTAGTAGGAGACCCGAAGTCTGATGTCGGGAAGCTCCGCTTGAAGACGATGACGGAGACGAACGACGGATTCGTGTTAGCGGAAAAAGATTTAGAACTCCGCGGCGCCGGCGACTTCTTTGGGACAGCCCAAAGCGGGTTGCCGAGTTTCCGTGTCGCCGACCCGGTGCTCGACCTCAAAGTGATGGAAGTGGCGATGCAAGACGCCGTCCGCTTGCTCGGCAGCGAGACGTTTTGGCAGGAGTCCTCGTACAGACCGCTGCGTCAATACTTGAAGCGACTCGACTTACTTGTCGGCGAAAGGTTAGAATAACACTTGAAAATTAAAACTAAAGAATATATACTGCTATTAGTACCAGGTATTAAGTTCTTTAGGGAAGAGTTTAGGAGGGAACTGAATGCGGGTACCTAAGAAGGAGCGGCAACGCTTACTGCAAGAAACGATTGAACATAACCCGTTCATTAAAGACGACGAACTGTCGAAGCAGTTCGCCGTCAGCATTCAAACGATCCGTCTTGATCGGATGGAGCTTAAAATTCCTGAAGTCCGGGAACGGATCAAGCATGTTGCTTCAGAGCACCTCGATGAAGTGAAGTCGCTCGCAATGAGCGAGGTCATCGGTGATATGATTGACTTGAAACTCGACGAATCGGCCATCTCGGTTCTCGACATGGAAAGAGAACACGTCTTTAGCCGCAACGAGATCGCCCGTGGACACGTTTTGTTCGCTCAGGCCAACTCGTTAGCGGTGGCGCTCATCGACGACGAACTGGCGTTGACCACTAAAGCGGAAATCCGGTTTAGTCGCCAAGTTCATCTCGGAGAGCGAGTCGTTGCCAAGGCTCGTGTTGTCAAACTGCGTCGAGACGGACGGACGGACGTCTCAGTGGATAGTTATGTCGGCGAAGAGTGTGTCTTTAGCGGAGACTTCACGATTTATCGTCGCGGTGAGGAGGAACAAGTATGAAGTTAGCAATTGATGCAATGGGTGGGGATCATGCCCCAAAAGCAATCGTGGACGGCGTAAAACAATTTGCTGAACGTTTTCCGGACGAGCAGATGGAACTGTTTCTAGTCGGTGATGGAGTGAAGCTTGCGTCCTACGGGTTGACCGACCCACGGATTACAATCGTTCCTGCGAGCGAAGTCATCACAGGCGAAGATGAACCGGTCCGGGCGGTTCGCCGGAAGAAAGACAGCTCGCTCGTCGTAGCGGCTCAGCTCGTCAAAGACGGGAAAGCAGATGGACTCGTATCGGCCGGGAACACCGGGGCGCTCATGGCGGTTTCGCTTTTTGTCATCGGTCGGATTCCTGGAATCGAACGTCCGGCACTGTCGCCAACGTTCCCTACATATACGGGTAGCGGTGTCGTCGTCTTAGACGTCGGGGCCAATCCGGACGCTAAGGCAGAACATTTGGTTGATTACGCGATCATGGGTTCGCTTTACGCCGAGCACGTCCGCGGCATCAAGCGCCCACGTGTCGCGCTCCTAAACATTGGGACGGAGGCTGGGAAAGGAAACGCGCTGACGAAAGAAGCGTTCCCCCTCCTCGAACAGGCTCCGGTCCACTTCGTCGGAAACGTCGAGGCCCGCGAGGCGATGTCAGGTGACGTTGATGTCATCGTGACAGAAGGATTTGCCGGAAACATTTTGTTGAAAGGTGTGGAGGGTGCTTCGTCAATGCTCATGAAAATGTTGAAAGAACAGTTCACGAGCGATATTGTCTCGAAGCTTGCCGCTCTCGTCTTAAAACCGAAACTGAAAAACTTGAAACAAACATTAGATTATCGTGAGCAAGGTGGTGCGGGCTTGTTCGGAATCAACGCCCCCGTCATCAAAGCGCATGGGTCGAGTGACGCACTAGCCATCATGAGTGCGCTCAAACAGGCGAAAATCATGGTTGACCATGATGTCGTCGCGAAGATCAAACAAGCGAAAGCAACAGACTAACGTAAAGAAGGTGAGTACATGAGAGAAGCGTGGATATTTCCCGGCCAAGGGTCACAAACAGTCGGTATGGGTCAAACGTTCTTAGACGATCCTGAACAGATGCAAGCGATCGATCGTCGACTCGGATTTGATTTGCTCGACGTCATGGCGGCCGGATCAAAAGAAGAGCTTCAACAAACGGAAGTCGCACAACCTGCCATCGTGGCGCACGCGGCGCTGCTCGCGCTCGCACACGGGAAGACCGGTGCCAAACCGGACGTCGTGATTGGCCATAGTGTCGGTGAGTATGCGGCACTCGTCGTCGCGGGCGTCATCGATCTCGAAGAAGCGTGTGTGCTCGTACGTGAGCGCGGTAAGCTCATGTCCGAGGTGAAGGACGGAACGATGGCAGCGGTCATCGGCATGACCGATGTCGCAGAAGCGTTCCACTTGACCGAGAAGATCAGTGCCAGCGGAAACCTTGTACAAATCGCCAATTACAACTGTCCGGGCCAGTTCGTCATTTCGGGTCACGTCGACGCGGTCAAACAAGCAGAGACAGACTTAAAACAGGCTGGGGCGAAACGCGTGTTGCCGCTAGACGTGTCAGGCGCGTTTCATAGCTCGTATATGATGCCTGCTGCGACACGGTTTAAAGATGTGCTCGCATCGTCACCGTTCAAAGATGCGACGATTGGGATCATTTCGAACGTCGACGCGGCGGTCCATACTGACGCCGAGAAACTAAAGGCGCTTCTCACCGAGCAACTGTACGCCTCGGTCCGGTTTGAGGACTGTGTCCGGAAAGCGATTGCTGAGGGGGTCGATACGTTCATCGAGTTCGGTTCGACGTCACCGTTGTCCGGGCTCATCAAACGAATCGATAAAAACGTGACACTTAAACAAGTGACGACGTTAGAAGAGGTTGCAGCGTTAGGGGGAGAAGTGCGTGCATGACCAAGTAGCAATCGTGACGGGTGCGTCCCGGGGTATCGGGGCCGCCATCGCGAAGCGTTTAGGGGAAGACGGCTTTCGAGTCGTCGTCAATTACTCGGGTAGTGTCGAGCAAGCAAAAGCAGTCGTTGCAGCCATTGAAGCAGCGGGCAGCGAGGCGATCGCCGTCAAAGCGGACGTCTCGAACGCTGACGATGTGAAAGCACTCGTCAAGACGGCAGTCGATACGTTCGGCCGTTTGGATTGCCTCGTCAACAACGCCGGGATCACACGAGACGGTCTGCTCATGCGCATGAAAGAGACCGACTTTGACGATGTGCTCGCAACGAATTTGAAAGGCGCGTTCTTGACGTCGCAAGCGGCGACGCGTCCGCTCCTCAAGTCGAAATCAGGGCGCATCATCAACATCGCCTCGGTCGTCGGAATCACGGGGAACGCCGGACAAGCGAACTATGCGGCAGCGAAAGCTGGACTCATCGGACTCACGAAATCGGTGGCGCGCGAGCTCGCGGCCCGTCACGTGACGGTGAACGCGGTCTGTCCGGGCTTTATCGAGACCGACATGACGGGTGCGTTGACAGACGCGCAGCGCGAAGCGACGCTCGGACAAATTCCGTTCAATCGCTTCGGCCAAGTCGAAGACGTGGCGAGCATCGTCTCGTTTCTCGCGTCAAGCGAGGCCGCTTATGTGACCGGGCAGACGATCGCCGTCGACGGCGGCATGACGATGGCGTAAAAACAGAACTTTACCAATTGTAGTACATTTAATATAATTTACTTTGGAGGGATTTTATCATGACAAAAGAACAAATCTTAGTAGACGTACAAGCAGCAGTAGCAGAGAAACTCGGGAAAGACGTTTCTGAAATCACAGCCGAAAAATCATTTAAAGACGACCTCGGTGCGGACTCGCTCGAAGTGATGGAAATGGTCATGGACCTTGAAGACAAGTTCGATATCACTATCGAAGACGAAGATGCCGAGAAGCTTGCAACTGTGGGCGACGTCGTGTCTTACATCGAAACAAAATTGTAATCAAGCCTCCCACCGCTCATAATGAGCGGTGGGCTTGTGCTTATACACGGAGGGACTTATGACAAAGGATAAGCGACGGTTCGACCGTCAAGGGTCGGCGCAAAGACGCCGACGAAATGAAGTGGAGCGAGCACGCATCGTGGAGAAGTTCACGGCACTCGAGGAACGGCTCGGTGTGAAGTTTACGAACCAAGAACTGTTAATGCAGGCGTTCACCCATTCATCATATGTCAATGAACAACGCGGCTTGAAAAAAGACAATGAACGGTTAGAGTTTTTAGGAGACGCGGTGCTCGAGTTGACAGTGTCCCGGTTTTTATATGAGACGTATCCGGAGCGCTCCGAGGGGGAATTAACGAAGTTACGGGCGGCCATCGTTTGTGAGCCGTCGCTCGTGAACTTTGCCGAAGCCTACGCTTTCTCTGATTTTATCTTGCTTGGAAAAGGGGAAGAGCTGACGGGCGGACGGAAACGTCCCGCGTTACTCGCCGATGTGTTCGAATCATACATCGCCGCCCTCTACCTTGACCAAGGGATCGAACCAGTAGAACAGTTCCTCGCCGAAGCGGTTTTTCCGAAAGTCTTAGCCGGTGTGTTTGAAGAGCAGACCGATTATAAGAGTCAACTTCAAGAGAGTGTACAGCGCGAAGGGCTCGGCCCGGTCACGTATACGATCATCGAAGAACGCGGTCCGGCCCATAGCCGTGAATTCGTCTCCCACGCTCGTCTCAGTGACGATATCGTCGGCGAAGGGATCGGTCGTTCGAAGAAAGAAGCCGAGCAGATCGCGGCTAAAGAAGCGTTGATCGAATTCAATCGGCGATACGCCGGCCTATAAAAAAAGGAGTGGACCCGCGCGGGTCCACTCCTTTTGGTTACGTCAATTGGCCAAGTTCTTCGACGAGACCGTCGACTTCAGAGATCGAGAGTGATGACCGGTTCATCACGTAGTCGTAAATCTCTTTCACGGCCGATGCATCGGCTTTGTTATATTCTTCCGCCTTGATCGCACCGCGGTTGATGATGTTCATTTTATCGAGGATTTCCTCGATCATTTGTTCATTCGTCATGTGTAGTACCCCTTTCTACAGTTCTTTTTAGAATAGCATGATTCTAGCATTTTGACGAACTAGCAACTGTGGTAAAATAAACGAATGAATGCTTACTTAGGATAGGATGGTCACGATGCACTTAAAACGAATCGAACTCGCTGGCTTTAAATCGTTTGCCAAGCGGATTGAACTAGATTTCCGTCCCGGCGTGACAGCCGTGGTTGGACCGAACGGGAGCGGGAAATCAAATATATCGGACGCTGTTCGCTGGGTACTCGGCGAACAGTCGGCCAAATCGCTCCGTGGGGCGAAAATGGAAGATGTCATCTTTGCCGGTAGCGAAGGCGAGAACCACCGCAACGTCGCCGAAGTGACGCTCGTTTTAGATAATAGCGATGCGCACTTGCGCCTGCCATATGAAGAAGTGAGCGTGACGAGACGCGTGACGCGCAGTGGCGACAGCGACTATTTCATGAATAAAAAGCCGTGCCGCCTGAAAGACGTCATCGACTTGTTCATGGATACGGGTTTGTCCCGTGACGCGTTTGCGATCATCGGGCAAGGACGGGTCGAACAAGTCATCTCGGGTAAACCGGAAGATCGTCGCGCCGTCATTGAAGAAGCGGCCGGCGTGCTGAAGTACCGCCAACGCAAAAAACAAGCGGAACGAAAGTTGCAAGACACCGAGTTGAACTTGTCGCGCGTCGACGATATCTTATACGAACTTGCCGACCGGGTCGAACCGCTTCGTGAACAAGCGGCACTCGCTCGAGAGTTCCAAGTCGCCAAGGCACGGCATGACGACCTCGAGACCGGGATTCTCGGTGCCGAGATCACTGAGCTCAAGGCGAAGATCACTTTCGCCACAACACAACAGACGGCAGCAGAAGAACAGTTACGCAACCAAGAAGCGGCGCTGAACGCGCTCGTCACCGAACGGGCTGCGCTCGAGGGAACATTGACTGAGCATCGTGCCGTCCTCGAGACGCTCCATCAGGATGAGCGTCTTCAAGCGACTGAGCTCGAACGGCTCTCAGGAGATATTAAACTCGCCAAAGCGCGAGAAGAGCATGGGGCAGAGACGAAAGAACGACTCGAGCGCCAACGTGCGGAGTTGGTCGAAGAGACAGAGCAGTTGCAGTCGCGATTGTCGGTCGCTCAAGCGGACAAAGCTTTGAAGTCAGAAGCGTTGCAGACCGTTGAGGCGACACGTGACGAGCTCGCGCGGAAGCTTACGGCGGCGACTCGCGATTTCAACGCGGAGATCGAACAGCTTCAAAGTGAAGCGTTCGAACTAGCAACGACACGAGCCACGCTCAGCAACCAACAGAAACGGGAACGACGTGACATCGAGCAGGCAAAGGAAGCGAAAGCACGTCTCCTGCGTGAGAACAAGGACCGGCTTGATGTTCGAACCGAACAGACCGCCTCGCTCGATGCAAACCGAGATCGTCTTGAAGCGGTACGTACGGCTTGGCAGGAACTGTTGGCCGAAGAAGAAGCATTGGTCGCTAAGGAAGTCGCGCTCCGAGAAAAGTTGTCGCGAGCCGAACAATCGTATCATGACCTCGACCGGCGCCGTCAAAAGACCGAAGACCGGATCGACATGTTAGAGCGGATGAAGCAGTCATATGAAGGGTATTTCCATGCCGTCAAATTCGTATTGAAAGACCGTGCGAGCGGCGTGCTCGGAGCGGTTGCAGAGCTGATTCAAGTGCTCCCATCATATGAGGCCGCCATCGAGACGGCACTCGGTCAAACGCAACAACACGTCGTCGTTGAAGATGAAGCGGTCGGACGCCGCGAGATCGACAAGTTGCGCCGGGCTAATGCCGGGCGGGCTACGTTCGTCCCGATGACGACGGTGAAAGAGCGCTTTATCCCGAGCGAGGTCGCCCATCGTCTCGAGGCGATGGATGGCTTCGTCGGCATCGCATCCGATCTCGTGACGACGGAACCTTTGTTTGACAAATTGAAACGGTCCTTGCTCGGGGCCGTCATCGTGGCCAAGACGCTCGAGGTCGCGAACCGGATCGCTCAGACGACGGGCTATCGCTACCGGATCGTCACGCTCGACGGCGATATCGTCAATGTCGGTGGTTCGATGACAGGGGGGAGCCGGAAACAAGGCGTCGCCCTGTTCACCCAGTCAAGAGAGCTCGATGATTTGAAACAAGGATTGACGCAAGGGTTGGCCATGCTGCACGAACAGCAGCTTCGTGTGACCGAGTATGAAGCGGAGACGAGTCGTCTCAAACAGTCGCTCCACGCGCTCAGAACACGGAAACGGCAAGAGGAAGAGACGCTTCGGGCGTTAGAGACCTCGTTCCGGGAATTAGAGCGGACGACCCAGGACGCGAAAGCACAACTCGAACTGTTCGATCACGAGATGAATCGCTATACGCATACGATTGAAACATCTTCGGCAGAATTGACGCGCCTCGCAAGTGAACTCGAGGCGACGGAAGTGTTGCAGACGTCGCTGCGGACAGAGCTCGAGCAGTTGCGTGCGGAGCAGGCGAAAGGCGCGGAGACGACGGGGCAATTGCAAGAGGCAATCCGTCTAAACGAGCTCGACCTGCAACGTCATACGCTTGACCTGGATCGGGTGAATACGGAAGTCGAACGGCTCGTTGCCGAAGTCGACAAACAGACGACCCGACTCGATCAAATCAAACACGAACTCGAGCGGCTCGAAAGCGGACGAATCGTCTCATCCGCGGAACTTCGAATCGAGCATGACGAGGCGACGGAGCGGATGAAAGTGTTGAAAGGGCGAATTGAAGCGCAGTCGCAAACGCTGAAAACAGAGGAAGAGTCACACCGTATCCTCAGGCAGCGTGAGCAGCAGGCGACGGACGTTCGCCGCCAATTCGAGGCCGACGTCCGTAAGCTTGAAACTGAGGCGAATGAACTCGAGTTGAAACAGCAGTGGAAACTAGACGCCCTCGAAGAACGTGGACTCGTCTACGACCTGCTCCCGGTATTATCGATCCCGCTCGACGAGGCGAAAGAAGAGTTCAAGTTGCTCGTCCGTCAAATCGAGGAGATCGGACCGGTCAACTTGAGTGCGATCGAAGAGTTTGAACTCGTCAATGAACGGTTCACGTTCTTGTCTGAACAGCGAGACGATCTCGTCAATGCGAAACAGGACCTGTACGACGTCATCTCCGAAATGGACCGAGAAGTGACACGGTTGTTCAACGAGACGTATGCGACCGTCCGTGCGCATTTCAAACAGACGTTCAAAGAACTGTTCGGAGGCGGCGAGGCCGACCTTAAACTCGTCGATGCGACCGATTTATTAAACACAGGGATCGACATCGTCGCCAAACCGCCCGGCAAAAAGTTACAGACGTTAAGTCTGTTGTCTGGTGGCGAACGGGCACTGACCGCCATCGCGCTCTTATTTGCGATTTTAAAGACGCGCCCTGTCCCGTTCTGCGTGCTCGACGAGGTCGAAGCAGCGCTCGACGAGGCGAACGTCCACCGGTTCGGTGAATACGTCCGCACGTTGTCAATCGATACACAGTTCGTCATCATCACCCACCGTAAAGGGACGATGGAGGCGGCCGACACGCTCTATGGCGTGACGATGCAACAAAACGGTGTCTCGGAGGTACTTTCGGTCGAATTATCAGAAGCGAAACGTGTCGTCGAGACAGAAGAAGAGATGGAGGAATTGACTTGAGTTTTTTCAAAAAATTAAAAGATAAATTGACGACCTCGACCCAAGAGGTGTCGCAAAAATTTACAGACGGATTGACGAAAACACGTGACGGGTTCGCGAGCGCCGTCAACGACCTCGTCTATCGGTTCCGTGAAGTCGATGAGGACTTCTTCGATGAACTTGAAGATTTGCTCATCCAGGCGGACGTCGGCGTGACGACGACGATGGACCTCGTCGAGGATTTAAAAGAAGAAGTGAAGCGTCGCAATTTGAAAGATCCGGTCGCCGTCCGCGACGCCCTCGTCGAAGTCGTGGCGAAACGTCTACAAGAAGACGAGTCAGACCGCGAGTTGAACATGCAGGACGGGTTGACGGTCATCTTGTTCGTCGGTGTGAACGGTGTCGGCAAGACGACGACAATCGGAAAACTCGCCCATCAGTTGAAAGCAGAAGGTCGTTCGGTCATGCTTGCGGCGGGCGATACGTTCCGGGCCGGCGCGATCGACCAGCTGCAAGTATGGGGTGAACGTGCCGGTGTCCCCGTCATTCGCCAAGCGGAAGGGTCAGATCCGGCCGCGGTCGTGTTTGATGCTGTCCAAGCCGCGAAGTCACGCGGGGTCGACGTCTTGATTTGCGATACGGCAGGACGACTCCAAAACAAGGTCAACTTGATGAAAGAGCTCGAGAAAGTGAAACGGGTCATCGAACGCGAAGTGCCAAACGGTCCGCACGAAGTCTTGCTCGCGTTAGACGCGACGACGGGACAGAACGCGATGCTTCAAGCGAAGGCGTTTCAGGAAGCGACGAACGTGAGCGGGATCGTGCTCACGAAGTTAGACGGGACGGCCAAAGGCGGCATCGTCCTCGCGATCAGAAACGAGCTCGATATTCCGGTCAAATACGTCGGTCTCGGTGAAAAAATTGATGATTTACAGGCGTTCGACCCAGAGCAGTTCGTCCTCGGACTATTCGGTGACGTATTTGAAGAAAAAAACCAGACAAACGATGACCTCGCCTAACTTTCACTGTTAAGAAAAAAACTTGACAAGACGTTAGGACGGCTGTACTATTGTTAGTTGTAAAGGGATTTCACTTAACATGTGGAGGTGAGAGGTATGTCGCTCGAAAAGACGAATCGAATGAACTACTTATTCGATTTTTATCAAGCGCTTCTCACGCCGAAACAGCGCAACTACATGTCTCTTTATTACCTAGATGACTACTCGCTCGGAGAGATTGCGGAAGAGTTTGAAGTCAGCCGTCAAGCGGTCTACGATAACATAAAGCGTACCGAAGCAATGCTTGAGCAGTATGAAGAAAAGCTGGAGCTGTTCGAGAAATTCGAGCAACGGCAACTGCTTCTCCAAACGCTCAGACGTCAAGTCGAGCAAATGCCCGACGTGACGGAGACGGTTTCGGCGCTTGAGAATTTAGAGTAGGGGGCTGAAGCATGGCATTTGAAGGATTATCAGAACGGTTGCAATCGACATTGGCGAAAATGCGGGGGAAAGGTAAGATTTCCGAAGCAGACGTCAAAGAGATGATGAGAGAAGTTCGTCTCGCGCTCCTTGAGGCCGACGTTAACTTCAAAGTGGTCAAACAGTTCGTCAACGACGTGAAAGAACGGTCAATCGGCCAAGACGTCATGAAATCGTTGACACCTGGACAACAAGTCGTCAAGATCGTTCATGAAGAATTAACAACCTTGATGGGGAGTGATGTCGTCCCGATCACCTTTAGTTCAAAACCACCGACAGTCGTCATGATGGTCGGATTACAAGGTGCGGGTAAGACGACGACGACCGGAAAGCTCGCGAACTTGATTCGCAAAAAGCATAATCGGAGTCCGCTTCTCGTCGCTGCTGATATTTATCGGCCGGCGGCCATCAAACAGCTCGAGACTCTCGGCAAGCAACTCGATTTACCGGTGTTCTCACTTGGCGATCAAGTGACGCCGGAAGAAATCGTCACAAAAGCGCTCGAGCACGCCAAAGTTAATCATCACGATTTCGTGTTGATAGATACGGCCGGTCGTCTTCATATCGACGAGACGCTCATGGGCGAACTCGAAAATGTGAAAACGATCGCCAAACCGAATGAAATCTTCCTCGTCGTCGATGCGATGACGGGTCAAGATGCGGTCAACGTGGCCGATCGCTTTAATGATTTGCTCGGAATTACCGGCGTCGTGTTGACAAAACTCGACGGTGATACACGTGGTGGGGCAGCCCTTTCAATCAAGGCAGTCACGGGAGCGCCGATTAAGTTCGTCGGTCTCGGTGAAAAGTTGGATGCCCTCGAACCTTTCTATCCGGAGCGCATGGCGTCACGGATCCTTGGAATGGGTGACGTGCTCACGCTCATCGAAAAAGCGGAGTCACAAATGGACCAAGATGCCGCGAAAGAGCTTGAAAGCAAAATTCGTGATGCATCGTTCACGTTCGATGATTTTATCGAGCAATTGGGTCAAGTGAAAAACATGGGCCCGATTGATGAATTACTCTCGATGTTACCTGGTGCAGGTAAGATGAAAGGGTTGAAGAACGTCCAAATCGACGAGAAGCAACTCGATCATGTCGAGGCAATCATCCGGTCGATGACGAAGCATGAGCGCACGAATCCTGAAGTGCTCAACGCCAGTCGTCGCAAGCGGATCGCAAAAGGGAGCGGTCGTTCCATCCAGGAAGTGAACCGTCTCATCAAACAGTTCGATGACATGAAGAAGCTCATGAAGCAGATGTCAGGACAAATGAAAGGGAAGAAAAAAGGTCTCGGCCTTCCGTTCTTCTAAGAAAACTTTTGTCAGTCAGGCAAAAAAGCAGTATACTATTAAAGTTGTCAATTCTTAAACACATAATGGAGGTATATTACCATGGCAGTTAAAATTCGTCTCAAGCGCATGGGCGCAAATAAATCACCTTTTTACCGGATCGTTGTAGCAGATTCACGTTCACCACGTGATGGCCGTTTCATCGAACAACTCGGTCACTACAACCCGGTTGCAAAACCAGAAGCAGAAGTTCGCATCAACGAAGAACTCGCGCTCAAATGGTTGGCAGACGGCGCGAAGCCATCTGACACAGTCCGCAACTTGTTCTCTAAAGCAGGGATCATGGAGAAATTCCACAACGCGAAAAACGCGAAGTAACCCTGTGGCCGACCTTTTATGAGGTCGGCCTATTTTTTTGAGGAGGTTTTATGATGGATTGGTTAAACGTAGGCAAAATCGCCAACACGCACGGTTTAAAAGGGGAATTGAAGTTGCTCGCCGCGACTGATTTTCCAGAAGAACGCTTTAAAATTGGTGAGACGCTCTACCTTGACGTCGACGGGAAGAAGATGCCGCTCGAAGTGACGACGTATCGTCCGCACAAACAGTTCCATCTCGTCACGTTCAAAGGGCTAGACAACATCAATCTCGTCGAGAAGTACAAAGGGATGTCGCTCTACGTCCATGCCGGAAACGTCCACGAGCTTCCGGAGCATGAATTTTACTACCACGAGATCATCGGATGCGAGGCCGTCGTCGACGGAGAAGTGATCGGTGTCGTCGAGGACATCTTTGAGACCAATGGCGCGAACGACGTCTGGGTCATCAAGCGCCCCGGCAAGACGGATGCGCTCATCCCGTACATCGAGTCGGTCGTCAAAGACATCGACGTCGAAGCGAAACGTGTCATCATCACGCCGATCCCTGGAATGATCGACGATGAAAATTGATGTCTTGACCTTGTTCCCGGAAATGTTCGCCCCGCTCGATCATTCGATCGTCGGGCGTGCCCGGACACTCGGCCAAGTCGAAGTAACGTTCACGAACTTCCGTGACTTCTCGACGAACAAACATCATAAAGTCGATGATGCTCCGTATGGAGGCGGCGCCGGGATGCTACTCACGCCGCAGCCGATGTTTGATGCGTTCGATTCGCTCGCGAAGTCGAAGCCGCGCGTCATCGTGACGACGCCGACGGGGCGACCGTTCACTCAACGTGTCGCCGAAGAGTGGGCGAACGAAGAGCACTTGATTTTCTTATGCGGCCATTACGAAGGATTCGACCAACGGATCCACGACGAACTCGCGACAGACGAAGTGTCGATCGGAGACTTCGTGATGACGGGTGGGGAACTCGCGGCGATGGTCATGATCGACGCGACGGTCCGCCTCATCCCGGAAGTGCTCGGCGATCAAGCGAGCCACGAGGATGACTCGTTTTCGACCGGGCTCCTCGAGTATCCGCATTATACGAGACCGGCTGACTTCCGCGGCCTCAAAGTCCCGGACGTCCTGTTGTCGGGCAATCACGCCAAAATCGAGTCGTGGCGCCGCGAGCGTTCGCTCGAACGAACGTTCAGGCGTCGACCGGAACTGTTAGACCAAATCGCTCTGTCGCCGGCCGATAAAAACTTCATCGAATCGTTGCGCGATTCATAAAAATATGCTATGTTTGAGCATGTGGGTTAGCCCCACCGATTACCGATGTTCCGCTATTGGATGCCGAGGCAAACGAAGATATGAACATTGAAGAAAAAGGAGATCAATTCATGAACGCACAAAAACTGTTCCGTGAAATCACAGAAGAACAATTCAAATCGGACGTCCCTGCTTTCCGTCCTGGTGACACAGTACGTGTCCACGTTAAAGTCGTAGAGGGAACGCGTGAGCGTATCCAGATCTTCGAAGGCGTAGTCATCAAGCGTAAAGGTGGCGGCATCAGCGAAACATTCACAGTCCGTAAGATTTCTTACGGCGTAGGTGTTGAGCGTGCATTCCCGCTTCACTCACCGCGTGTCGCGCAAATCGAAGTCGTTCGTTACGGTAAAGTTCGCCGTGCGAAACTTTACTACCTCCGCAACCTTCGCGGTAAAGCAGCACGTATTAAAGAAATCCGTCGTTAAGATGGGGAAAGCTTGTCGCTTGCGACAAGCTTCTTTTTTTCTAGTACAATAAGTTCAAACGGACAGAGGAGTGAGGCAAGTTGAAAGAAGTGTTCAGTTGGCTTAAAGCAATCGTAGTGGCGCTCGTCATCGCGTTCGTGATCCGGACGTTCATCTTTGTACCTGTCATCGTCGAAGGTGAGTCGATGATGCCGACGCTCCAAAACGCCGATCGAATGATCGTCAGCAAAATCTCTAACTACGTCGGTGAACTCGACCGGGGCGATATTATCGTCTTTCATGCGACTGAATCAAAGGACTATATTAAACGCGTCATCGCCATTCCTGGCGATACGCTCGAATATCGGGACGATACGCTCTACTTGAACGGAGAAGCAGTCGAAGAACCGTATTTAGAGGATTTTCAAGCCCAAATGAACGGCTTTCCTCTAACCGAGAACTTTACGCTCGAACAAGTGACAGGCGAAGCGGTCGTACCGGAAGGCTCATACTTCGTTATGGGAGATAACCGACAAAACTCGAAAGACAGCCGTGAAATTGGCTTTGTCTCGAAAGAAAGCGTCGTCGGCAAAACGAACTTTGTGTTCTGGCCGATGGGTGACTTTGGGACGGTAGAAGAATAGGGTGGTGTTTTTTTGGCAATTCAATGGTTCCCTGGCCACATGGCCAAGGCGCGAAGACAAGTAACAGAAAAGTTAAAACTGATTGACGTCGTCATCGAACTCGTCGATGCACGTGTTCCGCAATCGAGCCGAAATCCGATGGTCGATGAGATCACGGCGGGTAAACCGCGGCTGATCGTGTTGAACAAGGCTGACATGGCCGATCAAGCCGTCACCGACGCCTGGATGCGCGCCCTGAAGCGTGACGACATCGAAGTCGTCGCCGTCGATGCGAAGCATAGCAAAGGCTTAAAGCAGCTCATGACGGGCGCAGAGAAGCTCATGAAAGACAAGCACGACCGCATGCGTGAGAAAGGCCGTAATCCTGGCCCGATCCGTGCCCTCATCATCGGCATCCCGAACGTCGGGAAGTCGACACTGATCAACCGGCTCGCCGGACGCAACATCGCCATCACCGGGGACCGTCCTGGTGTGACGAAACGGCAGCAATGGATCAAGATGAAAGGCGGCGAGATGGAACTGCTCGACACGCCTGGTATTCTGTGGCCGAAGTTCGAGGATCAGATGGTCGGATATCGCTTAGCTGCTACGGGTGCGATCAAAGACGACATTTTAAACCTCGATGACATCGCGATGTATGCAGCGCGTGAACTACGCAGTCGTTACCCGGAACAGTTGAAAGAGCGGTTTAAACTCGACGACTTGCCGGAAGACGCGGTCGAACTGCTCGAGTTGATCGGAAAAAAACGTGGCCTTCTCAGCGGCGGCTACGTCGATTTCGAAAAAGCGAGCGAACTATTATTGAACGAGCTTCGTCATGAGAAGATCGGACGTGTCTCGCTTGAGACGCCGGCAGATCATAATATGGCGTGAAGTCCTGTGAAAACAGGGCTTTTTTGGATAGGAGGCAGATCGTGACGATTCAAGAGATTAAACAACGGCTAAAAACCGTCCGATATGAAGAGTGGGACGATGTCCGGGCCGAACTGAAGGATGACCCGCGCGCGGGCGTCCAGGCGCTCCTGCAGCAACGTCAGAGACGGTTTGACGCGGAACGGGACGAGCGGGACGACTATACACGTCGCCTGCAGTATGAGGCCGAGCTGAAACAGCAAGGCTTCAAGTTGGTCGCTGGCATCGACGAGGTCGGGCGGGGACCGCTCGCGGGTCCTGTCGTCGCGGCGGCCGTCGTCTTGCCGGACGATTTTTACAGCCCGGGACTGAACGATTCAAAGAAGATGACGAAAGCGGCGCGGGAACGAGCGTACGCAACGATCCTCGACGAGGCATTCGTCGGGGTCGGAATCGTCGACGCGGAAGTGATCGATCAAATCAATATTTATGAAGCGACGAAGCTCGCGATGACCGAGGCGGTCCGACAGCTTGACGGGGCCGACGCGCTCTTGATTGACGCGATGACACTCGAGCTCGATTTGCCGCAGACGTCGCTCATCAAAGGGGACGAGTTGAGCGTCTCGATCGCGGCGGCGAGCGTCGTCGCCAAAGTCGTCCGCGACAAGATGATGGAAGAGTTCGCCGCGACGTATCCGGGATACGGTTTCGAACGCAACGCCGGCTACGGGACGGAACTTCATTTGAACGCGTTGAACGAGCGCGGCATCACACCGATTCATCGCAAGTCGTTCGCACCGATTAAACATATGATATGAAAGGGGGAGCCCGATGCGGATCGATCACCAAGGCGTCCTGCCGTTCAAAGTCACCGAACAGACGTCGCGTCAGCTGCTCGTCGGCAACACGGTCGTCGGCAGGGTGCTCCAGCTCTTGCCCGGGAACGAAGCGGTCATGCAACTGCCGCAAGGACTGTTCCGGGTCGGGGTGAACGCAGACGTTAAAGAGAACGTCACGTATAAGATGGTCGTCACCGAGCTCGAGCCGAAACTCGTCCTGAAAGTGATGCCGCCTACGGCGGAACCGGCCCAGACCGGGAAGACACCGGTGACGTTACTCCTTGAACAACTCGGCCGCTTCTCAAAAGAGGCCATCCAGACACCGGAATCCGTCAAAGCGATGGGACGGCAACTGCTCGAGAGCGGGGCGGGAACTGACGTCAAACAGCTCGTCGGGGAACTTTTCAAGGCGAAAGGCGACCCGAAGTTTGAACAGTTCGTGCGGGCCCAAGAGACGTTCAACGCGGTCCAGACGCCGCCGTTCGTCGTCCAAGCATTTCACATACCGCAATTAGGACCGTTCGAACAAGTCAGGTTTCGGCTTGAGGCCCCGAAAAGCGAGATGATCGACGCAGACCATGCCCGTATCGTCTTATTTCTAGAAACGCCTCGCTTCGGCGAGACGGGCATCGACCTGCTCGTTCAAAAGCGGCACGTCACCGTAAAAGTATTCAACGAACAACATGACTTGTCCCCGTTCATCAAAGCGTACGAGCCGCTGCTCGGCAGTGCGCTCAAAGCGAACGGCTATGAACTGTCCCGATTCTCGTTCGAAGTGAGACAAGAATCGCTCCCCGAGACGTTCGCCCCGTTAGGAAAGGTGGATTTTCATGTATGATGGACCGTAAAAAAGCAATCGCCTTGTCTTACGAACAATCGATGGAATCTCCGCGCGTCGTCGCGAAGGGCGGCGGCCTCGTCGCCGAACGGATGCTCGCCCTCGCACAAGAGAACGGTATCCCGATCCATGAAGACCCGGCGCTGTTGTCACTCCTGTCGGCGTTACAGATCGAAGAGCATATTCCGGACGACTTGTATCAAGTGATCGCTGAACTTTTTGTGTTTCTCTATCAGATGGAACAAGGTAAAATCGAAAATGTCTAGGGGTAGATGTGAAAAAAAGATGAAAACTTAAAGCAAGAACGATAGACAGCGCTTTCAGTTTTTCGTTACAATAGATATGCCGATATCAAAGGGGACTAAGGGGGAAACTAAATGAATATCCATGAGTATCAGGCGAAAGAATTGCTTAGAACGTTTGGAGTGGCCGTACCTACGGGCTATCCGGCTTTCACGGTAGAAGAAGCAGTTGCAGCAGCCGCCAAGCTAGACGGTGAATTGAAAGTAGTCAAAGCACAGATCCACGCAGGTGGTCGCGGGAAAGCCGGCGGCGTCAAACTTGCCAGAACGGATGAGGAAGTAAAACAGTATGCGACAGAGATTCTTGGTAAGACGCTCGTCACGCACCAGACTGGACCTGAAGGAAAAGTCGTGCAGCGCCTCTATATCGAAGAAGGTTCTGCCATCGATCAAGAATTTTACTTAGGACTTGTGCTTGACCGTTCGATCGGCCGAATTGTCATCATGGGTTCATCTGAAGGCGGTATGGACATCGAAGAAGTCGCTGAACATACTCCTGAAAAGATTCATAAAGAAATCGTCGACCCGGTCGTCGGACTCCGTCCGTTCCAGGCGCGCCGTCTTGCTTTCAAGATGGAAGTGCCGACTAAACTCGTCAACAAGTTCAGCGACATGGTCATGAAGCTTTATAAAGTGTACGTCGAGACGGACTGCACGATTGCGGAGATCAACCCGCTCGTCACGACGAAAGACGGTAACGTCGTCGCGCTCGATGCGAAATTGAACTTTGACAGCAACGCGCTTTATCGTCATACCGACATCGTCGATCTTCGTGACACGACGGAAGAAGATCCGCGTGAAGTCGTGGCGTCGAAACACGACCTTAGCTATATCGCCCTTGACGGCAATATCGGCTGTCTCGTAAACGGTGCCGGCCTCGCCATGGCGACGATGGATATCATCAAGCACTATGGCGCCGAACCCGCTAACTTCCTTGATGTAGGCGGCGGTGCGACAAAAGAAAAAGTCACAGAAGCGTTCAAATTGATTTTGTCGGATGACCAAGTCAAAGGAATCTTCGTCAACATCTTCGGTGGCATCATGAAGTGTGACATCATCGCCGAAGGAATTGTCGCGGCGACAAAAGAAATCGGACTCGACTTACCACTCGTCGTCCGCTTAGAAGGAACAAACGTGGATGCGGGAAGACGCATTCTCGATGAATCTGGACTTGCGATCACTTCTGCGACCTCGATGGATGATGGGGCAGAAAAAATCGCGGCACTCGTTCGATAAGGGGGAAACGACATGAGTATTTGGGTGAATCAAGATACAAAAGTGATCATTCAAGGGATCACGGGGAAACAAGGTATGTTCCACGGCGAACAGATGTTAGCGTATAATACGAAACTGGTCGGCGGCGTCACACCTGGTAAAGGTGGTACGACCGTACTCGACAACGTACCTGTGTTTAACACTGTCTCTGACGCGGTCGAGGCGACAGGTGCGAACGCATCGATCATCTACGTGCCACCAGCTTTCGCGGCCGACTCGATCATGGAAGCGGCTGATAGCGGCATCGAACTCATCATCTGTATCACGGAGGGGATTCCTGTCATCGACATGATCCAAGTGAGCCGCTATCTCGAGGACAAACCGGCCCGTTTGATCGGACCGAACTGCCCAGGGATCATCACGCCGGGTGAGGCGAAACTTGGCATCATGCCAGGCTATATCCACACGAAAGGCCATGTCGGCATCGTCTCACGTTCAGGGACGCTCACTTATGAAGCGGTCCATCAGTTGACGACGGCCGGAATCGGCCAATCGACTGCGGTCGGGATCGGTGGGGACCCGGTCAACGGGACGAACTTCATCGACACGCTCCAAGCGTTCAACGAAGATGAAGACACGCTTGCGGTCATCATGATCGGCGAGATCGGTGGGACGGCTGAAGAAGAAGCCGCTGAATGGGTCAAGGCGAACATGACGAAACCGGTCATCGGTTTCATCGGTGGTCAGACGGCTCCTGAAGGCAAACGGATGGGCCACGCTGGAGCGATCATCTCGGGTGGAAAAGGAACGGCCGCTGAAAAAATCAAGACGTTAAACGCAAACGGGATCGAAGTCGCCGAGACACCTGCTGTCATCGGTGAGACACTCATCCGTGTGCTTAAAAATGAAGGTCTGTATGATGCTTGTGTCACGGGACAACCGACGACGTAAGACCAATCGGAATGAGGGGTGCGCGCATCCCTCATTTTTTTAAAGGAGATTGTGATGAATCAAACAATAGCTCGTTTTGCGGCAGAACGTTTGCCAGTCGAGTTCGTCCATCATTACTTATCAAATCCGGGTCTGACGGAACGGAATTCGTTCCATCCGAACGTATGGAAAAAAGCGAATCGGGCGTTCCGTTCAACGGTCACGTATGACCGTTTTTTGACGTGGGAGGACGAATTGTTCCCACGAATGCTCTTACATATCCCCAACCCTCCGTACTGTTTGTTTTATCAGGGCGATTTAGAGGTACTACAAGAACAAACGACCGCTTTGGTCGGGAGTCGTGAATTGAATCGGATCAGTCGACCGCTCGTTGAATATTTACACCCTTTAATAGAAGAAACTGTATCGATTTCAGGCGGCGCGCTCGGTATTGACGGACTCGTTCATGAGTTGGCAGTCAGGCGGAACCGACCGACGATTGCGGTCCTCGGTTCCGGCTTTTCGCACATGTATCCACATGCTCATCATCAACTGTTCGACCAGATCTCGAGACAAGGATTGCTTCTCAGTGAATACACTCCGGAAACACCTGTCAAAAAATTTCAATTTTTAGAACGGAATCGAATTGTCAGTGGATTAGGCGACCGGCTCGTCGTCGTCCAAGCGAGACGAAAGAGCGGGACGATGAATACGGTGAGTCATGCGCTCGAGCAAGGCAAGACGGTGTTTGCGGTGCCGGGAAGTCCGCTCGATCCGTTAGCGGAAGGACCGAATAAATTGATTGAAGAAGGAGCGATTCCTTTGACGAATCCGGACCAAATTTTGAATGGTGCGATGATTGCACGTTGACAAACGGTCGGTAACATGAATATTATGGTAGGGATTTAAATGACCTCCAAAAGGGGAGCAGATGTATGGCAAAATATTTGGTGATCGTCGAATCACCTGCGAAAGCAAAGACAATTAAACGTTATTTAGGATCAAACTACACGGTCAAAGCGTCCATGGGTCACGTCATCGATTTACCGAAAAGTCAACTCGGTGTCGACGTTGAACATGACTTTGAACCGAAGTACATCACGATCCGTGGAAAAGGCCCAGTGTTAAAAGAACTGAAGACGGCCGCTAAAAAAGCGACGAAAATTTTTCTCGCGGCTGACCCGGATCGCGAAGGGGAAGCAATCGCCTGGCACTTAGCCCGTGCCCTCGGCGTCGATGAAACGACAGAATGTCGTGTCGTCTTCAACGAGATCACAAAAGATGCGATTAAAGAATCATTTAAACATCCGCGCAAGATCAATCACGATCTCGTCGACGCCCAACAGGCGCGACGGATTCTCGACCGTCTTGTCGGATACGGGATGAGCCCGTTGTTATGGAAGAAAGTCAAAAAAGGTTTGTCAGCCGGTCGTGTTCAATCCGTCGCTGTCAAAATGATCATCGACCGCGAACGTGAAATCAACGCCTTTGACCCGGAAGAGTACTGGACGATTAAACTGATGCTCAACCATGAGGGTGAGACGTTTGAGACATCGTTCTACGGAAAAGACGGGAAAAAGATGGAGTTGAAGACGGAAGCGGATGCCGACGCCGTCCTCAAGACGATCGATGAGTCGTTCAAAGTCATCGATGTCACGAAGAAAGAGCGGAAGCGTAACGCATCGCTACCGTTCACGACAAGTTCACTCCAACAAGATGCGGCCCGGAAACTGAACTTCCGCGCCAAGAAGACGATGATGCTCGCCCAACAGCTTTACGAAGGAATCGACCTTGGTAAGAAGGAAGGGACTGTCGGGTTGATCACGTATATGCGTACCGACTCGACACGAATTTCTGACTTGGCGAAAGACGAAGCGAAATCGTATATCGAATCGACGTTTGGTGCAGAGTACGTCGCCTCTCAAAAGCAGAAAGAGAAAAAAGCGGCGAACGCACAGGATGCCCACGAGGCGATCCGGCCGACGTCGGCGTTACGTGACCCGGCTTCGATGAAGGCGTACTTGTCACGGGATCAGCTCCGGTTGTATAAACTCATCTGGGAACGGTTGGTCGCGAGTCAAATGGCGCCAGCGATTCTTGATACGGTGAAAATCGACGTCGAATCGAACGGCATGATTTTCCGTGCCAACGGATCGACCGTCAAATTCCCAGGTTTCATGAAAGTGTATATCGAGTCAAAAGACGATGATATCGAAGACACGAACTTAGAGCGGGAAGGATTGCTTCCGCCGCTTGAAGTCGACGACCAGGTCGCATTCGAGACGGTCGAGCCGAAGCAACACTTCACACAGCCACCACCGCGTTACAGTGAAGCGAGACTCGTCCGAGCGATGGAAGAGCTCGGCATCGGTCGTCCGTCGACTTACGCGCCGACACTCGATACGATCCAAAAGCGCGGTTACGTCGTGCTTGAAGAGAAAAAATTCATTCCGACCGAGCTCGGAGAACTTGTCATCGAGATGATCGATGAGTACTTTAACGACTTCATCACGGTACAGTTCACAGCCGACATGGAGACGCTTCTTGATTCGATTGCCAATGAAGAAGTCGAGTGGACGGAAGTCGTTGCCCCGATTTACCGGTCATTCGAGAAACGTTTGAAACGGGCCGAATCGGAAATTGAGAAGATTGAAGTGAAAGACGAGCCAGCCGGTATCGATTGTGAGATCTGCGGTTCGCCGATGGTCATCAAGATGGGACGGTACGGCAAGTTCATGGCTTGTTCTGGATTCCCGAACTGTACGAACACGAAGCCGGTTCAAGTCGAAATCGGCGTCCCGTGCCCGAACTGTAAAGACGGACAAGTCGTCGAGCGCCGCAGTAAGAAAGGTCGCCTGTTCTATGGCTGCTCGAACTATCCAGACTGTGAGTTCGTCTCATGGGACAAACCGGTCGCGAAACCGTGTCCTGAATGCGGTAAGTTGATGGTTGAGAAAAAGATTAAAGATGGCGTCAAATATCAATGCACGAACTGTACCCATACCGAGGTACATCAGTTAGAGGAGGATTAACCTTGCAGCAACGTGTAACTGTGATCGGAGCGGGCCTCGCCGGCTCCGAGGCGGCTTGGCAACTCGCAAAACGCGGGATTCAAGTCGATTTGTATGAAATGAGACCAGTCCGACAGACGCCGGCGCACCATACGGATCAGTTTGCTGAACTGGTCTGCTCGAACTCGCTTCGGGCGAACGGACTTCAAAATGCGGTCGGTGTGTTAAAAGAAGAGATGCGCACACTCGACTCGCTCATCTTGAAAGCGGCGGATACGGCAAGCGTTCCGGCCGGTGGCGCCCTCGCCGTCGACCGTCACGACTTCGCCGGCTTCGTCACCGACACGCTCAAGAATCATCCGCTCGTGACGGTACACAACGAAGAGATTAAACAGATTCCGGACGGGGTCGTCATCATGGCGACGGGACCGCTCACGTCTCCTGACTTGTCTGCTTCATTGAAAGCTTTCACCGGTGAAGATTATTTATACTTCTACGATGCGGCCGCTCCGATATTAGACGGAGAGACGATCGACCGAGAGAAGGTCTACTTGAAGTCGCGTTATGACAAAGGCGAGGCGGCTTATCTCAACTGTCCGATGACGGAAGAAGAATTTAATCTGTTTTACGAAGAACTCGTCAAAGCCGAAGTCGTACCGCTCAAAGAGTTTGAGAAAGAGATTTACTTCGAAGGCTGCATGCCGTTTGAAGTGATCGCTCAACGCGGGAAGAAGACGCTCTTGTTCGGACCGATGAAACCGGTCGGACTCGAAGACCCGAAAACGGGTAAACGTCCGTTTGCGGTCGTTCAACTTCGCCAAGATAATTCGGCCGGAACGCTCTATAACTTGGTCGGGTTCCAAACCCACCTCAAGTGGGGCGAGCAAAAACGGATCATTCAATTGATCCCAGGTCTCGAGAATGCGGAGATCGTCCGTTACGGTGTCATGCACCGGAACACGTTCATCAATTCACCGAGCCTGTTGAAACCGACGTATCAGGCCCGTACTCGCGATACGCTATTTTTCGCCGGTCAGATGACCGGTGTCGAAGGCTACGTCGAGTCAGCCGCGTCAGGACTACTCGCCGGAATCAATGCGGCGAAGATGGTTGCCGGTGAAGAGCTGCTTGTCCTCCCGCGCGAGACGATGCTCGGTTCGATGGCGCATTACATCACGACGACAGACGGGAAGCACTTCCAACCGATGAATGCAAACTTCGGTCTCGTGCCGTCGCTCGAAGATGCGCCGAAGAAGATGAAAAAGCAAGAACGCTATGAGCGCTATGCGAATCGTGCCCTTGAGACGATTCAGCAATATAAAGAGATTTAAGGGAAAGGAGCCAATTTTTGGTTCCTTTTTTTGTGAATTTAAATTTCAATTGTGTAATTTGTACAATACTTTGAAAATTTTCAGATTATTGAAGGGGTTTCTATTGTCACCTCTGATTCTGTATGCTATGCTAATTTCGATTTGACGGGAACATGCGTTTTTAAGCTGAAAGCAAGGGGGCGAGAGGATGGGATTCGCTGAGGATCAACAATCATTTTTACGCTATTGCCAAGTCGAACGAAGACTGTCGCCTCATACGAAACGCTCTTACGAACAAACACTCGAACAGTACGCCGCTTATTGCCAATCGACACATCAAGAGCCATTTGATGTGCAGTCGGCGCGGCGTTATTTATATGTCCTTTACGAGAATGAAGCGGCGACGACGACCGTTTCCCAAAAAATCTCCTGCCTCAAACAGTTCGGGAAATTTGTGGCTCGAGAAACCGGGAGTGAACCGCTGTTTCATGACTTGACGTCGCCGAAACGTCGCAAGACACTGCCGACGTTTGCCGTACCGAGCGAGGTCGAACACTTGCTCATGACGGCAAACGGCCAAGACGACCCGTTCCTGCGGGCACGTGATGTCGCGCTTGTCGAAGTGTTGTACGGGACCGGGATGCGTGTCGCCGAACTTTGTGGCATGGACATATCGTCATATGATGCGGCGCTCTCATTCGTTCATGTCATCGGGAAAGGCAAGAAAGAACGTTACATCCCGCTCGGGCAATTTGCCGTCGAAGCGTTGGAGCATTACCTTGAGTTAAGGCAAAACTGCGCCGCGGCACACGAAACGGCATTATTCGTTAGTCAAAAAGGGAATCGAGTGACAACAGACCAAATTCGTTACGTGATGAAGCGGCTCCGGAAACTCGGCGGACTTCAAAAACCGTTAACACCGCATTCGTTACGTCATAGTTTTGCGACCGACCTGCTCGAACGCGGGGCCGATTTACGTGCCGTCCAAGAGTTGCTCGGGCATGAGTCACTATCGACGACCGGTCGTTACACCCACGTATCGACGGAACGCTTGCGAGCGGTCTATCAAGCCACACATCCGAGAAAGTAGGGGGTCATTCTATGTTTCATGCAACAACTATTTTCGCAGTCCGGCACGACGGAAAATGTGCGATGAGCGGAGATGGGCAAGTCACGTTTGGCAACGCCGTCATCATGAAAAACAAGGCTAAAAAAGTGAGGCGGTTATACGGCGGAAAAGTCGTGGCCGGTTTTGCCGGTAGCGTGGCCGATGCGTTCACGTTATTTGAAAAGTTTGAATCAAAACTCGAGATGTATAACGGGAACTTACCGCGAGCGGCAGTCGAACTCGCCAAAGAGTGGCGCGGCGACAAGATGCTTCGTCAGCTCGAGGCGCTTCTTATCGTCATGGACGCGGAACATCTCTTACTCGTGTCCGGGAGCGGCGAAGTGATCGAACCGGACGATGGCATCCTTGCGATCGGTTCAGGTGGGAATTACGCGCTAGCAGCGGGACGCGCTCTCGTACGTCACTCACCGGAGAAAACAGCAGAAGAGATTGCTCGCGCCGCCCTAGAGATTGCCGGTGAATTATGCGTCTATACGAACGACCAAGTTATCGTAGAAACGATCGGAGGCGATACAGAATGAAACGTGAATTGACACCACGTCAAATCGTAGCTGAGTTAGACCGGTTCGTCATCGGGCAAAAAGATGCCAAACGTGCGGTCGCGATTGCACTACGCAACCGTTACCGTCGTCAGAAGCTGAGCGCTGACTTACGCGACGAGGTCACACCGAAGAATATTTTGATGATCGGTCCGACCGGTGTCGGGAAGACGGAAATCGCGAGACGTCTTGCCAAGCTCGTCGGTGCCCCGTTCGTGAAAGTCGAAGCGACAAAATTCACCGAAGTCGGATACGTCGGACGGGACGTCGAATCGATGGTCCGAGACCTTGTTGAAGACTCGGTTCGCCTCGTGAAGGAAGAAAAGAAAGAAGACGTGAAGGAACCAGCGGAAGCCGCTGCGACCGAACGTATTCTCGATGCACTTCAGGGTAAGGCTAAAGTTGAGCCGACAGCCGCAAACCCGTTCGAAGCGCTGTTTGGCGGTCAAGGACAGAAGACGCAAGAACCGACGGACGATCAATCGACTGATCGGTCTCAATTACGGAAGTTGCTTGAACTTGGCGAACTCGAAGAGCGATTGATCGAGGTCAACCTTGAAGAGAAACAGACAGTTGATTTGTTTCAAGGACAAGGGATGGAAGGCTTATCGAATCTTCAGGACATGCTCGGCCAAATCGTCCCGAAAAAGCGGAAGAAGCGGAAGCTCCCGGTTCGAGAGGCTCGCCCGCTCATCGTTGCCGAAGAGGCGGAAAGTTTGCTCGACATGAATGAAGTGCATGACGAGGCGGTACGACGCAGCGAACAGATGGGCATCATCTTCGTCGATGAAATCGATAAAATCGCGACGAAGTCACAAGACCATGCTGGCGTCTCTCGTGAAGGTGTGCAGCGAGACATCTTACCGATTGTTGAGGGTTCGACCGTCGTCACAAAATATGGACCCGTCAAAACGGATCACGTGTTATTCATCGCGGCAGGTGCTTTCCATATGGCGAAGCCGTCGGATCTGATTCCTGAACTGCAAGGTCGTTTCCCGATCCGTGTCGAGTTGAGTAGCCTGACCGAGGAAGATTTCGTCAAAATTCTGACGGAGCCGTCACAGGCGCTCATCAAGCAGTATAAGGCCCTTCTCGAGTCAGAGGAGATCACCGTCGAATTTACCCACTCGGCCATCGAAGAGATTGCGAAGATCGCAACGCACGTCAACCGAGAAACTGATGATATCGGAGCGCGCCGTCTCTATACGATCATGGAGCGCGTGCTCGAGGACTTATCGTTTGAGGCGGCCGACATGCCACAAACACACGTCGAGATCACACCAGCGTATGTGAAAGAAAAAGTCGGATCGATCGCGGAAGATCGAGACCTTAGTCAATTTATATTATAAGAATTCTGTATGCACATACAGGGAGGAAAATTAGAATTATGAACTTACTAGATAAAACACGTCAATTGAACACGATGCTTCAACAAGAGGCGAGCGCGCACGTCGACTTTAAAGAGATGGCAGATAAGATGCGTGAAGTACTCGAAGCGAACACGTTCATCGTGAGCCGTCGCGGTCGCTTGCTCGGTTTCGCCATTAAACAACAGATTGAGAACGAGCGGATGAAGGCGTTCCTAGTTGATCGTCAGTTCCCTGAACCGTACGCATCGAACTTGTTCAACGTGAAAGAGACGACGGAAAATATCGGCATCGATAGCGAGTATACGGCGTTCCCGGTCGAGAACCGTGAGCTGTTCCTTGATTCGATGACGACGATCGTCCCGATCATCGGTGGCGGGGAGCGACTCGGCACACTCGTTCTCGGCAGACTGAACAACGAGTTCACTGAAGACGACCTCGTTCTCGCAGAATATAGCGCGACAGTCGTCGGGATGGAGATCCTCCGTGAGAAGGCGGCGGAAGCAGAGGCGTCGGCGCGCAAGAAAGCAGTTGTCCAAATGGCGATCAATTCGTTGTCTTATTCAGAGCTTGAAGCGATTGAGCATATATTTGAAGAACTTGGGGGGAACGAAGGTCTGTTAGTTGCTTCCAAAATTGCCGATAGAGTGGGAATTACTCGCTCTGTGATTGTCAACGCGTTGCGCAAGCTTGAAAGCGCTGGCGTCATCGAATCACGTTCGCTCGGAATGAAAGGAACGTATATCAAGATATTAAATGATAACTTCTTGTTTGAATTGCAGAAACTGAAATCAAATTAAAATCGAGCGAATATCCGTTAGATTATAGCTAAAAGTCCTATCAATTAGGACTTTAGTTGCAAAAAGGCGTTCCTTTGTTAAAAGGAACGTCTTTTTTTAGTACAAAAGTAATTATTTTCAGAATATGTCGTGAATTCGACAAAAACAGACGATACCATTTACCTGTTTTAACAAAAATATCTTTCAGAACTGTTACAGATTTGTTTCAATGAAGTAGTGGAATTTCCAAATAAGGTATATACATGCATTCTTTTAAGTGAAAGTGAGTGAGACGCATGAATTGGATCGGCACAGATTATCAATTAATGAAGCAAGCGATCAATCATTCGGTCATGAACCAAAAAGTGATCAGTCATAACTTGTCGAACATCGACACGCCGAACTTTAAAGCGAAACAGGCTGTGTTCGAACAGACGTTAAGCAACGAAATGCGCCTAAAGTTAGCTGGTGGCCGTCCGAGTGACCGCGGTAGTGCAACGAAAATCGTTGACCGGGCCGGAGGGGCGATGCGAAGTGACGGGAACAGTGTCGATCTCGATTATGAGATGAGTGAACTGGCCCGTAACCAACTGCAGTATGAGGCGATGATGGAACAATTGAACCGTCGACTCGGTGGACTTAAAACCGTTATTAGAGGAGGACGTTAATTATGGGTATGTTCGATAGTTTTCATATATCCGCTTCGGCACTCATGTCTCAACGCCTTCGGATGGATACAGTATCGGCGAACATCGCGAACGCCCAGACGACTCGTGGCAAACTTGTCGATGGAGAATGGCAGCCGTATACACGGAAACTGACGGTGCTCCAAGAAGCGCCGTTTCGTCAACAACTGTCGGCAGTGAGCGGAGGCGTCGAAGTTTCAGGCATCGTCGAAGACGAAAGTCCTTACAAACTCACATATGATCCGAGTCACCCGGATGCGGATGAACGGGGATACGTTCAGATGCCAAACGTCGACCTGTTAAAAGAAATGGTTGATTTGACAGGTGCGACAAGATCATATGAAGCGAACATTGCCGCGATGAATGCGTCAAAAGCAATGCTCGTCAAAGCGCTCGAAATCGGTAAAGGATAAGGAGTGACAGACTATGCAAATTAACCCAATTCAATTAATCGGTAACCAGACCGCGGCTCTGCCGACAGTGAAAGAGACACCGTCTCAGTTTGGATCATATTTGAATGAAGCGATGCAGTCGCTTAATAAAGTTCAACAGGCAACGAGTACGGCGCGTCAAGACCTCGCCGTCGGGAAAGCCGATCTTCACCAAGTCATGATCCAAAGCGAAGAGTCGTCGATTGCGATGCAACTCGCCATTGAGGTGCGAAATAAAGCGGTTGAGGCCTATCAAGAAATGATGCGAATGCAAGTTTAATGAAGAGGATGACGAGTTGCGATGAATGATAAGTTAAAAGAACAATTCAGCTCACTGGCCGGCTCACTGAAGGCGATGCAAACAAACCGTAAAATCATTTGGGGCATCGTCATCGTCGGCGTACTTGTCGTCGCGGTGCTCTTGACGGTTTGGCTCTCGCGCCCGAACATGGCTCCTCTCTACACGAACCTCTCGGCCCAAGAGGCTGGAGAAGTGACGGAAAAGCTGACGGCTGATGGGGTGAAGTCAGAAATCAAAGCGACATCGAACGGTGTCAGCGTCTACGTGCCGAGTGAGCAAGTCGACCAATTGAAAGTTAACTTGGCAGCCGCCGGGATTCCAAAGTCAGGTGCGATCGATTACAGCTTTTTCAGTGAGAACGCCGGATTTGGAACGACGGACCGAGAAATGGCAGTCATCGAACGAAGCGCGATGCAAACCGAACTCGAACGTTTGATTACACAAATCGAAGGAATCAACCAAGCAAAAGTCATTATCTCGCTTCCGGAGAAATCGGTGTTCTTGGCCGAAGATCAAGGGGAGCCGACAGCTTCGATCGTCCTAAATTTAGGAGCAGGTACGAATCTTGAGCCGGCGACGGTCAAAGGACTATATCATTTGATCAGTAAGAGTGTCCCGAACTTAAAACCGGAGAACATCTCGATCATGGACCAATATTTCACGTATTACGATTTGGATCAATCGACGATGGCCGGTGGGACTTCGACCGATCCGTTAGCGCTGAAGCGTCAAGTCGAGAAAGACGTACGTCAACAAATTCAACAAATGCTCTCGGTCTTACTCGGAGAACGCAGCGTGCTCGTCTCGGTCACGGCTGATATCGACACGACCCAATCGGCAGAAGAGCAAAACCTGGTAACCCCGGTCAACGAGGATACGATGGAAGGGATTGTGACGTCTGCTGAACGGATCGCCGAAGCGTACACAGGTGGTACGGGAGCAGCGGCAGCAGCAGGAGCTGGTGAAAACGATACCGTCAACTTCCCGGCCGCAATGGGAACTGGTGAAGAAGAAAGCGAAAAGAACCATGAAATCATCAACTATGAGGTCAATCGCATCACGAAACAAATTCAGAACGCCCCCTACACAATCCGTGACCTCGGTGTTCAACTGATCGTCGAGCCGCCAGACGGCGCTCAAGCGATCGACCCGCAACTTGAGGGCGACCTTGAGACGATGATGTATTCAATCATCCGGACGTCGCTCGCTAAAACGGGCGAGGCGTTGACGGAAGCGGAACTCGAACAGAAAGTCGTCGTCGTGTCACGACCGTTCGCTGAAACGGAAGAAATGGTAGTGGCAGAACAGCCGACAGCGTGGTGGATGTATGCAGCCGCAGCTGGTGCCGTTCTCTTACTCGCACTTCTGTTCTTCGCCATGCGAAGACGGAATCAGCAACCGGTTTCGGGAACGAATGAATGGGAAGTACCGTATGAAGACGAAGTACCCGATCTCGATTTGGAAGAGCGAGGCGAAGGTGCCGTCAAGAAGAAACAGTTGGAGAAATTGGCAGAGAGTAATCCAGAAGAGTTCGCCAAGCTTCTTCGTACTTGGATGTCTGAGGAGTGAGTACTGTGAACTACGCAAAACAACCGAATCGAGAAAAAGCGGCCATGCTCATGATCTCGCTTGGACCTGAAGTGGCGGCGAGTGTATATAAAC
This sequence comes from Exiguobacterium sp. SH3S1, assembly GCF_004337105.1. Lineage (NCBI taxonomy): Bacteria > Bacillati > Bacillota > Bacilli > Caryophanales > Exiguobacterium > Exiguobacterium sp. SH3S1. Next base: position 171,638 of record NZ_SJUW01000001.1, on the reverse strand, counting down.
ACCTGTCTGAAGAAGAGATGGAGCAGTTGACGCTACAAATATCGGCACTCCGAAAAGTGTCGTCTGAACAAAAAGAAGCCATTTTAGGAGAATTTCATGACCTGGCGATGGCACAGAGTTATATTACCCAAGGTGGCATCGGGTTTGCGAAAACGGTTTTAGAAAAAGCGGTCGGAGAAGAGAAGGCGATGGCGTTGATTCATCGTCTCACTTCGACGCTACAAGTCCGGCCGTTTGAATTTGCCCGAAAAGCCGATCCGAAGCAGTTGCTCAACTTTATACAAAACGAGCATCCGCAGACGATCGCCTTAATCTTGGCTCATCTTGAACCGGTCAAGTCCGGGCAAATCTTGTCGGAACTTCCGCCAGAGATTCAGTCGGAGGTCGCGAAACGAATCGCGACGATGGATCGCCTCAATCCGGACGTCATTCACGAAATCGAACAGATTCTTGAAAAGAACTTGTCTCAAACCGATATGCAAGATTACGCGCAATCCGGCGGGATCGAGGCAGTCGTCGAAGTGCTTAACGGTGTCGATCGGACGACGGAGCGGACGATTCTTGACGCGCTCGAGATCGAAGACCCGGAACTCGCGGAAGAAATCAAAAAACGGATGTTCGTCTTCGAAGATATCGTCACACTCGACTCACGAGCGATTCAACGGATTATTCGCGAAGTCGCCAACGACGATCTTCTGCTCGCGCTCAAAGTATCTTCCGAAGAGGTCAAACAGATCATCTTCAAAAACATGTCGCAACGAATGGTCGATACGTTCAAGGAAGATATGGAGTTCATGGGACCGGTCAGACTGCGTGACGTCGAAGAAGCACAAAGCCGCATCGTCGGAATCATCCGCCGGCTAGAAGATGTCGGAGAGATCGTGATTAGCCGTGGTGGAGGAGATGACATCGTTGTCTAACGTAATCAAACGTCAACGAGCGATGCCGCTCGAACCACAACGAATCGATTCGCGGCCATTCCTTGAACCGGTTTCAGAGGTTGTGGTCGAACGTAATCATGAACAAGAGTTAGAAGTGAGGTACGCCTCCCTCCGCCAGGAGGAAGAAGCGATCAAGTTACACCGTGAAACAGTCGAACATGAGCTTGAACTGTTACGAGAACAAACGCTTGAAGCCGCTTATCAGGAAGGGTACGGGTCAGGTTTTGACCTAGGACGTCAAGAAGGGAAGTCAGAGTTCGATGAGCTGACGGCCCGGCTGAACATGGTCAGCGCCGAACTTGAGAACTTGTTCGAACAGAAATGGCGAGATGCCGAAATGAAGTTAGTTGATTTGGCCGTCGAGATCAGTGCACGTGTCACGACCGATCTCGTCCGAAACGAGGAGGCGTTGTTCGCCGACATGATCCGCGAACAACTGCTTCGCCAAATCGATGCCGAAGCGTTGACCGTCTTCGTCCACCCGACGCGGCTTGCGTCAATCCAACGTTTCGAGTCGACGTGGCAATCCGAACAGATGCCACCGTTGAAATATCGGGCTGATGTCTCGTTGACAGAGACGAGCGTACGGATCGAGACGCCACATCATGGCAACGAGCTCGACGTATCGTACAGTTTTGAACGAATCCGTTCCAAGATTGAGGAGGTTCTATCCGATGGCGCTTATTGACCGCGTAGTCGCCACAATCACCGCTTCTCCAGAAGATGAGTATGTGCGTAAAGTCGGTCGTGTCTGTCGCGTCGTCGGGCTGATGATCGAATCGAACGGACCGAGTGCGTTTATCGGTGAGCGCTGCCTGATCGAGTTACCGTCCGGCCAAACGGTTGAAACCGAGGTCGTCGGCTTCAATGAAGAGCGCGTCTTGCTCATGCCTTACGGAGAAACGACACAGATCGCCCCAGGTTGTATCGTCAAAGGGACGGGGCACATGCTCCAAGTACCGGTCGGCTTCGAACTGATCGGTCAAGTCCTTGACGGGCTCGGGCGCCCTTTATCGGGCGCAGCGATGCCGACGGGCAAACGCTACGATGTTCTTCGAAAACCGCCGAACCCGTTAGAACGTCCACGCATTTTAGACGTTTTGTCGACCGGGGTCCGGATCATCGACGGGTTATTGACGGTCGGGAAAGGCCAACGTGTCGGTTTGTTTGCGGGATCAGGCGTCGGGAAGTCGACATTGCTTGGCATGATCGCTAAACGCTCATCGGCAGACATAAACGTGATCGCGTTGATTGGCGAACGGGGACGAGAAGTGAAAGAGTTCATCGAAAACGAACTTGGCCCTGAAGGCATGGCTCGATCCGTCGTCATCGTAGCGACAAGCGATCAACCCCCGCTCGTGCGTTTGAAAGGCGCTTACACGGCGACGGCGATCGCCGAGTACTTCCGGGACCAAGGCAAAGAGGTCGTCCTTATGATGGACTCAGTGACCCGATTTGCGATGGCCCAACGAGAGATCGGGCTAGCGACCGGAGAACCACCGACATCAAAAGGATACACGCCTTCCGTGTTCGCGATGCTGCCGCAACTGCTAGAGCGGAGCGGGACGTCCGTCACCGGTTCGATCACGGCGTTTTATACCGTCCTCGTTGACGGGGACGATATGAACGAACCGATCGCAGATGCCGTCCGTGGGATTTTAGATGGTCACTTCGTGATGGACCGTTCGCTCGCCAACCGAGGGCAGTTTCCGGCGGTCCATGTCCTAAAATCAATCAGTCGTGTCATGAACCAGATTGCTTCACCTGTACATCGCGATGCCGCGCAGACGTTTCGGAGTTGGCTCGCCACTTATCTAGACGCGGAAGACTTGATTAACATCGGAGCCTATAAAAAGGGCACGAATCCTGCGATCGATACAGCAATCGATGAATATCCGGGACTGCTCACATTTTTAAAACAGTCGATTGAAGAAGAGGCATCGCTCGAGCAGACGCTCGATCGTCTTGTCGGAATTGCGAGAGGTGAATCATGAACAAGCTGTTGTTAGAACGCATCATGCCGATTGCCGAGCATGCAAAAGAAGAATCGGCGACAGAGATGAGAGGTCATAAGGCGCGATTCGAAGCCGAGATGGAGACGCTGTATCGATTAGTCGTGACGTATGAGACGCTCATGAAGAGTCAAGATGAACAATCTGGTGTGATTGATCTGCTCATGTTCCAATATCGTGAAAAGGCGAGGGAACAGTTGAAACGTCAAATTGAGACGCAACAACTCGTCGTGCAACAGTCACGGAACCGTTACAACTTGGCTCAAGAGCGTTTGCTCGGAAAAGTTGTCGAAGAAAAAAAATATGTAACGTTGCATGAGAAGGTCAGCCAAAATGAAGTGGCCGTCTCGAAACTCACCGAACAACATTTTATCGATGAGTTGGCAGTGATTCATCACGGGAAAGGGAAGTAAGCTGATGGAAAAAGAGAACAATAAGCGAGGTAGACAGCTCTTGGTCGCTCTTGTCCTCGTCCCGGCAATCTTTTTACTCGTCGGCGGAATCGTCGTCATGAACTATGCGATGGACCGGCCGCTATTATCGGTGCCGTTCATAGAAACGCGCGAACAGGCAGACAAAGATGAGACAGTTGAAACAAAAGTCAATGTCACCGGCATTGACGCGGACACGACGAATCGATTAAAAGTCGCGAACGCTGAGATTGAAAAACTGCGCACGGAAAACGTCGAATTGACGAATGAAGTGAAAGCGAGACAAAAAGAAGTCTCGGACTTGATCAAAGAGCGGGACCGACTCGTGTCTGAACTCGGAGCCACTGCGGAAGCAGAAGTGGAGGAAGACACGTCGAACGTGTCTCGCGTCTATGAAGAAATGTCCGCCAAACAAGCGGCCGCGATCATGAACGAACTCGATAGCCCGCAAGTGGCGACGATCTTAAAAGAACTGTCGCCGAAACAACAGGCCGACATATTGGGACGGATGGATGCACAACAGGCTGCCGTCGTCACGCAATTGCTCCAATGAAACGTGAAAGGAGGAAGAGATGATGAATATCGCCTTATTTGCTCAAGCGGTCCAAGGAACGACAGCGAAAGGCGGGGAGACAGGATCTACCCCGACCGGACAGTTTTTAGACCTGCTTTCATCGATGCTTGGCGCCTCAACGGAAGCGTTGGCTGAGTTGGAAGCTGCGCCGACGACACTCGCACCGAGCGCGGCAATTCTGACAGATAGCGCCCTTCCGCTCGAGAACTTGTCGAGCCAGCTTGAACAATGGTTACAACAACCCGATAGCTTAGAGTGGTTAAAGTCTTTGCCACAAGACGCCTATCGTAAGTTCATGGACGCCTATATCGGCATCATCGCCCAAGCAGGTGCAGGCACAGGAACAATCGAGGAAACGGTCTCGTCAGACGTCGTAACCACGTTAGCTGCCGCCCAAACGATTTTACCGGGCGCGATGATGTTAGGAAAGACGGAACGCGAGGCGTTGGCCGGAAAACAAAACCAGCCAACCGTAAACGAGAACGTCCAAGTTATCCAGCAAATCGTTTCGCAATTTAAAGGGAGTTTAACCCAGACTTCAAAACATATTCCCCTCCCTTATCAAACTGAAACGCCGGCGAATGTATTACCACAAGCTGGAAAAGAAAACGTCGACTGGTTGCCGAAAGGCATGACGTGGTCACGACCACAGATCGACTCAGAAACGGTCATGTACGCGTCTAAAGGGTCGCTTCCGGAGAACCTCCAAGCCCGGATCGAGGCTGCTCTTCAAAGAGCACCGTTCCGAAGCGGGGCCGACGGATCGAAAGTGTTCACCGTTCGACTATACCCGGAACAGCTAGGCGAACTCGTCGTCAAACTCGAGCGCCATAACGGTGAACTCGTCGTCAAGCTGTTCGCGAGCAACCAAGAAGCGAAACAGTTGCTCCAGTCACAAATGCAACAACTGCAACAGACGCTCCAACCGTTGTCGCAGCATATCCGGGTCGAAGTGAGTTTGACGCAACAAGCGCTCGAAGCGAAATCATCGACGTTTAGCGAGTCAGACCAACCTGAACCAGAACAACAGGAACAACCGAAAGGGGAACCCGACGATGACGACCATCCAACCGAAGACGAATGATTATACGTTACCCGATCAATCGCTGCCTAAAGCGAAGAACCAATACGATAAGGACATGTTCTTAAAGCTATTGATGGCCCAGCTCGCGAACCAAGATCCGATGTCACCGATGGAAGATCGTGAGTTCATCTCACAAATGGCTCAATTTTCATCACTCGAACAAATGCAGACGATTTCAAAGCAACTTGATTCAGTACTCGTCGATCGCCACATGTCTTCAATTTCCGAGTTCAGCAATATGATCGGCAAGACGGTCGACCATAAAACGGAGACTGAAACGGAGACGATCAAAGGATCGGGACGTGTCGTCTCGATTTCAAGAACGGATGAGTCAGGGTACATGGCCGATCTCGAAGACGGTAGCTCGGTAAGCGTCTACAATATTACGTCCATCAAACAAGCATAAGGGGGATTCATCATGTTAAGAGCAATGTACTCAGGAATCAGTGGATTAAAGAACTTCCAGTCAAAGCTTGATGTCGTCGGTAACAACATCGCCAACGTCAACACGTTCGGGTATAAAAAAGGCCGCGTCACGTTCAAAGACCTCGTCAGCCAACAAGTCGGTAGTGCTGCAGGCGGGAACGGCAACACGGCCGGCGGGATCAACCCGAAAGAAATCGGACTCGGGGGCACGATGGCGACCGTCGACAACGTCTATAACCAAGGCGCGATGCAAAACTCAGGGAGAGCGCTCGACGTCGGGATCTCCGGTGAAGGATTCTTCGTGACGATGGTCAACGGACAAGCGCAGTATACGCGCGCCGGTAACTTTTACACGGATAACCAAGGAAACTTGGTAACGGGTGACGGAACTTACTTGCTTGGGACAGGTGATAAAGCAAATGGGAATCTAGCAGCCCCTAACCTTGTTGGAAATATCCCTGATGTCACACCAGGTGCAGCAACTTACGGGAAAATCAAAGTTCCGACTGATGCTCGGTCACTTTCAATCGGAAAAGACGGCCAAGTCAGCTACGTCGACGCGGCAGGCGCTTTACAAACTGCTGGATATATTGTCACCGCCAACTTCCCGAACAACGCCGGGCTGTCAAAAGTTGGGGCAAATAACTACCTACAATCGCAAAACTCAGGAGATCCGACGATTGGTGCTTCAGGTGACAACGGACGTGGTGAACTCGTCTCAGGCGCCCTCGAGATGTCGAACGTCGACTTGTCTGAAGAGTTCACCGAAATGATTATCGCGCAACGTGGATTCCAAGCGAACACACGGATCATCACAACGTCAGACGAGATTTTACAAGAACTCGTCAACTTGAAACGCTGATGATACGCGTCACGACATTGCGGGGTGAGGAATTTGTCTTGAACGCCTTGTTCATCGAGACGGTCAAGGCCGAACCTGACACGATCATTCATTTGTATAACGGCAAGACGTATATCGTCACAGAGACGAAAGATCAAATCATCGATCGGACGACGGCGTTTTACGGCTCGATCGGGTTGATGGGAACGACAGTCACAAGAGGTGAAGAAGATGAGTGAAGAAAAACCAAAAGGAGGCGCCATGAAAATGGTGCTCATCCTGCTCGTCGTCCTGCTCGTCATGGGGGGCGCTGGGTTTATGACTTATAAATATGTATTCGGCGACAACGTGACGGCTAAAACGAAACCTGTGACGGCAGAAGAACTCGCCGAGCGCAGCTTCACGACCGAGGATATGACGACGAATATTCAAGACGAACGGTTCATCAACGTCCAATTCACGATTGTGACCGATGCGCCTGAGACGAAAGAAGATCTTGAACTTCGTAAGTTCCAAGTCCATAACGTCATTCTCGGCGATTTGGCCGGGATGACGAAGGCACAGCTCACGACGAAGGAAGATATGCAGAAGTTCGAGCAATCCCTTCGAGCGCAATTAAACGGACTGCTGGAAAAAGGTGAGGTCCAGCGCGTCTATATGACGAAGAAAATTATACAGTGAGGTGGCATCATGGGAGAAGTACTGTCTCAACAAGAAATTGATGCCCTGTTATCAGCGCTAAGCAGTGGAGATGTCGAAGCCGATTCCTTTTTGAATCAAGAAGAAGAACGAAAAGTACGGCAGTATGACTTTAAACGGGCCGTCCGTTTCTCTAAAGATCAAATTCGTAGCTTGACCCGGATCCATGAACATTTCACACGGATGCTGACGACATTTTTCTCGGCCCAACTTCGGACGTATGTCCAGTTTACGGTCAATTCAGTCGAACAGCTTCCATACGATGAGTTCATTCATTCGATTCCGAGTATGACGATGATCAACTTGATCGAGGCGCCCCCGCTTAACGGTCGGTTCATCATCGAAGTCAATCCGAACATCTCTTACGCGATGTTGGATCGACTGCTCGGGGGACCTGGCGTCGAGATTGAAAAAGTCGAAAGCTTCACTGAAATCGAGATGCGAATCTTGACCCAGCTATATAAACGAGCTTTTGCCGGTTACGGGGAAGCGTGGGAGTCGATTGCCGAGATCAAGTCCGAAATGACGGCCGTTGAAGTGAACCCACAGTTCCTTCAACTCGTGTCACCAAACGAGACGGTCGTGCTCATTTCGATCGGGGTCACGATCGGAGAAGTGAGCGGGACGATTAACGTCTGCTTGCCGTTCGTGACGATCGAGCCGGTGCTATCGAAACTATCGAGTCATTATTGGATGCAGGAGGCGAACCGCCGCAATGCGAGCGGGAACAGTCAAGAACCGCTCAAAGCCCAATTGATGAATTCGACGGTAGAGGTCGTGTCCCTACTCGGGGAGACGACAATCACGTTCGGTGACTTGTTGCATTTAGAAATCGGTGACTGTTTGACGCTCGATCAACTAGTGAAAGACCCGCTATCCGTCCTAGTAGGGGAAAATAAAGTGTTCAGAGGGCAAGTCGGTGTGAGTGGGAAGCGGATGGCGGTCCAAGTGCTTCACCGGGTGAAGGAGGAAGAGCAATGAGTGAGATGTTGTCACAAGATGAAATTGACGCGTTATTACGAGGAACGAGCGACAGTTCGCCAAAACCGTTAGACGAGAGCGAAGAACATCTCGACTCGATGGAAAGCGACGCCCTTGGAGAGATTGGAAATATCTCGTTCGGAAATTCCGCGACGGCGCTGTCGACGTTACTGCAACAAAAAGTAGAAATCACGACCCCGGTCGTCAGTGAAGTGACGATCGATGAGCTCAGAGAGCGTTATCCGACACCTCACGTGGCGCTTCGGGTCGGTTACACCGAAGGGTTGAAAGGGGAGAACGTCCTCGTCTTGACTCGTGAAGATGCGGCCATCATTTCTGATTTGATGCTCGGCGGGACCGGAATCGGTGTCGATCCGGACGGGCTCGATGAGATTCGGTTGTCGGCCGTTCAAGAAGCGATGAACCAAATGATGGGGGCTGCGGCCACATCGCTCTCGACCGTGTTCTCTAAAAAGATTGATATTTCGCCGCCGCTCGTCGAAGTGTTCGATGCGACGAAAAATCAAACGATCATTGACCGGCTTGAGCTTTGGGAGACGATGGTACTGATCGAGTTCAATTTGAAAGTCGGTACGTTGATTGATTCAAAAATTGTTCAAATTGCCCCGATTCAATTCGGGAAACAACTGGTGAACGAACTGATCGCAGCTACGACGTCAGCCCCGGCCGCGCCTAAACAAGAGCAACCGAAAGTTCAAGCGGCGGTCACACCAGCGAAAGCGCAGGCACCTGCTCCGGCACGCACTGAAAAAACGTCAGCCCCGGAAGTGGCGGTTAGCCAAGCCGAGTTCATGCCACTCCACGCCCCGACGTCAAACGATTCGGTGCCGGCAAACCTAGGTTTACTGTATGATGTGCCGCTCAACGTGACGGTCGAACTCGGTCGGACGAAACGGTCAGTGCGAGAAGTGCTCGAACTGTCGCAAGGATCGATCATTGAACTTGATAAATTGGCGGGGGAACCTGTCGATATTTATGTGAACCAACAACGCATTGCCCGCGGCGAAGTCGTCGTCATCGAAGAGAACTTCGGGGTACGTGTAACAGAAATCATCCAACCGCATGAGCGGATTGGAATCGTTTAAGGAGGAAGAATAATGAGTGCAAAAATTTTGGTGGTAGATGATGCGGCGTTCATGCGCATGATGATTAAAGACATTTTAACGAAGAACGGGTTTGAAGTGGTCGGCGAGGCAGAGAACGGTATTGACGCGGTCGCAAAATACCGTGAACTCACGCCAGATCTCGTCACTCTCGACATCACGATGCCAGAAATGGACGGCCTGGCGGCATTGAAAGAAATTCGCGGGTTCGATTCGAACGCCAAAGTCATCATGTGTTCGGCGATGGGACAACAGGCGATGGTCATCGATGCGATCCAAGCGGGAGCGAAAGACTTCATCGTGAAACCGTTCAACGCGGAACGTGTCGTCGAGGCAGTTTCGAAAACGGTCGCGCAATGAACAAGTGGTGGTTGATTTTCCTGCTCGTGGTCGGGCTGTCTATGCCGGCCACGGTCGAGGCCGCCACCGTGGATAAACAGTTCGAACAACAGCAGCCTGAAGCCAAAGATCAATCTGTCCCTACGACCGTCTCGACGGTCGGGACGTTGGTCAAGGTCGTCTTGAGTTTAGTTGTCGTAATTGGAGGATTCCTCGTCTTGATGCGTTGGTTAAACGCACGGACGCAAGGTGTGAAGACGGCGCAACATATGAAACATCTCGGCGGAGTACCGCTTGGGAAAGACCGCTCGGTGCAGCTCGTCAAGCTAGGGGAGCAAGTATACGTGCTCGGTGTCGGTGAATCGATTCAATTGATTGATCGAATCGACGCGGAATCGATCGATGAAGCAGCGTATGACGCACCTTCACTGAACGCTTCGAATACATCAACGTTCTTAGATACGTTCAAGCAACAACTGTCACAGATTGAAGAAGTGAGGAAGAAGCAATGACGACGATTGAACAACTGATCAATTTAGAAACGCCGGACAGCACGTCGACTTCGATTAAATTGTTGGTCGTATTGACACTGCTCACGCTGGCGCCGTCATTCTTGATTTTGATGACTTGTTTTACACGTGTCGTCGTCGTCCTGTCGTTCATTCGGCCAGCCTTAGGGACACAACAGACACCGCCGAACCAATTGATCATCGGACTCGCCTTGTTCATCACGCTGTTCGTCATGTCTCCGGTCTTATCTGATTTAAACGACAAGGCGTTGTCTCCATATATGGACGACGAGATCAGTCAAGATGAGGCGTTCGAGGAAGCCGGTAACACGATGAAACGATTCATGGCAAAGTATACGCGACAGGAAGATTTGCAACTGTTTATCAAATACGGGAATTATGAGCAACCGGAGTCGGTCGAAGACGTTCCTTTGCTCGCGATGGTACCAGCTTACGCCATCAGTGAGCTCAAGACGGCGTTTCAAATCGGCTTTATGATTTTCTTGCCTTTTTTGATCATTGATATGGTCGTGGCGAGTGTGCTCATGTCGATGGGGATGATGATGCTTCCACCGGTCATGATCGCTCTGCCGTTCAAATTGTTGTTGTTTGTATTAGTGGATGGATGGCACTTAATCGTGGAATCATTGCTTAGAAGTATGTAGGAGGAACGATTATGACGCATGAAATGGTCATCTATTTGGCGACAGAGAGTGTATGGACGTTATTAAAGATTGCGATGCCACTTCTTTTGATCGCCCTCGTCGTCGGACTCGTCATCTCGATTTTACAGGCGACGACTCAAATTCAAGAACAAACATTATCGTTCGTTCCAAAGCTAGTCGCGGTCTTTATCGGGCTCGTCGTTTTCGCCCCGTGGATGCTGCAACAGATGGAAGGATTTACGCGGATGATCTTTGAACTGATGGTCGAGGTCGCCTCGAAATGAATGCGGTCGATTTCATTAGTTTATATGGATTGACGTTTGCTCGTCTGTCCGGATTTTTCGTAAGTGTGCCTTTATTTTCTTCAAAGCAGCTTCCGGTCATGCACCGTGTCGCGTTTAGCGCCTTTTTAGCTTATTATGCGATGTTCACGGTAACGGAGCCGCTTGAACTCGGACAAGCATTCATCGTTCAAGTGCTGTACGAAGTGCTGATTGGACTTCTGCTCGGCATTTTGATCAACATCTTATTTTTTGCCCCACAGATTGCCGGGGGAATCATCGATTTGCAGCTCGGTCTGGCGATGGCGTCAGCGTATGACCCGATGTTTGGCGGACAGTCGCCGTTGATCGGACGATTTTATTACATCTTTACGCTGTTCATCATGCTATCAAGTAATTTGCACTTACTGTTGATCGACGGTATCTATTACAGCTTTCAAATTTATCCGCCTGGTCAGCCGATGATCAACTTTAGCGAAGCATCGCTCATGATGGCCGTGAAGGTCGTCACGATGACGATGATGGTCGCGTTGCAACTCGCGTTCCCACTCATGGCATCGTTGCTTCTCGTCGACTTGGCGCTAGGCTTCTTAGCAAAATCGGCCCCGCAGTTCAACATTTTTGCCATCGGGTTCTCGTTCAAATTGATCGCCGGGTTTTCCGTGATGGTCATGATGATGGGGTTGACGTTGAATGGGATCAGCCAATTCATCCCGGTGTTGCAAGAAATATTACGTGATTTTATGACGTTGTTAGGAGACGCTCAATGAAGCCTCTATACTCTTTATCGGTCGATCTTCAGTTTTTTGCAGGAGAAAAAACGGAAAAAGCAACACCTCGAAAACGAGAAGACTCGCGTAAAAAAGGACAAGTTGCGAAATCAGCCGATCTGACCGGAGCGTTCGCCTTGTTCGCGATGTTCCTCATGTTATCTTTTCTCGGACCTTATGTCGGTCAGCAGTTGTTTGGCCTGACGAAAGAGCTGCTCGGTCCAACGTATTTGCTGTACGACTTATCAGAAGGCATGTCCGGGATGATGATTGATTTGGTCATTCGCGCCGGGATCATTTTAGCACCGTTCTTGATCGTTGCGGTCGTGTTCGGTATTTTAATCAACTATTTCCAAATCGGTTCACTGTTCTCAACAGAGGCGATTCAACCAAAGTTAGAGCGGATTGACCCGCTCAAAGGGGTCAAGCGCATCATCAGCATGAAAGCAGTCGTCGAATTTTTAAAGTCCTTATTCAAATTATTGATTATCCTGACGACTGCGGTCGCTATACTTTGGCAAAACCAAAAAGAATTGTCACGCATGGCCGTCGAACATGTTCGTGAATCGGTCGTCGCACTCGCTGCAATCACGATCGAACTCGGGCTTTGGGTCAGCGTCGCGTTGCTCGCGCTCGCACTGCTCGACTTCTTTTATCAACGGTTCGACTTTGAAAAGTCGATCCGCATGTCGAAACAAGACATTAAAGACGAGTATAAGAACAGTGAAGGCGACCCGCTCATCAAGTCGAAAATCAAACAACAACAACGGGAGATGGCGATGCGGCGCATGATGCAAGAGATTCCGAACGCGGACGTCGTCATCACTAACCCGACCCATTTCGCTGTCGTCATCCGTTATGACGATACGAAAGACTTTGCGCCGCTCGTCGTCGCCAAAGGGGTCGACCAAGTCGCTTTCAATATTCGTGACGTCGCAAAAGAGCACGATATCCCGATCGTGGAAAATAAACCACTGGCCCGTGCGCTCTATGCGCAGCTAGACATCGGAGAAGTCGTCGACGAGTCGTTTTATCAGGCGATCGCCGAAGTGCTGGCGTTCGTCTATCAACTGAAACAACCGTCTTGAGGAGGAGTATGCGTTGGCTGTAAAAGCTAAAGATTTCGCAGTATTGATTGGCGTTCTTATGATCGTCGTCATGCTGGTCATCCCGTTACCGGGGTTCTTACTAGATTTTCTTATCATTATAAATATATTGATCGCCCTCATGATTTTACTCGTGGCGATGAACGCCCGGGAAGCGCTTGATTTCTCTGTCTTTCCGTCCCTCTTGCTGATCATCACGCTGTTCCGGCTAGGGTTGAACGTGTCAACGACCCGTTCGATCCTCTCGACCGGATATGGTGGGGAAGTCATTGCGACGTTCGGGAACTTCGTCATCGGCGGAAACGTTCTCGTCGGATTTGTCGTATTCCTCATTCTCGTCATCATCCAATTCGTCGTCATCACGAAAGGTGCCGAACGGGTATCTGAAGTCTCGGCTCGATTCACACTCGACGCGATGCCGGGGAAACAAATGGCAATCGATGCCGATTTGAACTCCGGGTTGATCGATGACAAAGACGCCCAAATCCGTCGTAAAAAGATTCAAAGCGAGGCTGATTTTTATGGTTCGATGGACGGGGCCTCGAAATTCGTAAAAGGTGACGCCATTGCCGGAATCATTATCGTCGTCATCAACTTGATTTTCGGTATCATCATCGGCGTTGTCCAAATGGGATTACCTGTCGGTGAGTCGTTTACGACGTTCTCGCTTATGACAATCGGGGATGGGCTCGTCAGTCAGATTCCGGCCCTCCTCATTTCGACGGCGACCGGGATCATCGTCACCCGTGCCGTCTCGGACGGCAATCTCGGGGAAGACGTGGTCGACCAGCTCGGTCAAAATCCGACGTTGCTCTATATCGCGGGCACGGTCATCTTCTTGCTCGGTTTCGTGTCACCAAGTTTACTTCCGGTGACGACGCTCATCGCGGGTGCGACATTCTTCGGGGCGTACTCGATGCGCCGCAGCCTGAAGCAAGCGATTGCTGAACCGCTACCGGATGAGGAACCAGCGGCACCGACCGAGACCGTCGTCTCGCTCCTGCAAATCGATGCGATCGAGTTCGAGTTCGGCTACGGGCTGATCCCACTCGCGGATGAATCGCAAGGCGGCGATCTGCTCGACCGTGTCGTCATGATCCGCCGTCAACTCGCACTCGAACTCGGGTTCATCTTACCGACGGTCCGGATTCGTGACCACCTGCAACTGTCACCGAACGCTTACCGGATCAAAGTGAAAGGCAATGTTGTTGCAGAAGGTGAGTTATTACTCGATCACTACTTGGCGATGAGTCCTGGAATTGAAGACCCTGAAGTGTACGGGATCGAAACGACGGAACCGGCTTTCGGATTGCCCGCTCTCTGGATCGATGAAGAGACGCGGACGCGGGCTGAGATGAGCGGTTACACCGTCGTCGACCCACCTTCAGTCGTCGCCACGCATTTAACGGAGACGCTCAAGAAACATGCGTCCGACTTACTCGGACGGGAAGAGACGAAACAGCTCGTCGAGCATTTGAAAGAGACACATCCGGTGCTCGTCGAAGATGTGACCCCATCCGTGCTCTCAATCGGAGATATCCAAAAAGTACTTCGTCATCTATTGAAAGAGCACGTCTCGATTCGCAACTTGCCGCTCCTGTTTGAGACGATGGCCGATTATGGGAAAGTGACGAAAGACGCTGATATATTAGGCGAATACTGTCGTCAAGGACTCGCCCGTCAGTTGACTGACCAAGTCAGCCCGCCGGACGGTCCACTCTACGTTGTCACACTCGGTGGGCAGACCGAGCAACTGATTCAAGACGCTGTCCAAAAAACCGAGTTCGGCAACTATTTGGCGCTCGATCCGGAGCAAGCGCGCGAAATCATCGAGCGCTCTGGCGAACAACTGTCGATGTTTGAACGCTACGGGGCTTCGGCCGTCATTCTTTGCTCGCCGACGATTCGGATATTCGTGAGACAACTGCTCGAACGGTACTATCCTGACGTTCCGGTCCTTGCGTATAACGAATTGCTCAGCTCGCTCGAAGTGAAAAGTATTGGGGTGATTTAATATGCAAATTAAAAAATATACAGGCAAGACGATGTCCGAAGTGATGGCGAAAGTGAAACAAGAGCTCGGCGACGAGGCTGTCATCTTAAATTCTCGCCAAGTCAAGAAAGGATGGTTTGGGTTGTTCGCTTCACAAGAAGTTGAAGTGATTGCCGCACTCGAGAAAGCGCCGCTAACGGTCAAGCCTCGAACCGAGCCGAAACTGCAGCCGAAACAAGCAAAGGCGAAGCCGGTTCCTGCACCTACACCCACTCCACAACTGGTGACGCCTGTTCCTGAAAAGAGGCGTTTGCCGGCGGGGCTGACCCATATCGAGTCGCTCTTAGCGTCTGAGTCGTTCACGAATGAATCGTGGGAAGAGAGAATCAACGAACTGTACTATACGACTAAATCGCTAGAGGTCGTCGAGCAATACGTCTATGACCAGATCCGCAGTTCCTTTTTACCAGTCCCGGATGCGTTGCGCTACATCATGCTCGTCGGTCCGACCGGTGTCGGCAAGACGACGACGCTCGCGAAGCTTGCCGCTCACTATAAGCTCGACCAAGGGATGTCGGTCGGTTTGATTACGACCGACACGTACCGGATCGCAGCGATCGAACAGCTGAAGACATACGCCGAGATTTTAAATATCCCCGTCGAGGTCGCCTATGACTTTGACGACTTTAAACGGGCGAAACAACTGTTTGCAAGAAAAGATATCGTCTTGATCGATACGGCCGGACGCAATTTCCGCGATGAGGCGTACGTCGAACAGTTTCATAACCATCACGACTTCTCGGAGACGAGCTTGTCACTCGTGCTCAGTCTGACGTCGAAGATGAAAGACATGGATTTGATTTACCGACAGTTTGAAAAATTGCCGCTCCGGTCGCTCATCTTCACGAAATCGGATGAGACGAGTGATATCCACGCGATGTATCGGATGGTGCGCGAGAGCGGACTCCCCGTCGCTTGGCTGACAGACGGCCAGGAAGTGCCGGACGATATGGTCGCCGGCGACCCAGACATCTTGACGCAAAAGATGCTTGAGAAGGAAGGGTGGACACGATGGACCAAGCAAGGCGTTTAAGAGCGAAGACGGATGTCGCGCCAACGACAATCGCGTTCGCGAGCGGAAAAGGCGGCGTCGGCAAGACGAACGTCTGCGTGAATACCGCAATCGGGCTCGTCGAACTCGGAAAGCGTGTCTTGATCGTCGATCTCGACATCGGGATGGCGAACGTGCACATTCTTTTGAATGCGGCGCAGTCTAAAACGATGGTCGATTCTGTGAAAACTCGGACTCCGCTTGCGTCTTCGGTTCAGAAAGACGTGCACGGTGTCGATATATTACATGGGGGAAGTGGACTTGACACATTAGTTCAATTCTCAGAAGCAGACATGCAGTTTTTAATGCGTGAACTTGAAGTGCTGACGACTTATGATTACGTACTGTTTGACATGGGAGCAGGAGCAACGGACACATCGTTACGATTCATTGAAGGATGTGACGAGATGTTTCTCATCCTGACCCCAGAACCGACATCGCTGATGGATGGTTACGCGTACACGAAACTCGTGCATCGTCAAAGTCCGGATTTACCGATCGGGGTCATTGTCAATCGGGCGCAGTCGGGGGAAGAAGCGCTCCAGTGTTACGAACGTATGGAAGTCGCATGCCGACAGTTTTTGAATAAACCGATTCGGTTCCTTGGTTTTTTACCAGATGACGCTTCTGTAAGGAAAGCGGTCATCGCCCAAGTCCCGTTTTACCAATTTGACCGAAAGAGTGATATTAGCTGGCGGCTTGAGCGTATTTTGACAACGCTTACCGGTACACCACCGAAGCCACGGCACTTCATGGATCGGTTGATTGGGAATTTGCGGCAACAGTGGAAGCGAGTCTAACGACAGGGAGGCAATATAGATGGACGTGAACGAATACTTAGGGTTGTTTTTGGACGAGTCGCAAGAGCATATCCAATCGGTCAACACACAGTTGATGAAATTTGAGCAGACGGCTAGCGCTGAAGCGGTTCAAGAGATTTTCCGTTCGGCCCATACGCTCAAAGGGATGTCGGCGACGATGGGGTACGAAAGCGTGGCCAACTTGACACACGAAATGGAGAGCGCCCTTGACCTTGTCCGGTCAGGCAAAAAAGAGAGCAACCAATTGTTGCTTGATACGATGTTTACCGCAATGGAACAAATTGAAGCGATGATTGCCGACATCGAGACGGGTGGAACCGGCACGAACGTCGACGTCAAAGCGACGGTTTCGGCATTCCAGTCGTTTATCGGGAGTAAAGAACAAACGGTCGCTGCGGCGGAAGAATCGTCGGTGTTTACTGTCGACTTGTATGCGGATTCGGTCATCGAACAAGCGAAACAGACCGGTTTTGAGGCGTTCCAACTCCATGTGAAGTTATCGGATGCCGTCGTCTTAAAAGCAGCCCGGGCTTACATGGTGTTTGATCGTCTCCAAGAGCTCGGTGAAGTCGTTCGGACCCATCCGGAGACGGAAGCGATTGAGCAAGAACAGTTCGACTTGTCGTTTGACGTCTTGTTCTTGTCACAAGAGACGGCTGCAGTCATCGAACACGCCGTCTCGCAAGTGTCGGAAGTTGAAACAGTCCACGTCTCGGTATTTACGGGCGTGAGCGAGAGCGAGAGCGAGCCGGAAATTGCTGTGAGTGCAGAAACGGTAGCGGTGCAAGAAATAAAACCGAAAGCGCAAGAAGCAGAAGAACCGAAAGAACAAGCTGTCGCTCAAGCGAAGACGATTCGTGTCAATTTAGAACGGATCGATCGTCTCATGAACTTGTTTGAAGAATTCATCATCGACCGCGGCCGACTCGAACGCCTTGCCGACGAGGTTGGACAGCCTGAACTAAACGAGACGGTCGAGAAAATCAAACGGGGCACGAACGAACTGCAATCACTCGTGTTGACGTTACGGATGATGCCAATCGAGCAAGTGTTCAACCGGTTCCCACGGATGGTCCGCTCGGTCGCGAAAGACATTCATAAAAAAGTTCAACTCGATATCTCAGGAGCTGACACGGAACTCGACCGGACCGTAATCGATGAGATCGGCGATCCGCTCGTCCACTTGATTCGCAACGCGATCGATCATGGCATCGAGCTTCCTGACAAACGCGTCCAAGCCGGCAAACCGCAACAAGGGCGACTCGCCCTCCGTGCTTACCATGGCGGTAACCGTGTCTTCATCGAGATCGAAGATGATGGAGCGGGAATCAATGTCGATAAAGTCCGGTCGAAAGCGCTCGAACGTGGTGTCATCACGACTGAAGAAGCGGCGGCGATGACGGACAACGAGCTCGCGATGCTCATCTTTGCACCGGGCTTCTCAACGGCAGACGTTGTCACAGACTTGTCAGGTCGTG
This sequence comes from Exiguobacterium sp. SH3S1, assembly GCF_004337105.1. Lineage (NCBI taxonomy): Bacteria > Bacillati > Bacillota > Bacilli > Caryophanales > Exiguobacterium > Exiguobacterium sp. SH3S1. The sequence continues at coordinate 153,452 of NZ_SJUW01000001.1, read as the reverse complement.
GCGTCGGACTCGACGTCGTCAAAAATAAAATCGAGTCACTCGGTGGTGTGGTCACGCTCGAGACAGTGGTCGGACAAGGGACCAAGTTCCAAGTCAGCCTACCGCTCACGTTATCAATCATCTCGGCGATGCTCGTCCAAGCGGGCGATGAGACGTATGCCATCCCATTGTCATCGATTCTCGAGACGACATTGCTCGATGAAGCCAACATCCTGACGGCCCATCGTGAACGTGTCTTCGATTTCCGCGGACAACTCGTCCCGCTCGTTTATTTAAAAGAAATTTTCGGAATCGATTCGGAAACAAAATCACAGTTCCCGGTCGTCGTCGTGCGTAAAGGAAATAAACTCGTCGGAGTCGTCGTGAACGACTTGATTGGTCAACAAGAGATTGTCATGAAGCCGCTCGGGACGTATCTCGAAGGTATTCCGGCTATTTCGGGGGCAACGATTCTCGGAGATGGACGGGTCGCTCTCATCGTAGACAGCAACGATCTCTTTTAAGGAGGAAGAAAGATGGAACAAAAATGGGTAGTGTTTTCACTCGCATCGAACACGTACGGAATCGATGTCCAATCAGTCCGTTCGATTGAACGGTTACAACCTGTCACCCGGGTGCCGAACGCACCAGCACACGTGAAGGGCGTCATCAACCTCCGTGGTGTGGTCACGCCGGTCATCGACCTCAGGCTTCGCCTCGGTTATGAAGAAATCGCACCGACAGACGAGACACGGATTTTGATCGCTTCTTTGAATCAAGGCGATGCTGGTTTTATCGTCGATCGTGCCAACGAAGTCGTCGAGAGCGATGAAGTCCGGATCGAACCGATTCCGGATTCGAGCCACGAGATGCACTCGGCACACTTGACGGCGATTGCCAAAGGTGAGGACAAGCTGTTCTCGCTTCTCGATGCGAACGCGTTGTTCGAGGACCAACATGCTGAGTGAATTTGAACAAGATTTGTTAAAAGAACTCGGGAATATCGGGTCTGGTCATGCGGCGACCGCGCTCTCGACACTGCTCGCCAAGCCGGTCAACATCACGGTATCGTCTGCCGAAATGGAACCGATCACGTATTTACCGGACCGCGTCGGCGGTCCGGAGCGCCATGTGGCCTCTGTCCTGTTAGAGCTTGGAGGCGAGATCAGTGGCATGATCCTGATCATGTTCCCGGTGGATGATGCGGAGAGTATGGTGGCTTCGCTGATCGGCTCACCGTTCACGTTCCAATCGAACAACGAGCTCGGTCAATCGGCGTGGGAAGAGATCGGTAACATTATGAGCGGGGCCTACGCGCGAGCGTTAGGCGACTGGCTCAATACGCCGATCATGATTCAAGTGCCGGCGACCGCGATTGATATGGCCGGATCGATCGTCGAATTTGTCGTCACGTCCGTTCAACCGGAAGAAGATGCCGCGCTCTATATCGACACGACGTTCATGATTGACGAGAAGGTGAGTGCCGGGCATGTGCTCTTCTTACCGACGCACGGCTCGCTAGATCGGATTCAACGAAGGTTGCTTGGCCATGGCTGAAGTTCTTAAAATCGGGATTGCCGAGTGGAAGCAAACGACAGCACCGAACCGGCTCCGCACGGCGGGACTCGGCTCATGCGTCGGTGTCATCTTGTATGATGCCCGGCTGCAAGTGGCGGCGATGGCGCACGTCATGCTTCCAGATTCGGCGATCGCAAGGAAACACCAGACGATCGAAGTCGGGAAATATGCGGATACGGCAATTGACGCGCTCGTCGAGTCGCTCAAACGGGCCGGGGCAGGACGTCTGCAAGCCAAGATGGCCGGTGGGGCTCAAATGTTTCAATTCAAATATGAGAACGCGGCGATGCGCATCGGGGAACGAAATGCCGAAGCAATCCGCGTCGCTTTAAAAGCACATCACATCCCGCTAATCGCCGAGGATTGTGGTGGGCATAACGGACGAACGATTGAATTTGACGTGGCAACATGCGTCTTATCGATTCGGACAGTGAGTATCGGAACAAAAGAACTATAAGGGGGGGATCGACATGACGACTCAGCTTACCCAGTTGTGGGATCGTTGGAATACTGACCGCGATATGGATACGGCAAATGAATTATTATCACATTATGAATTTCTGATCCATTATCACGTGCAACGAATGATCGTGACGCTCCCAAAGAGCGTCGAACGCGACGAATTGAAAAGTTTGGGTTACATGGGATTGTACGATGCCCTCATGAAATATGATCCGGAACATAATAATAAATTCGATACGTATGCGGCGTTTCGGATTCGGGGCGCGATTATCGACGGACTTCGAAAAATCGATTGGCTGCCGCGCTCGGTACGGGAGCGCGTGAAGAAGATTGACCATGTCGCCGAACAACTCGAGCAAAAGCTGCACCGTGCCCCGACGAAAGAAGAATTGGCCGACGCGTGCGCGCTTCCGATCGCTGATATCGAAAAGGCGATGGCGGAAGGGTATTTCGCGAACATGTTGTCGATTGACGAGGCGGTGACGCTCCAAGAAGAAGGGAAAGTCATGTCGGTCACGTATTTTGACCCCGATTCGGAAAAACCGGAAGACACGTTGTTGCAACGCGAGTTAGTCGACGTGCTGACGACCGAGATCGATCAACTGTCTGAAAAAGAACGTCTTGTCGTCTCGCTATTTTATTTTGACGAGTTGACGTTGACGGAGATTGGGGAAGTGTTAGAATTATCGACTTCCCGCATCTCACAGATTCATTCGAAAGCGTTAAAGACACTCAAACAGGCACTAGGCCGCTCGTATCTAGAAGAAAAGACATCGTGAGGAGGTGAAGGGATGACTTTTGTGTTGCTGATCGCGGGGATCGTGATTGCCTATGGTCTGTTGATCGGGTTCCGGCAGATCCAAACATTGAACGAACGCGTCAATCGGCTCGAAAGCGAGAAACGCGAGACAGAGGCGTTGCTCTTGTCATTCATGGAATCGATGGGCGATGTTGTGAAAAACGATGCGGCCGAATCGCCAAAACCGACCTCGACTGAAATCGCCGAGATAGAAACTGAAACGTCTGAAGACGGTGCGGTTAACCCGAGCGTCGAAGAGGTGTTGCTCCGTCATTCAGTCCGCGACACGGCACGTCTCCTCGGAAAAGGGGAAGGCGAAGTGGCGCTTTATGCGAAACTTCGACAAAAGTGAGAGTTGCCGGATTTGAAGACTTATGCTATAGTAATTTTCGGTGTTAAACACATCACACACGTCTCGGGATGGTATTCCTCGGTGCCGAAAGGTCGGAGTACAACGATGAACGAGGCGGAGGACTTTTTTAAACCACAAGGAGGAAATTTATCATGGCAGTAATCTCAATGAAGCAATTGCTCGAAGCTGGTGTACACTTCGGTCACCAGACACGTCGTTGGAACCCAAAAATGGCGAAATACATCTTCACGGAGCGTAACGGAATCTACATCATCGACCTTCAAAAGACGGTTAAAAAAGTAGACGAAGCTTACAACTTCGTTCGTGAACTCGCGGCAGAAGGCGGAAACGTCCTCTTCGTAGGTACGAAAAAACAAGCTCAAGATACAATCAAAGAAGAAGCACTCCGTTCAGGTATGTACTTCATCAATGAGCGTTGGTTGGGTGGAACACTCACAAACTTCTCAACAATCAAAAAGCGTATTAACCGCTTGAAGCAACTTGAGAAAATGGAAGCTGACGGCACGTTCGAAGTACTTCCTAAAAAAGAAGTCATCATCTTGAAAAAAGAAATGACACGTCTTGAGAAGTTCCTCGGCGGAATCAAAGATATGCCAGGCGTTCCTGACGCTCTCTTCATCGTTGACCCACGCAAAGAGCGGATCGCGATTGCAGAAGCTCACAAATTGAACATCCCAATCGTTGCGATTGTCGATACAAACTGTGACCCAGATGAAATCGACTACGTTATCCCAGCGAACGACGATGCAATTCGTGCGGTTAAATTGCTCACTTCTAAGATGGCTGATGCGATCATCGAAGCGAAGCAAGGCGAAGAAGAAGTTGCTGAAGAAGCTGTAGCTCCAGAAGCTGAAGCTACAGAAGCTGAGTAATCAGTTAGACAACAGGTGATAAAGGGAAAGCCTTTTATCACCTTTTTTTAGGACATAGTCTATTCGAAGCCTAGTGCTTTTATTTTAAAAAAATGTAAGTTTTACAAGGAGGAATTTCCGATGGCAGTTACAGCAGCAATGGTAAAAGAACTTCGTGAAAAAACAGGAGCAGGTATGCTCGATTGCAAAAAAGCACTCGTGGAAACAGACGGTGACATGCAAGCGGCAATCGACTTCCTACGTGAAAAAGGGATTGCTAAAGCAGCAGCTAAAGGCGATCGTATCGCAGCTGAAGGCTTGACAGCAGTAGCGGTTGAAGGCAACAAAGCTGCTCTCGTCGAAGTCAACTCAGAGACGGACTTCGTTTCTAAAAACGAGAAGTTCCAAACACTCGTCAGCGACGTGGCGAAAGCGGTTCTCGCTTCAGGCGCGACGACAGTCGAAGCAGCTCACGCTTCTGAATTCGTGGCTGGTAAAACACTCGAAACACACATTCAAGAAGAAGCATCGACAATCGGAGAGAAAATCTCGCTCCGTCGCATCGCTGTTCTTGAAAAAGCGGACGACGCTGTATTCGGCACTTACCTTCACATGGGCGGACGCATCGGTTCGGTCGTCGTCATCGACGGCACGACAGATGAGTCAGTAGCGAAAGACGTAGCGATGCACGTAGCAGCAGCTAACCCACTTTACGCGACACGTGACGAAGTTTCGGCTGAAGAAGCAGAGCGCGAGAAGAAAGTCTTGACTGAACAAGCGATCAACGAAGGCAAACCTGCTAACATCGTCGAGAAGATGATCGCGGGACGCATGAACAAGTACTTCGAAGAAATCTGCCTCGTCGACCAAACGTTCGTCAAAGACGCTGACTTCAAAGTTGGAAAATACGTAGAGTCTAAAGGCGGCCGTATCAACTCGTTCGTACGTTTCGAAGTTGGAGAAGGTATGGAAAAACGCGAAGAAAACTTTGCTGAAGAAGTAATGAACCAACTTAAAAAATAATCTGCGTCATATATGATGATGCAATTAAAATTGGGAACACGTCTGTATAACCTTGAGTTAGTTCGTTAAGGGAGCGTGTTCCCTTTTTTCAAGCATGAGGAGGCAAAGTATGGAACCGAAATATAAGAGAATTGTGTTAAAATTGAGTGGAGAAGCGCTCGCAGGAGATCAAGGATACGGAATCGATCCGGCAATCGTCAACTCGATTTCTGGACAGATTAAAGAGTTAGTCGCCATGGGCGTCGAAGTAGCGGTCGTCGTAGGTGCCGGAAACATCTGGCGCGGAAAGACGGGAAGCGAACTCGGTATGGACCGGGCCAATGCCGATTACATGGGCATGCTCGCAACTGTACTTAACTCGCTTGCACTTCAAGACAGCCTCGAAACACACGGTGTCCAAACCCGCGTCCAAACATCAATCGAAATGCGTCAAGTTGCTGAACCGTATATCCGCCGCCGGGCGATGCGCCACCTTGAAAAAGGCCGGGTCGTCATCTTTGCAGCAGGGACGGGTAACCCATACTTCTCGACAGATACGACAGCAGCGCTCCGGGCAGCCGAGATCGAAGCTGATGTCATCTTAATGGGGAAAAACAACGTCGACGGCGTCTACTCGGCAGACCCGAAACTTGTCCCGGATGCGGTCAAATACGAGTCACTCACATACTTGGACGTCTTAAAAGACGGTCTCCAAGTCATGGACTCGACAGCGACGTCACTATGCATGGACAACCATATTCCGCTGATTGTATTCTCATTGCTTGAAGAAGGAAATATCAAACGTGTCGTTCTCGGGGAACATATCGGGACGGTAGTGGGAGGAATCAATTCATGAGTGCAAACGAAGTTATGAAAACGGCTGAAGAAAAGATGGTTAAAGCCCATACATCATTAAAACGTGATTTTGGGACGCTCCGCACCGGACGCGCCAGTGCATCGATTTTGGACCCGGTCCAAGTCGACTACTACGGTGTGCCAACACCGCTCAACCAAGTAGCGAACATCAACACGCCAGAAGCTCGTCTTTTGTTGATCCAACCTTGGGACAAGTCGCTCGTAACGGAAGTCGAGAAAGCGATTCAAAGAGCGGATCTCGGTCTGTCGCCATCTTCGGACGGGACAGTCATCCGTTTAGCAATCCCTGCCTTGACGGAAGAGCGCCGGAAAGAACTCGTTAAAATCACGAAGAAGTATGCGGAAGAAGCGAAAGTTGCGGTTCGTAACGTTCGTCGTGACGCGAACGAGAACTTGAAGAAGCTTGAAAAAGATGGAGATTTGACAGAAGACGACCTCCGTGGTTACGCGGACGACGTTCAAACGTTAACGGATTCTTACATCAAAAAGATTGATGAGTCTGCAGCGGTCAAAGAAAAAGAGATCATGGAAGTATAATCACGGAAGTGGTATACCAAAAAGCTGTGTGGGGACCCTTTTACTGAAAGGGTCCCTCTTTCATACAATCAGGAGGATAGACTATGTTTAAATGGGTGAATCCTAAAACGAAGACTGAGGCGGAATTGAGCATCCCCGAACATGTCGCCATCATCATGGACGGAAACGGCCGTTGGGCGAAGAAACGCGGGCTCCCGCGCATCATGGGTCACCGGGAAGGGATGAAATCGGTCCGTGAATCAGTCCGGACGGCTCAAGAGCTCGGCATCAAGTCGCTGACGCTTTACGCGTTCTCGACCGAAAACTGGACGCGTCCAGAAGAAGAAGTCAATTTTTTGATGAAGTTGCCGAAGCAATTTTTAGAGACCGACTTAAAAGAACTCGACGAACAAAACGTCAGAGTGCTCGTTGCCGGTGACGTGTCGAAACTGCCGCGCGGAACACGCGAGGCGGTCGAGGAAGCGCGGACGCGTACCGCGACAAACACGGGGTTAGACCTCGTCTTCGCGTTGAACTATGGCGGCCGTGACGAACTCATCCAAGCGATGCGTGACATTGCGCGCGACGTGTCGGCCGGACACATCAATCCAGATGAGATCGACGAGTCGATGATCGGAGAGCGGCTCATGACGAATATGCAAGATGTCGATTTGATCATTCGGACGAGCGGTGAACAACGGTTATCGAACTTCCTGCTCTGGCAAGGGGCGTATGCCGAACTCCACTTCACAGACGTATTGTGGCCCGAGTTCAAACGTGAGCACTTCGTCGAAGCAATCGAAGCGTACAATACACGTACGCGTCGGTTTGGTGGAGTGTAATATGAAAACACGAATTATTACCGGACTTTGGGCCGGCGCCATCTTTGTCAGCTTGATCGCCCTTGGCGGCAGCCCGTTCGTCATCTTGATGGGCGTGCTCGCTTTGATCGGTTTGAGCGAGTTTACGATGATGCGTGAGCATAAGCTGACAGCGTTCCCGTTCCTCGTGACATCGTTGCTCGTAGCGTTCCCGTTCGTCATGATGCTCTTAGAACGGCAGTTGTTGACGAGTGAACTTCCGATTTCGACGAGTCAATGGATGGTGCTCGGGTTAATGCTGCTTCTCTTTTGGACGGTCGTCACGAAAAACCGTTTCACATATGAAGATGCGAGTTTTTATTTCGTCTCGGCTGTTTATCTCGTCATCGGGTTTTCAAGCTTTGCCCTCGTCCGTCTGTCTGAAGACGGGCTGGCGAAAGTATTGCTCGTCTTATTTATCATTTGGGCGACCGATTCGGGTGCGTATTTCACGGGGAAAGCGATCGGCAAGACGAAACTATGGCCCTCGATCAGTCCGAACAAGACGATCGAAGGAGCTGTCGGCGGTATTGTTTCAGCTGTCGTCGTCGGTGTCGTCTATGTCTTGATTGAACCGGTCCTACCGCTCGTCGAAGTGCTCGTCTTAGCGGTTGTCGTTTCTGTCGTCGGCCAGCTCGGTGATTTGGTACAATCAGCGTACAAACGTCAGTTTGGCGTAAAAGATTCTGGACATCTATTACCGGGACATGGTGGCATTTTAGACCGATTTGATAGTATGATCGCGGTATTCACCGTCATTTGGATTTTCAATTTGTTGTAAAAGGAGTGTCAAGATGAAGCGAATCAGCTTAATCGGGGCGACTGGTTCGATCGGCGTACAGACGTGCGATGTGATCGAGCAGCACCCCGACTTGTTTGAACTTGAGGCGTACGCGTTCGGAACGAACGTCGAGGTAGCCGAGGAATGGATCAACCGCCTTCGCCCGAAATACGTATCAGCCAAAACGATCGAGGTACTCGAACAGCTCAAGCCACGCCTTACATACGAACCACTCTTTTTTATCGGACTCGAAGGGTTGATCGAATGTGCGACCGCTGAGCGGGCCAATGTGGTCGTGACGGCCGTCGTCGGGGCAGTCGGCTTAGAGCCGACGCTTGCCGCTATTAAAGCCGGTAAAGATATCGCCTTGGCGAACAAAGAAACGCTCGTCACAGCCGGACATCTCGTCATGGCCGCCGTCAAAGAGCACGGCGTCAGTTTGCTTCCGGTCGACAGTGAACACTCGGCCATCTACCAATGCCTGAACGGAGAGCGTCGTGAGGACGTTTCAAAAATCATTTTGACGGCCTCAGGCGGAAGTTTCCGCGATCGGACACGCGCTGAATTAGCGAACGTGACCGTCGAAGAAGCGCTCAATCATCCGAACTGGTCGATGGGTGCAAAAATCACGATCGATTCGGCGACGATGTTCAACAAAGGGCTCGAAGTCATCGAAGCGCACTGGTTGTTCGATATCGATTATAATGATATTGAAGTGGTGCTCCATCGGGAGTCGATCATTCACTCGATGGTCGAGTTTAAAGACGCCGCAGTCATGGCGCAACTCGGAAACCCCGATATGCGGGGACCGATCCTCTATGCGCTCTCTACCCCGAAACGGCTTGAAATCGAAGGGAACAAGCGGTTAAACTTGAGAGAAATCGGGACGCTCCATTTTGCGGAAGCCGATTTCGATCGCTATCCGGCTCTTCGACTAGCGTATGAAGCAGGTCGTCAAGGAGGTTCAATGCCGACCGTGTTGAATGCGGCTAACGAAACGGCTGTCGATTTGTTCTTGAACGGAAAGATTGCGTTCGTCGAGATTGAATCGATCGTCGCGCAAGCGATGGATGCACATACAGTCATTGTAGAACCGACGCTTGAGCAGATCCTTCAAGTCGATCAATCGGTTCGTGAACAAATTCAGCAACGAAAGTGAAGGTGGGGAATAGATCATGCAAACTTTTATCGCCATCGTTTTGATGTTTGGGGTGCTCATTTCAGTTCATGAATGGGGACACCTCGTCATGGCGAAACGGGCAGGGATTCTCTGTCACGAATTTGCAATCGGGTTTGGACCGAAAATCTTTTCGTTCAGAAAGAATGAGACGCTCTATACAATTCGCTTATTGCCGATCGGTGGTTACGTCAAGATGGCGGGTGAGGATTTCGAGCCGATCGAAGTGAAGGCCGGTCAACAAGTCGGGCTCCGGTTAACGAGCGCGGGCACAGTCGACCGCGTCTATTTCCAACCGGACCAAGCGACGGATGTACACGTCGTCGGAACGGTCGACAAGTTCGATTCGATCCGTGAATTGAAGATTCAATTGCTCGTCGACGAAGAAGTGCGGGTGTACACACTCGAGCGCGATACGCTTCTCGTCGATCAAGGTATGGAGATTCAAATCGCACCGTACGACCGCACGTTCGGAGCGCAATCAGTTTGGAAACGGGTGCTCGCGATCGCAGCCGGTCCGGCCATGAACTTCGTCCTTGCCTTCGTCTTGCTCGTTATTGTCGGTCTCGTGCAAGGCACACCGACAGACGACGGACAAATCGGGACAGTACAACCGGATTCGGCGGCTGATCAAGCCGGGCTCGTCACCGGAGACGAAATCGTCTCGATCGAGGGTGAGACGATTGATAACTGGCTCGATCTTCGAACGGTCTTGGCCGATCGTGCCGATACACCGACCGAGGTGACCTATATTCGGGCGGGTGAGGAACAAACGGTAACGCTCACACCTCAAGCAGTCGAACAAAATGGCGAGACGGTCGGTATCCTTGGCGTGACAAATGCGCTCGAGCGATCACCGACAAAAGCGTTCACAACAGGAGCTGAGACGACGTGGACGATGTCGACATTGATTTTCTCTGCGGTCGGTGATTTAGTGACCGGCCAAGTCGGAGTCGATCAACTCGCAGGTCCGGTCGGGATTGTCCGCATGACCGACGAAGTGGCGGCGAGCGGTTTCGTCATGTTGCTCAACTGGACGGCACTGTTATCCGTCAACTTGGCGATCTTCAACTTGTTGCCACTTCCGGCGCTTGACGGGGGACGACTCATCTTCTTGTTGTTCGAGGCAGTGCGTGGTCGACCGATCGATCCAAAAAAAGAAGGGTTCGTCCACTTTATCGGATTTGCCCTGCTTATGCTGCTCATGCTCATCGTCACTTGGAACGATATCCAATCATTTTTTAAATAGACTGTGTTAGAGAAGGGAAACGTTGATATTTATGAAACAATCGAGATTGCTTATGCCTACTTTGAGAGAGGTTCCTGCTGACGCTGAAGCTGTCAGCCATCAACTTCTCGTGCGCGGTGGATTTATTCGACAAAATGCAGCGGGGATCTACTCTTATTTACCACTCGGTCATCGTGTGTTACAAAATATTCAAACGATCATCCGTGAAGAGATGAACCGGGCCGGGGCGCAAGAACTGCTCATGCCGGCGATCCAACCAGCGGAGCTATGGGAAGAGACGGGACGTTGGGACATCTACGGACCTGAACTGATGCGTTTGACGGACCGTCATGACCGCCGTTTCGCACTTGGAGCGACCCACGAAGAGTTGATCACGTCGATCGTCCGTGACGAGTTGAACTCGTATAAGAAGTTACCGGTCAACTTGTACCAGATTCAGACGAAGTATCGCGATGAGCGTCGTCCGCGGTTCGGATTATTACGCGGACGTGAGTTTTTGATGAAAGATGCCTACTCGTTCCACGCCACACAGGCTGATTTGGACGAAGAGTACGACAATATGTACAACGCTTATTCGCGCATCTTTGACCGCACCGGTTTGAAGTATCGTCCGGTCGTGGCCGATTCAGGCGCGATTGGCGGGAAAGACACGCACGAATTCCAGGCGCTCGCCGAAATCGGTGAGGATACGATCGTCTACACGGACTCGTCGTCATACGCGGCGAACATCGAGATGGCGGAAACGCTTGACCGTTACGACATGCAAGCGGGTGTTGTGCTCGAGCTCGAGCAAGTCGATACGAAAGATCATAAGACGATCGAAGACGTGGCGCGATTCTTGGGCGTGGAGACGAACACGACGATCAAGTCGGTGTTGTTCAACGTCGACGGCGAGACGGTCATGGCGATCGTTCGCGGCGATCACGAAGCGAACGATGTCAAAGTGAAGAACGCCCTCGGCGGACTCGATATCCAAATGGAAGACGAGTCGAAGATTATTGAATTGTTCGGCTGTGAACCAGGGACGCTCGGACCGATCAACGCACCGGTCAAAGTCGTCGCCGATTACGCCGTTAAATATTTAGTCGATGCGGTATGTGGCGCCAACGTTGCGAACACGCACTTCATGCACGTCAATGCAGAACGCGACTTGTCGCACTTGACGTATCACGACCTCCGCTTCGTCGTCGAAGGCGACTTGGCACCGGACGAATCTGGTCCAGTCCGGTTCGCACGTGGGATCGAGGTCGGTCAAGTGTTCAAACTCGGTACGCGCTACTCAGAGGCGATGGGCGCGACGTTCTTGAACGAAGAAGGCCGGGCGGAACCACTCATCATGGGTTGTTACGGCATCGGTGTCTCGCGGACGCTTTCGGCAATCGTCGAACAGCATCACGACGACCGCGGTATCGTTTGGCCGAAGAGTGTCGCACCGTTTGATCTGCACTTGATTGCGATCAACGCGAAAGACGAGACGCAACTCGAACTTTCGAATCGACTTTACGGTGAACTATCATCGAAGTATGATGTATTGTACGACGACCGCAAAGAACGGGCCGGCGTTAAATTTGCCGACGCTGACTTGATCGGCTTGCCGATTCGTATCAACGTCGGGAAGAAAGCCGGCGAAGGCATCGTCGAAGTGAAAGTCCGTGCGACGGGCGAAGTGATTGAAACGACGGTAGAGGAGTTGCCGCAAGTGATTGTCGCGCAACTCAACGAGACGCATTGATCGATGAAGGTGACGGTTTCTTGCCGTCACCTTCATTTTTCGACATTGTCATATAAAGGGGGGGACGACTTACCCGTGGAAGCAAATCAAAAGATGCAATTACTGTTGACGGATCTCGGGATCACGACAGAGAGTGATCAGTTCGACGGAGCGGAACTATCGCGTCTTGTCGTCAATAAACAGCGACGGACGTGGACGTTTTACTTTAAGATGCGCCAAGTGTTGCCATATGAGGTTTATCAATTGTTCATGAGTCGGGTCGAGAATCGGTACGCGACGTTTGCCGATGAAGTGTATGCTCGTTTTACGACAGAGACAGGTGGAAGCGAGCAGGATTATATCGACTACTGGCCGCGCATCGTCAGTGAGCTCAGTCAAGTGTCGGGGGCGATGCGAAGCTATTTCGCAACTGTCAAACCGCGCTTCGAGCAAAACAAGTTGCTCATTCCCGTCCGCTCCGCACCTGAGGCGAGCTATGTCGATAAAGAGCTGTGCCAAGAAGTTCAAGCGCTCTACAGTGCTTACGGGTTTATGAAAAAGCCGTGCCAAGCCAGTTTCTCAGAAGACGCGGAAGCGAATCAGGCGTTGCGTGAACAAGTCGTCCAAGAAGATATCGAACAGGCGAAACTCGCACTCGCGGCCCAGTTCGCCAAAGCGACCGAGACGAACGATGAGCCGATCACGGAAGTGCGGATGGGCGCCTTGATCAAAGACGAGATCGTCCCGATCAAGACGATTATCGAAGAAGAACGCCGTGTCGCCATCCGTGGACTCGTGTTTTCAGCCGAACGGAAAGAGTTGAAGAGCGGGAAGAAGCTATTCACGATCAAGATGACCGATTATACCGATTCGCTCATCGTCAAAGTGTTCGCACGTGACGATGATGACGACCGTATGCTCAGTGCCGTCAAAAAAGGCATGTGGATCCAAGCGGCCGGACGAGTCGAAGACGATAGCTTCATGCGCGAACTGTGCATGATGGCGTCGCAGCTCCAAGAAGTGAAAGTCGAACCGAAGCGGGACGAATGGGCCGGGGAGAAGCGCGTCGAACTGCACGCCCATACGCAGATGAGCCAGATGGATGCGGTCACGAACGTGTCGGCGCTCGTCGCCCGGGCCGCCAAGTGGGGTCATCGCGCCATCGCCATCACCGACCATGCCGGTGTGCAGTCGTTCCCGGAAGCATATTATGCCGGGAAAAAGAACGACATTAAAATCTTGTACGGTGTTGAGGCGAACGTCGTCAATGACGGCGTGCCTGTCGCGTATCATCCGACCGACGTCTCGCTCGACGAGGCGACGTACGTCGTGTTCGACGTCGAGACGACCGGTCTGTCGGCCGTCTACAACAAAATCATCGAACTCGCCGGCGTCAAGATTAAAGACGGTGAGATCATCGACCGGTTCGAAGCGTTCGCCGACCCGAAACATCAACTTTCGGCGACGACGATTGAACTGACCGGGATCACGGATGACATGGTCCACGGACAGCCCGACCCGGAAGTGATCGCGAAACAGTTCGTCGACTGGTGCGGGGACGGGATTCTCGTCGCTCATAACGCCTCGTTCGATATGGGCTTTCTCGAGGCGACGCTCCGAAGCGGAGGACATGAGCCGGACGATTATCCGGTCATCGATACGCTTGAACTGGCCCGGACGATTTTACCGACGCTCAAAAACCACCGTCTCAACACGCTCGCCAAACGGTTTGATATCGAATTGACGCAGCATCACCGGGCCATCTATGATGCCGAGGCGACGGCGTACCTGCTCATGAAGTTGCTCGATTTGGCGAAACAGATGTTCGAGATGCAGACGCATCGGTCACTGAACGCGAAAGTCGGCAGTGACGTCTCGAAGATCCGTCCGTTTCATGCGACGGTTTACGCGAAGACGAAAAAACCAGGATTGCGCCACTTGTATGAGTTGATCTCGTTGTCGCACATCGACTATTTGTTCCGGATGGCTCGGATGCCGCGCTCAGAGATCGAGAAGCGCCGAGAAGGGCTGCTCATCGGCTCGGCGTGCGACAACGGCGAGATCTTTGACGCCGCCTTGAACAAGTCGGACGAAGAGCTCGAGAAGATGATGGCATTTTATGACTTCATCGAGATTCATCCGCCGGCACTTTATATGCATCTGATCGATAAAGAGATCGTCGCGAACGAGCTTGAACTTCGTGACATCATCAAACGGATCATTCGCGTGGCAGGTCAAGCCGGACTTCCGGTCTGTGCGACCGGGAACGTCCATTACTTGGACCGGACGGATCGGTCGTATCGCGAAATCCTGATCCGGACGCAAGGCGGGGCCAACTTCATTAACACGAGAAAAGAGTTGCCCCATGCCCATTTCCGGACGACGAAAGAAATGATGGAAGAGTTTAATTTTTTAGGTGACGAGCTCGCACGGGAGATCGTCATCACGAATCCGAACGCGATCGCCGACCAGATTGAAGCGATTCAAATCATCCCGGATGAACTGTATACGCCGAAAATCGAAGGGGCGGATGACGAGGTCCGTAATATGAGTTATGACATGGCCCGCTCGATTTACGGGGACGAGCTTCCGGAGATCGTCGAGGCCCGGCTCGAGAAGGAACTGAAATCAATCATCGGCCACGGCTTCGCCGTCATTTATTTGATCTCACATAAACTCGTCAAGAAGTCACTCGACGACGGTTACCTCGTCGGTTCACGAGGATCGGTCGGGTCGAGTCTCGTCGCGACGATGACCGAGATCACCGAGGTCAATCCACTACCACCGCATTATGTCTGTCCGAAGTGTCAACACTCTCACTTCTTTAATGACGGGTCGATCGGTTCCGGTTACGATCTTCCGGACAAGCAATGTCCGGAGTGTGGGACGTGGTATACGAAAGATGGACACGATATCCCGTTCGAGACGTTCCTTGGCTTTAAAGGGGACAAAGTACCGGATATCGATTTGAACTTCTCAGGTGAGTACCAGCCTCACGCTCACGCGTACACGAAAGTGTTGTTCGGAGAAGAGTACGTCTATCGTGCCGGGACGATCGGGACGATTGCCGACAAGACGGCGTACGGATATGTGAAAGGCTATGCGACCGAAAACGATAAGATTTACCGGAACGCCGAAGTCGATCGTCTCGTCTCGGGTGTCACCGGTGTCAAGCGGACGACCGGGCAGCATCCAGGCGGGATTATCGTCGTCCCGGACTATATGGACATCGCCGAAATCTCGCCGATCCAGTATCCGGCCGACGACCGAACGTCTGAATGGAAGACGACACACTTCGACTTCCATTCGATTCACGACAACTTGCTCAAGCTCGATATTCTCGGACACGATGACCCGACCGTCATCCGGATGCTCCAAGACTTATCAGGCATCGACCCGTTGACGATCCCGACGGATGATCCGACCGTCATGAAAATCTTTTCGTCACCGGAAGTGCTCGGTGTCACACCGGAGCAAATCGAGTCAAAAACAGGGACGCTCGGTATTCCTGAGTTTGGGACGAAGTTCGTCCGGCAAATGCTTGAAGAGACGAAACCGTCCACGTTCTCAGAGCTCGTCCAAATTTCAGGTCTGTCTCACGGGACGGACGTTTGGATCGGGAATGCGAACGAGTTGATCTATAACGGGACGTGTGAACTGAAAGACGTCATCGGGTGTCGTGACGACATTATGGTCTACTTGATCTACGCCGGACTGGAGCCATCGTTCGCCTTTAAGATCATGGAGTCGGTCCGTAAAGGGAAAGGTTTGTCTGACGACATGGAGTCAGAGATGCGGGAGAACAGCGTCCCGGAATGGTACATCTCTTCTTGTAAGAAGATCAAATACATGTTCCCGAAAGCACACGCGACCGCGTACGTGCTCATGGCCGTACGGATCGCTTACTTCAAAGTGCACCACCCGATTCTGTATTACGCGACATACTTTACGGTCCGCGCCGGCGATTTTGATTTGTCGGCGATGATCAAAGGGTCTCAGGCCGTCCGCAAGGCGATGTCTGATATCCGGGAGAAAGGCTTCGACGCCACGGCGAAAGATAAAGGGCTTCACACCGTGCTCGAACTCGCGCTTGAGATGCTCGAACGCGGCATGAAATTCCAAAACATCGATCTTTATCGTTCGAATGCGACCGAGTTCTTGATTGAAGGCAACACGCTCATTCCACCGTTCAACGCTGTCGATGGACTCGGGACGAACGCGGCGAAAGCGATTGTCGAGGCGCGTGCCGAAGGTCAGTTCTTGTCAAAAGAGGATCTCCGGAAACGGGCGAAATTGTCGAAGACGATTATCGAGACGCTCGATACGATGAAATGTCTCGAAGGCCTGCCTGACGAGAACCAACTTTCGTTCTTTGATTTTGGGGTGTAAGTTGCGAAAAAGCGGGAAAATATGATATATTGGTATCGAACAATGTTGGATACTACGACGGAAAGGAGTAGGGAACCCTACTCCTTTCTTGTATGTAAAAGCCAGAAGGAGGGATGAGAGTGTCCAAAATAACAGAAGTCGTCGAAACAATCGCGTTGCCGATTGTCGAGCAAGCGAACATGGAATTGGTCGATGTTGAATTCGTGAAAGAAGGGCCAGACTGGTTCTTGCGCGTCTATATCGATAAACCGGGGGGCGTCGATTTAGATGATTGCGTCAACATCAACGAGCAACTCTCGGAGAAATTAAACGCTACCGACCCAATCGAACAAGCCTATTATCTTGACGTCTCGAGTCCCGGTGCCGAACGACCACTTAAAAAGCCGACTGACTTTGAGCGGGCGATCGGGAAAAACGTCTACATTAAAACGTTTGCCCCGATTGAAGGTGCCAAAGAGTTCGAGGGCATTTTGACGGAGTACGACGGCGAGACCGCAGTTGTCGAAACGCGCATCAAGACTAGAAAAAAAGCGATATCGCTACCGGTTGATAAAATTGCACAAGCCCGCCTAGCGGTCACGTTTAGTTAAGGAGAGGTAAAGATGGGGCCACAATTACTCACAACAATCGAACAGATTGCACAAGAAAAAGGGATCGAGAAAGAAATCATCATCGACGCGCTTGAACAGGCGCTCATTTCGGCATATCGCCGAAACGTCGCCAACCCGAACGAGCACGTCAAAGTTGAGTTTGACCAAGTGACAGGTGACATTCGCGTGTTCGCGCTTCTCGAAGTCGTTGAACGCCTGACGCATCCGGACCAACAGCTTTCGCTTGAAGAAGCGCACGAGATCGACCCGAACTTTGAGTTAGGGGACTTCCATAAAGAAGAAGTGACACCGAGCGACTTCGGTCGTGTCGCAGCGATGACGGCCAAACAAGTCGTCACGCAAAAGATGCGTGAAGCCGAGCGCGAACGCATCTACAACCACTTCGTCGATAAAGAAGACGAGATCATGACAGGGATCGTCGAGCGGTTTGACCCGCGCAACTTGTACATCGGTTTAGAGAACAACATCGAGGCGGTGTTGACGCCGAATGAACAGATGCCGAACGAGTCGTATAAGATTCATGAACGCATCAAAGTATACGTGACGAAAGTTGACTCGACGACGAAAGGTTCTGGCGCGGCGATTCAAGTGTCGCGGACGCATCCTGGCCTACTTCGTCGTTTGTTCGAACTCGAAGTTCCAGAAATCGCGAGCGGGACGGTCGACGTCATGTCGGTGTCGCGTGAAGCGGGAGACCGTTCGAAAATCGCGGTCCACTCAGACATCGTCGATCCAGTCGGCGCATGTGTCGGTCCAAAAGGGCAACGTGTCCAGACGATCGTCGATGAATTGAACGGTGAGAAGATCGACATCGTCCGTTGGTCGAACGATCCAAAAGAGTTCGTTAAAAACGCACTCAGCCCGGCTCAAGTCGTTGATGTATATGTCAATGAACCGAACAAGTCGACGACAGTCGTCGTGCCGGACTACCAATTGTCGCTCGCGATCGGGAAGCGCGGTCAAAACGCGCGTCTCGCCGCCAAGTTGACAGGTTGGAAAATTGATATTAAGAGCGAGACGGATGCAGAGAGCATGAACTTGTTCGATACGTATGCCGAAAAAGTTGAATCAACGCCAGAAATTGTTCACAATGAAGTTGAACAGACTGACTCGGTTGATGTGACGCTCGAACCAACCGCGGTAAAAGAAGAGGAATGACCATGAAGCAAAAGAAACTTCCTTTGCGTAAATGTGTGATCACTCAAGAGATGTTACCAAAGAACGATTTGATTCGTGTCGTACGGACGCCGGAAGGCGACGTCGTCATCGACACGACCGGCAAACTGAACGGTCGTGGCGCGTATTTGTCAAGAGATGTCGATGTGATTCGTTTAGCAGAGAAAAAACGAACGCTTGATCATCATCTGAAAGTAAAGACGAGCGAGACACTTTATGAACAGCTAGAACAAGCTGTCACAGGTGCCGAATCATGAGTCAGTGGGAATCATTGTTAGGCCTCGCCTCACGTGCGAGGAAGGTAACGATGGGAGAAGAGTTTGTCTTGAAGGATGTACGGGCTGGCCGAGCCAAGCTCGTCATTCTTGCCGGAGACGCGGGAGCGTCGACGAGAAAACGGATTACCGACAAATGTACATCGTATGGTGTTCCATTAATCGAAGTGAGCGACCGACATACAATCGGAGCTGCTTTAGGTAAAGACATGCGAGTCGTCGTGTCTGTGACAGAATCCGGATTTGCGAACAAGCTTAAGCAACTTCTCTCTTAACTATTAACGGAGGTGGATGCTTTGGGAAAACGCGTCTATGAATTTGCAAAAGAACAGAATGTAACAAGTAAACAAGTCATTACTCAGCTCGAGAAGATGAACAAGTCAGTGAAAAATCACATGGCTGTATTGGATGATGAGTCGGTCAAGCAACTCGACCGTGTCTTCAACCCTGAGAAATATCGTTCGGCTGAGAAGCAAGAAAAACCTGCTGAGTCGAAGCCGGCTGAAGCGAAGCCTGCTGCGAAACAAGAAGCAGAGAAAAAAGAAGCACCGAAAGCCCGTCCACAAACTTCTAGCGCCCCGAGCAATCAAGCGGGCAACCGTGGTGGCAACCGTTTCGGCAACAACCGTAACGATAACCGCAACAAAAAGCGCGGCGGTAAATTTAAAGGGAAGCCTGCAAAAGCGGCAATCCCGTTAGAAGCGGATCCAAATTCGAAAACGAGCCAGCGTAAAGCATCTCGTTTAGCGCAAGAGTCTGAAATGGGCAACGTCATCAAGTACGAGGATGTCCTTAGCGTATCGGATCTCGCGGCGAAGATGGATAAAAAGCCAAACGAGATCATCATGAAATTGATGGGTCTTGGCGTCATGGCGACGATCAACCAAACACTCGATGACGAGACGATCGAATTGCTTGCGACTGAATTCGGTTTCGAAGTCGAAAAAGAAGTCATCATCGATGAGACGGACTTCGAAGAAGTGGAAATCGACTTCTCTGAGTACGACCTCATTGAGCGTCCTGCCGTCGTCACGATCATGGGTCACGTCGACCATGGTAAAACGACGTTGCTCGACTCGATCCGGAACACGAA
The DNA here is from genome assembly GCF_004337105.1 of Exiguobacterium sp. SH3S1. NCBI lineage: Bacteria > Bacillati > Bacillota > Bacilli > Caryophanales > Exiguobacterium > Exiguobacterium sp. SH3S1. The sequence continues at coordinate 133,694 of NZ_SJUW01000001.1, read as the reverse complement.
AGTCGTCGCTGGCGAAGCTGGTGGAATCACGCAGCATATCGGTGCGTACCAAGTTGATATCAACGGTAAAAAAATCACATTCCTCGACACACCAGGTCACGCCGCCTTTACGACGATGCGTGCCCGTGGAGCTGAAGTGACGGATATCGCGATTATCGTTGTCGCAGCAGATGATGGTGTCATGCCACAGACAGAAGAAGCGATTTCTCACGCGAAGGCGGCAAACGTCCCAATCATCGTTGCCGTCAACAAAATGGACAAAGAAGGGGCTAACCCTGACCGCGTCAAACAAGAGTTGACTGAATTCGGACTCGTACCGGAAGAGTGGGGCGGCGAAACAATTTTCGTACCGATCTCTGCTTTGAAAGATGAGGGAATTGATGAGTTGCTCGAGATGATCTTGCTCGTTTCAGAAGTCGAAGAGTACAAGTCGACGCCTGAAATGCCAGCTCGCGGTTCGGTCATCGAAGCGAAGCTCGATAAAGGTCGCGGTCCTGTCGCCACGCTTCTCGTTCAACACGGGACACTTCGTATCGGTGACTCGATCGTCGTCGGCAGCACGTTCGGACGCGTCCGGGCCATGGTCAACGATATCGGTCGTCGTGTGAAAGAAGTTGGCCCATCGACGCCAATCGAAATTACAGGATTGAACGATGTCCCACAAGCTGGTGACCAGTTCATCGTCTTCGAAGACGAGAAAAAGGCACGTGCAATCGGAGAGAAACGTTACCAACGTTACCTCGAGTCGCAGCGCCGTGAATCGGCTAAAGTCAGTCTTGAAGACTTGTTCAGCCGGATTCAAGAAGGCGAAGTCAAAGACTTGAACGTCATCATCAAAGCAGACGTTCAAGGATCGGCTGAAGCGCTCGCTGGATCACTCCGCAAAATCGACGTCGCAGGCGTCAAGATCAACATCGTTCACCAAGGTGTCGGTGCGATCACAGAAGGTGATGTCATCCTCGCTTCAGCAGCGAACGCGATCATCATCGGATTCAACGTTCGTCCGGACGGTAACGCCCGATCAATGGCCGAACAAGAACACGTTGAAATGCGTCTGCACCGGATCATCTACAATGCGATCGATGAAATCGAAAGCGCGATGAAAGGGATGCTTGACCCTGAGTTCGTTGAAGAAGTGACAGGACAAGTCGAAGTCCGTGACGTCTTCAAAGTTTCAAAAGTCGGTACGATTGCCGGCTGTTACGTCACTGAAGGTAAAATCTCACGTGATGCCGGGGTACGCATCATCCGTAACGGGATCGTTGTGTACGAAGGTAAACTCGATACGCTCCGCCGCTTCAAAGACGATGTCAAAGAAGTTGCGACAGGCTACGAGTGTGGGATTAAAGTAGAGAAGTTCGACGACATCAAAGTGGAGGACGTCATCGAAGCGTTCATCATGAAAGAAGTCGAACGTAAATAAAGCGAGGAGTGAACACGTATGAATATTCGTGCCCAACGTGTTGCTGAACAGATGCGTAAAGAGATCACCGATATCCTCTTACGCGAAGTCAACGACCCACGTACAAAGAACGCGACCATCACGAGCGTAGACGTGACAGGAGATTTGCAACAAGCGACGGCCTATTACACGGTGCTCGGAGACGACGCCGACGTGAAGGCTGAGACGCAGGCAGGTCTTGATAAGGCGAGCGCCTTCATCCGCCGTGAAATCGGCAGCCGGATCCGTCTCCGTAAGACGCCGGAATTGTCGTTCGAATACGATTCTTCGGTCGCATATGGTAGCCATATCGATTCGTTGATCCGTGATTTGAATAAAGACTAATAAATTGAGGGGGGACTCGTGTCTCCCCTTTTTTGATATGGAGGAATGAACGTGGAACCGACAGGGATTTTAATACTAGATAAAGACAGCGGGATGACGAGCCACGATTGCGTCTTCAAGCTGCGTAAACTGTTTCAAACGAAAAAAGTTGGCCATACGGGCACGCTCGATCCGGAAGTGACCGGTGTGTTGCCGATCTGTTTCGGCCGCGCGACGAAGCTGTCCCGGTTTTTGACCGATGAGGGCAAGCGCTACGTCGCCGAAGTCACGATCGGGACGGCAACGATGACGGAAGACGCACACGGCGAAGTCGTCGCGCAAACTGATGTCGCGCCGGATGCGTTCACGGGTGAAGCTATCGACCGCGTTCTCGGCACGTTGACCGGAAGCATCGAGCAGGTGCCACCGTACTTCTCGGCCGTCAAAGTGAACGGGAAGAAGCTATACGAATACGCCCGCAAAGGACAGACGGTTGAACGGCCGCGCCGCATCGTCGAGATTCACCGGTTAGAACGGACGAACGAACCTGTCTTCGAGGACGGCGTCTGCCGGTTTCGCATTGATGTCGAGTGCGGAAAAGGCACGTTTATTCGGACACTTGCCGTCCAAATCGGGGAAGGACTCGGTTATCCGGCCCATATGAGCGATCTGCGTCGGACGCGGTCAGGCACGTTCGATGAAAGGGACGCCGTGACGCTCGCGGAGCTTACGGCGTTAGAGACGGTCGAAGCACGCGCTGAACGGCTCATCCCGCTCGAGGACGTGATCAAACGTTGGCCAGCCATCACCATTCCGGCCAATCGGGAACGGTATATTCGGAACGGTGGGCGCTTAAACGACGTCTCACTCGAATTTGAACTGTTTACTGTCTATAATGAAGAAGGAATTCCGCTCGCCCTCTATAGACGGCTTGACGGAACGACAGACGCAACAGTCGAGGTCATGTTGACAATCGACTAAGGGGGAATTTGAAGTATGGAAACGATACATCTCACACATCCCGAGACGCCAGAGTTTGTCCCTTCGGTCATCGTACTCGGATTCTTCGACGGCGTTCACATCGGACATCAAGCTGTGATCGAGCACGCCAAACAGCGCGCGGAGCAGCTTGACGTGCCCGTGACCGTCGTCACGTTCGATCCGCACCCGAAACAAGTGCTGTCGAACAATGCGGATGCTGTCCGTTACATCACGCCACTCAAACGGAAATTACAGCGAATCGCCGCGCTCGGTGTCGAACGTTGTCTCGTCTTGACGTTCACAAAACAGTTGGCATCACTGTCGCCGCAACAGTTCGTCGACGATTATTTGATCGGCGCGGGCGCCGTGCACGTGACGGCCGGATTTGACTATTCGTACGGGAAGTTCGGGGAAGGGACGATGGAGACGATGCCCTACCACGCCCGAGGACGCTTCACAACGTCCGTCGTCGCCGAACAGACGAGTGACGGTGACAAAGTCTCTTCGACCCGGATCCGCAAACTTCTTGGCGCAGGCAGTGTCGACCTGGCGAGTGAGCTGTTAGGGGCGCCTTACGTCATCTGTGGCGAAGTCATCCATGGTGACGCCAGAGGGCGGACGATTGGCTATCCGACCGCGAACATGGTGATGGATGCGTCTTATGTCATGCCACGGCTCGGCGTTTATGCGACCCGCGTCCGCCTAGAAGACGGCCGGACGTTTGATGCGATGACGAACGTTGGTCGACGGCCGACGTTTTATGACACCGGAGACGTCTCAATTGAAAGTCATTTATTTGATTTTTCGGAGGACTTGTACGGACAATTGCTCGAAATCGAATGGGTTCACTATTTGCGCGATGAACGGGCGTTCGACGGACTCGATTCGCTGATCGCGCAGTTGAAACGAGATGAGACGGCGGCTCGGGCAATCCTATCTTGACTTTGGAGCAGGGGTCATGTATTCTAGTTTGGTACGCAAAGTACACCGCTTCGCTTGGCTGGACGATTCACCAACGACGGCTCGGCAACGCGGCAATTTTCTATTAAATGGAGGTGGAGAGGCAATGGCACTCTCAAAAGAACGTAAAAACGAAATCATCGCGGAATACGCGACAAAACAAGGTGACACTGGTTCACCGGAAGTTCAAGTTGCTGTTTTGACTGAACAAATCAACACTTTGAACGATCATCTTCGCACACATAAGAAAGACCACCACTCACGTCGCGGTCTTTTGAAAATGGTTGGACGTCGCCGTAACTTGCTCACGTACCTTCGTAACAAGGACGTAACACGTTACCGTGAATTGATTCAACGCCTTGGTCTCCGTCGTTAATCCGAACGGACCAAATGACGGACTGGGACACTCGTTCCTAGTCCGTTTCTTCTTTTTTTGGAGGAAAATCATTAGACAAACATATGAATGAGTTACATAATAAACTAGATAAGGTTTGAGAGGAGAATGTATATGTTAGGTACGAAACAAGTTTTTTCTACAGAATGGGGCGGTCGTCCGCTGTCTGTAGAAGTAGGTCAACTCGCGAAGCAAGCGAACGGTTCTGCACTCGTCCGGTACGGAGACACGGTCGTGCTCGCCGCGGTCACAGCTTCAAAAGGACCAAAGGATTTAGATTTCTTCCCGCTAACGGTCAACTATGAAGAAAAATTATACTCGGTCGGTAAAATCCCAGGAGGTTTCCTTCGTCGGGAAGGTCGTCCTGGTGAGAATGCGATTTTAACGTCACGTCTCATCGACCGTCCAATCCGTCCATTATTCCCAGACGGATTCCGTCACGATATCCAAGTCATGATTTACGTCATGTCGAACGATCCGGACTGCTCGGCTGAGATGGCCGGTATGCTCGGAACGTCGATCGCCTTGTCGATCTCGGACATCCCGTTTGACGGACCGATCGCTGGAGCGACGGTCGGACGTGTGGACGGACAGTTCGTCGTCAACCCGACGGTCGCACAACTCGAGAAGACAGATCTTGAACTTCAAGTCGCCGGAACGGCAACTGCGATCAACATGGTCGAAGCAGGCGCGAACGAAGTGCCGGAAGACGTCATGCTCGAGTCGATCTTGTTCGGTCACGAAGAAATCAAAAAGCTTGTCGCGTTCCAAACGGAAATCGTCGAAGCGGTCGGGAAACCGAAGTTTGAATACACGGTCTCTAAATTTGACGACACGTTGTCACAAGAGCTTGAAGCGGCTCGTCCAGAAATTAACGCTGCCGTCCAAGTTGAAGAGAAACATGCGCGTGACGAAGCAATTAACGAAGTCATCGCGAAGTATGTCGCGTCGTACGAAGCGCGTCTCGCTGACGAGCCGGCCAAGTTGAAAGAAGTATCTGGTATTTTGAACAAGTTCGTCAAAGACGAGGTCCGCCGTTTAATCACGGTCGATAAAGTACGTCCAGACGGCCGTCGCCCGGAAGTCATCCGTCCACTCGCGTCAGAAGTCGGCGTGCTGCCGCGTGCGCACGGTGTCGGTTTGTTCACACGGGGGCAGACGCAAGTCATGTCGATCGCGACACTCGGTGTCATCGGTGACGCTCAAATCATCGACGGCATCGGTCTAGAAGATAACAAACGTTTCATGCACCATTATAACTTCCCGCCGTTCTCGGTCGGTGAAGCTCGTCCGGTTCGCGCGCCAGGTCGCCGCGAGATCGGTCACGGTGCGCTCGGTGAACGTGCGCTTCTTCCGGTCATCCCGAAAGAAGCAGACTTCCCGTATACGATCCGTCTCGTCTCAGAAGTGCTCGAGTCGAACGGTTCGAGTTCACAGGCTTCAATCTGTGGCTCGACACTCGCCCTCATGGACGCCGGAGTTCCAATCAAGGCACCGGTCGCGGGAATCGCGATGGGTCTCATCATGGAAGGCGAACACTATACAGTACTCACTGACATTCAAGGTCTCGAAGACCATCTCGGCGACATGGACTTCAAAGTCGCTGGAACGAAAGACGGGATCACGGCGTTGCAGATGGACATTAAAATCGCCGGCATCACGCGTGAGATTTTAGAAGAAGCGCTCGAACAAGCTCGTTCAGGCCGCCTCCACATTCTCAACCATATGCTCGAAACGCTTGACTCATCGCGTCCACAGTTGTCGAAGTATGCTCCGAAGATCGTCACGATGAAAATCAATCCAGATAAGATTCGCGACGTCATCGGGCCTGGTGGTAAGATGATCAACAGCATCATCGACCAAACCGGTGTCAAGGTTGATATCGAGCAAGATGGTACGGTGTTCATCGCCTCGACCGATCAAGATGGCATCGATATGGCGATGGCACTCATCGGTGACATCGTCCGTGAAGTCGAAGTCGGCGAAGTGTTCGACGCGACAGTCCGTCGGATCGAGAAGTTCGGCGCGTTCGTCGAGTTGTTCAAAGGCAAAGACGCGCTCGTCCACGTCTCTGAGTTCAGCCTCGACCGCGTCGCCAACGTGGAAGACGTCGTCAAGCTCGGTGACACGATCAAAGTCAAAGTCACAGAAATTGACGATAAAGGTCGCGTCAACGCCTCGCACAAAACGTTGATCGTCGAAGGGCTTTCTCCGGAAGAGCGAGAAGCGTATGAAGCGAAACGTAAAGCACAACGCGAGAGCCGTCCGCCACGTGACAGCCGTCCTCCGCGTCGTGACGGAGACCGTCGTCCGTCAAGACCAACAAACTAATTATTTTGGCCATCGTCTGGTGCGATGGCCTTTTTCATAGGAGTGATAAAATGGAATGGATTACCTTAAAGAATGGCGTCCGCATCGTGGTCGAACCAATGGCAGACGTCCGCAGTACATCGACCGGTGTATTCATCAAAGCCGGGACACGGACCGAAGAAGACAATGAGATCGGGATCAGCCACTTGATCGAACATATGTTGTTCAAAGGCACAACAACAAAAACGGCGAAAGAAATCGCTTCGTTTTTTGATGAACTTGGCGGCAGTGTGAACGCCTTCACTTCAAAAGACCATACATGCTACTACGTCAAGACGCTCGATGAACATGCTGTCATCGCCTTCGACGCACTGGCCGACATGTTGTTCCATTCAGTCTTTGATGAGACTGAGCTTGAAAAAGAGAAGCGGGTCGTGTTAGAAGAGATTAAAATGTACGAAGACACACCGGAAGACCTCGTGCATGAGTTGCTCGCCTATGCCGTCTACCGTGAAGACATATTAGCGAAGCCGATCCTCGGGACGGAAGCGAGCGTGCTCAGCTTCTCTCGCAATCAATTGTTGCGGTATGTCGAATCGATGTATACAGGCAACCGTGTCGTCGTCTCGATCGCCGGTCATGTGACCGACGAGCTGGTCGAAGCGGTCACGTCGAGGTTTGCGGAACTCCCATCAGGGGAATCACCGAAAGAATCGACAATTCCGGTTCTATACAGTGATGTGTTGAAAAAGCATAAAGAGACGGAGCAGGCGCACCTCTGTTGGAATTTTGAGGCGATTTCGGCAACGAACGACCGGCTCCCACACCTCGCGCTGGCAAACAACGCGATCGGTGCGACGATGTCGTCACGGCTGTTTCAATCGATTCGTGAAGAACAAGGGTTAGCTTACTCGATTTATTCGTACTATACGACGTTCGTTGACCATGGCACGTTCACGATTTATATCGGGACGTCACCGGAAACGCTCACTCAAGTCGAGACGATCATGGAGCGTGAACTTGAAGCGCTCAAGGCGCAGGGGTTAACCGAAGAAGAAGTCGCTAAAGGCAAACGCCAGTTGAAAGGTTCGCTCGTCCTCGGCAACGAAAGTACGAGCGCCCGAATGAACCGGAACGGGCGTAACCTCGTCTTACTTGACGAAGTCGAGGATTTGGACGAAGTGCTCAATAAAATCGACCGCATCGAAACCGATGAAGTCAACGCCTTGATTCGGGAGCTGCTTGGGCACGTCCCAGCAAAATCATATGTTCTTCCGTCCGAAGACTGACTTGAAACCAGATTGTAAGTTCTCTACACTGATTAAGAGGTATTCTTTACATTGGACAGGATACAGGTGAAAGAAGGGAAAGACTTGAACTTAACGGATTTAGTAACCAAGATACAATTGATTAATCAACCAACTATAGAAGGCATCAACGTGACCCATGTCACGACCGATTCACGGGAAGTCGTACCCGGAACGCTGTTTGTCGCGATTAAAGGCTACACCGTCGACGGCCACGACTATGCGGACTTAGCGGTGAGTAAAGGAGCGGTCGCGGTCGTCAGTGAGCGTCCGCTCGACATCAGCGTCCCAAACCTGCTCGTGCGCGATAGTTCGCGTACGGTCGGCTTATTAGCGTCGGCATTTTATAACTATCCGTCTGAACAGATGCGTCTGTTCGGCATCACGGGGACGAACGGAAAAACGACGACGACGACGATTTTACGTGACGTTTTATCAAAGCTTGGACATAGCACCGGATTGATCGGTACGGTCGAGGTCCGGATTAACGATACGGTCGTCCCGAGCAAGAACACGACGCCGCAAAGTTCTGAGCTTCAGCAGCTACTCGCTCGCATGCGCGGTGAAGGGGTGACCGATGTGATGATGGAAGTGTCATCACACGGACTTGAACTAGGTCGTGTCATCGGAACGGACTTCGACATCGTCGGTTTCACGAACTTGACGCACGACCATCTCGATTTTCACGGGACGTTTGAAAACTATGCGCGGGCCAAAGGTTTGCTGTTCGCTCAACTCGGACAGATGGCGTCGCGCGACAAAGTTGCTGTCTTGAATGCGGACGATCCGTACAGCAAGCTTTACGAGACGATGACGGGTGCTCGTGTCATCACGTACGCCATCGACGAAATGGCGGACGTGACAGCGTCAGACATCGTTCAGACACTGTCAGACACGAGTTTCCGTCTCAACTATCAGGGAGCGAGTCTGCCGGTGACGGTCCAGTTCATCGGACGTTTCAACGTATACAACCTGTTGCTCGCGACGGGTTGCCTGCTCGCGGCTGGGTACAGCTTACCTGAGATCATCCAAGCACTCGAGTCGATTCATCCAGCCAAAGGACGGATGCAACGACTCGACGTGCCTGGGTATAACGTCTATGCGGACTATGCCCATACACCGGACGGGATTGAGCAATGCTTGAAGTCGCTTGTCGGTGTCCCTAAAGAGAACATCGTCTTCTTGATTGGGACGGGCGGGAATCGCGATGTGACGAAACGCCCGACAATGGGCGAGATGGCCTCAAAATATGCCGGTACCGTCATCATCACGACGGATGATCCACGTTTTGAGGCGTATGATTCGATCACGAGCGGCATTGCCGCCGGGATGACCCATGACAACTTTGTTGAAATCGGCGACCGCGAAGAAGCGGTGTCTTACGCCGCGCGTCTAGCCAAAGCGGATAATATCGTCGTGTTGGCGGGTAAAGGACATGAGAAGTACCAAATCATCGGTAACGAGAAAATCCCGCTCGATGAGGAAGCGATCGTCCGGGCGACAATTTTAAATACGGAGGAATCTTGATTTATGGCAGTACAACCGATTACCTTGACAGAGACAGAGCATGACGATTTCGTCAAAGCACACGACCGCGGCGACTTGCTCCAACTTTCGAGTTGGGCAGACGTCAAAAAACAAAACGGTTGGTCCGCTGAGCGGATTGCCGTCGCTACAAATAGTGAGACGACAGGAGTGGCGCTTCTTTTATTCAAACAAGTGCCAAAGCTACCGTTCACGCTTTGTTACGCACCGCGCGGTTTCGTCGTCGATTACGATGACGTGGCATCATTGCGTGCCTTGACCGAGGAAGCGAAACGCGTCGCCAAACTGAAAAAGGCGATCGTCATCAAAATCGATCCGAACATCGACCGGGACGAAGTACCGGGCTTACTTACGGAAATGTCTAGCCTCGGTTTTACACATAAAGGGTACGGCGGCGGCTTTGACTATGCCCAACCCCGTTTCACGATGGAGACGGACCTCCGTCCGAGCGAGAAAGATATTTTCGCCAAGTTCCATCATAAGTTTCGCTATAACGTCCGTCTTGCCGAGCGTAAAGGGATTGTCTGTACCGAAGTCGGTCGGGACGGCTTGAAAACGTTCGCCGAACTGATGAAAGTCACGGGTGAGCGTGACGGCTTCGCCATTCGCGGGCTCGATTACTTCGAGAACTTGTACGATTGCCTGCAGCCGAATGACGCTCGTTTGTTTTTGACGAAACTTGAACCGAAACTCGCGCTCGATCAACAAATGGCGACGCTCGACAAGGCAAAACGGGACCTTGACAAGATCGAACGGTCTTTGGAAAAAGAAACGGTCGAGAAAAAACGGATCAGTTTGTCGAATCGTCAGAAACAGACGCGCGATCAACTCGTGAAAGCTGAAGCGGCCTTGCCGGAACTCGAACAGCTTCATGCCAGCTATCCGGACGGTCTCGTGTTATCGGGCGGCTTGTTGACGCTCGCCGGCCGCCGCTCGTATTACTTATACGGTGCTTCCTCGAACGAGTTTCGGGAGTTCATGCCGAACCACTTGATGCAATGGACGATGATGCAATCTGCCAAGGCAAGCGGTGCCGAGCGCTATGATTTCGGTGGTGTATCGGGCAGCACGGAGCCGGACGATGAATATGCGGGCCTGTATGCGTTTAAATCGGGCTGGGGCAGCGATCAAATCGAGAAAGTCGGCGAGTTCGACCTCGTCTTGAACCGGCCGCTCTACTTTGCCCTCGAGACAGGGTTACCGCTCGTCAAAGGACTCCGTAAACGGTTAAGAAGATGAAATGGTCAGGCGTTTTGACGTTTGCGATGACGGCGTTTTTGATTGGGATCTTCTTGGCGTATACGTTCTCGCGGCCCGGGCCAATGCCTTGGGTCGATGAACCGACGTTCGAAGCCGGGATGTGCGAACGGAGCCCGCGCTCGGAACAAACGATTGTCGACCGTAGTGACAAGGCGTTTGCCAACTTGCATCCTCATGTGCGAGATCGTGGCGAATCGTTCGTAAGACTGGCGTATTCATGTCTCGGGCTTGAGGTCCGCTTGACGTCAGGCTATCGTTCGGCCGATGAGCAGAATGCGCTCTACGCGCAAGGACGCTCAAAACCAGGGCAAGTCGTGACGAACGCCAAGGCGGGACAAAGTTATCATAACTATGGACTCGCGGTCGATTTTGTCATCATCCACGATAACCGGGCCGACTACGATTTGAGCGCAGATCACAATAAGTCGGGGGAACCCGACTGGCAAGAACTCGGTGAACTCGGAAAGGCACTCGGCTTCGAATGGGGTGGGGATTGGAGAAGTTTTCCGGACTATCCACACTTGCAGATGGACTTCGGCTTATCGGTTCGACAGCTCGCAGCCGGCAAGCGGCCGGACACTAAAGCGACGATGCCGCTCGCTGATGTGATGAAACCTCTAGTCGATTGAACGGAAATGGTGGCATATAAGCGTTTTTTCCGATACAATATTCAGTAGCGATAAGTGGACGAAACAGAATATGAATCATCTAGGAGGTTTTTGTTAGTGTCAAAGAAGAAGACAGAGAACGTTAGCGTCTTTGCGCTTGGTGGCGTAGGCGAAATCGGGAAGAACATGTACGTCGTGGAACTAGACGACGACATCTTCGTCATCGATGCCGGCCTTATGTTTCCAGGCGATGAGATGCTCGGGATTGATATCGTCATCCCGGACATTACGTATTTAAAAGAAAACAAAGATCGGGTACGCGCTATTTTCATCACCCATGGTCACGAAGACCATATCGGTGGACTCAGCTACGTACTCCGTGACTTGAAGCATGTCCCGGTCTACGGGACGAAATTGACGCTCGGTTTAATCGAGCTCAAGTTAAAAGAGGCAGGCTTATTGAAAGAAGTCGACCTTAGATTGATTGACGCTAAAACGAAATTGACTATCGCTGATCATTTCATCACTTTCTTCCGCGTCAACCATTCAATCCCTGACTGTGTCGGTGTCTGCATTCAAACGTCACAAGGCGCGATCGTTCATACCGGCGACTTTAAATTCGACTACACGCCGGTCGATGGGAAGCAGTCTGACTTTAACAAGTTAGCAGCCATCGGTCAGCGCGGTGTGCTCTGTTTATTGTCAGATTCAACAAACGCGGAACGACCAGGCCAAACAGGGTCTGAATCGTTAGTCGGTGCTGAATTAAACGATGTGATCTATCAAGCCGAGGGGCGTGTGATCGTCGCGTCGTTCGCTTCGAACGTCCATCGTTTGCAACAAGTATTTGCTGCAGCCGAGGCGAACGACCGTAAAGTCGCAGTCGTCGGACGCAGCATGGTCAACATCGTCGAAGTCGCACAACGTCTGAACTACCTTCGTTTCAAGCCGAAGACGCTCGTCGAGCTCTCGCAAGTGAACCGTTTGCCGGACGATAAAGTCGTCATCTTGACGACCGGTTCACAAGGTGAGCCGATGGCGGCTTTGACGCGCATGGCGCGTAACGCCCACAAACAAGTGAATATTCGCTTGAATGATACCGTGGTGATCGCGGCGACGCCAATTCCGGGTAACGAAAAATCGGTCTCGAAAACGATCGATCTCTTATTCCGTTCTGGTGCGAACGTCATCTATAACCAGCGTAAAGTGCACGTATCCGGTCACGGTTCGGCTGAAGAGCTCAAGCTCATGCTCAACCTCGTCAAGCCGAAATACTTCCTCCCGATTCACGGGGAGTACCGGATGCAGATGGCCCACTCGAAACTCGCCCAACAGGTCGGGATCAATTCAAGTAACATCTTTATCGTCGAGAAAGGTGACGTCGTCGAGTTCACGGGCCGCAAAGCCCGGATGAGCCGTAAAGTTCCTGCCGGCAACGTCTTGATCGATGGAATCGGTGTCGGGGACGTCGGGAATATCGTTCTCCGCGACCGTCGCCTCTTGTCGCAAGACGGTGTCGTCCTCTGTGTCGTCACGTTGAACCGTAAACAGAAGAAGTTGATTTCAGGCCCTGAACTCATCTCGCGTGGATTTGTCTATATGCGCGAATCAGAAGTGATGATCTCAGAAGCAAACCGGATTGTCACGAAACAGATTGAGAAGAGTCTCGAAGCTGGAAGTGATTGGACCGAATTGAAATCAAATATCCGCGAGCGGCTCAGCGTCTTCTTGTTTGAACAGACGAAACGTCGTCCGATGATCTTGCCGATCATCATGGAAATTTAAAGAATTGAGATCGAGGCAAAAGTCATCTGACTTTTGCCTCTTTTTTTAGGAGGAATAGAAGTTGGCACAAAAAACGAGAAAGACCCCGGTGAAGCGTAAGCCGCGACCGACGACGAGGAATCGTAAGCGGAAACAGCCAATCCCACTTCGTACATATGGTTGGGCCGGCTTTATCTTGTCGATGATCGCGTTCATCTTTTCGCTGTTCGAGTTCGGCTGGGTCGGGACTCAGACAGCGACGTTTGCGACGACGCTGTTTGGGGGCTGGGGTGCACTCACATATTTGATCGTCGCATTCATCTTGCTCGTATTCTTGAACGATTTCCGTCCGATCCAACGAGCCGGCATCTTCTTGCTGTTCGTGTCCTTCCTATTGTTCGGGGACATGGTGTGGGGAACGGAACGGGGAGTGGTGAACGGGGCGCTCTACGGATTGAACCAATACTTACTATCGGACTTCGGGATTATCTTCCTTGGCATCAGCAGCCTCGTCGTCGGTATCTCGCTTCTGTCTCCGGCGATTTGGCGGACGATCGGGAACCGGTTGCTCGAAAGTTTCGTTGCGGTTAAACAAGAATGGCGTGACCGGGAACGTACACCCGCCAAACCGAAACCGACTGAGAAGAAGCGGGTCGACGCACGCGCGTCCGAGTCAACAGCCAAGCCTCAAGAAGTGGAGGCCGAGGCGGACGCCATCGTCATGCATGATATCCCGATTGTCGGGTTTAGTGAGACCGTCGACGCCGAGAAGCGTCAGAAAGCGTCTGACGAGACCGTGAAGAGCGAGGTCGTATCAGATCTTCCGACCGAGGACATGATGATGACAGCGGCTCAGGACGTGTCTGCGACATACGAATTGCCGAAGTTCACGATTTTAAGTGAACCGGTCGTGACCGACTTGTCAGGGGAGAACGCACGATTGAAGGCGAACGCGACGAAACTCGTCCAAACGCTCAAGTCGTTCGGCGTCGGGGTGAAAGTGCTCAAAATCCATCTCGGTCCGACTGTCACGAAGTACGAGCTGCAACCGGACATCGGCGTCAAAGTGAGCCGGATCACTTCATTGAGTGATGATCTCGCACTCGCACTTGCCGCCAAAGACATTCGCATCGAAGCACCGATCCCAGGGAAGGCGGCCATCGGCATCGAAGTCCCGAACCAAGAAGTCGCGCCGGTCTGTCTGCGTGAAGTGTTAGAAGCGGAGCCTGTCAAACGCGATGAGGCACCGCTCCTCGTCGCGCTCGGTCGCAGTATTAGCGGTGAGACGGTCACGATCGCGTTGAACAAGATGCCTCATCTACTCGTCGCAGGGTCGACCGGCTCCGGGAAGTCGGTCTGTATCAATGGGATGATCGTGTCTATTTTGATGCGGACGCGGCCAGATCAAGTCCGCCTCATGATGATCGACCCGAAGATGGTCGAGTTGAACGTCTATAACGGCGTCCCACATTTATTGACGCCGGTCGTGACGGATCCGAAAAAAGCGGCTCAAGCGCTCAAGCAAGTCGTTGCCGAGATGGAGCGCCGCTACGAGCTGTTTAGCCGCTACGGTGTCCGTAACATCGAGGGCTACAACGACCTCGTCGACAAGTCAGAGGACGAAGACGCTAAACGGCTCCCGTTCATCGTCGTCATCGTGGACGAGTTGGCCGACTTGATGATGGTCGCCTCAAACGATGTCGAGGACGCGATTATGCGGCTCGCCCAGATGGCGCGAGCGGCCGGTATCCATATGGTACTGGCGACGCAACGTCCATCCGTCGACGTCATCACGGGTGTCATTAAAGCGAACATCCCGTCCCGGATCGCGTTCGCGGTCTCGTCAGCGACCGATTCAAGAACGATCCTCGACGGCGGGGGAGCTGAGAAGCTACTTGGTCGAGGTGATATGCTCATGCTCGCGAACGGAATGAACAAGCCGGTACGCGTCCAAGGGGCGTTCGTCTCTGATCAGGAAGTCGAGACGGTCGTCAACCATGTCATCGCCCAGCAGCGGGCCCAGTACGTCGAGGCGATGATGCCAAAAGAAGAAGAAGTGACGACGATCGACTCGGACGACTCGTTGTTCGAAGAAGTCGTCCAATTCATCTTGACGCAAGAAACGGCGTCGACTTCGATGATTCAACGAAGATTCCGAATCGGTTATAACCGGGCGGCCCGCTTGATTGATTCGCTCGAACAAGCAGGGTACGTCGGTCCTTCGGAAGGATCGAAGCCACGGAAAGTACTCGTTAACCAACAAGATGCATAATACTAAAAACGAACTATAAGAACGAATGCGTTCGAAATAGTTCGTTTTTTGTTTGTTTTTAAAAGTATCGTCAATTCAGTTACCTCGCGTCGGATAAACATGTACAGTAGAAGTTATATAGCACATCTGGACTATATGACCTATTGAGACATACTACTGAAAACGTTGAAACGCTTTCATTTTTTAATACCGTTTTCATTTTACGATTTCTTTTCAAAAACTCGTAGAACAGGTAATATAGACTAAGTGGTATACATAATCCCTTGGCTTTAAAACATTTCCTTGATTCCGAACAAAAAAGTATTGCGTTCTTTTTGCGGAATCCCTATACTTAGAATTGGCAAGGACATTCATACGTCAGATGTCTGAGCACTGGTAAGAAATAGGTAAAGGTGGTGAGGCCCATGTCGATCAAGCTCGATCATCGCTTGCTCTATCTTCGCGTGATTGAGAAAATCAAGCAGGATATCGACGATGGTGTCTATCGTGAAGGAGAGAAACTTCCTTCAGAATTCGAGTTGTCGAAGCAACTAGGAGTCAGTCGAGCGACGCTCCGAGAAGCGCTTCGCATTCTCGAAGACGAGAAATTTGTCGTGCGGAAACATGGTGTCGGGACATTCATCAGTTCAAAACCCCCATTCACTTCTGGGATCGAGGAACTGTTCAGTGTGACGGACATGATTATGCGCGCCAAGATGACACCAGGAACAAAAGTATTGGTGGCCGAAAAAGTGTTAGCGACAGAGAGAGAAGCTGAGCGTCTGAAAATTGAACCGAACTCACCGATTTATCGGATTGTCCGGATTCGTTACGCAGATGAAACACCGGTCGTATACTGCGTGGATAAAATTCCAGCCCATCTCGTTTCTAATCCTGAAGCATTGACAGAAGGAAAGTCGTTATTCGATGCGCTTGAAAAAGAGGTAGGACGTCGGGTCGCATACGCGATCACGCACATCGAACCGAGTGTCAGTTCAGAGATCTCGACCCAACTTCAAACGGACCAACCGTTACTCGCTTTAAAACAACTGCATTACGATGAGAGCGATTTACCGTTGCTCGATTCGGCAAACTTTTTCCGAGCGGACCGCTTCGACTTCCACGTCGTTCGCAAACGCGTCTAAGCAAGTTCTTGTAAGGCGGAAATGGTTATTTTTGGGGAATGGCGTGAAAGCGCTTTCTTATACCGGTGTAAAGACGACTGATGACATGACAACCTTAATTGTTATGATCCGAAAGGGGAAACACGACGATGATGAACAAGAAAAAAACGATTCTTTCAGCTTTAGCAGCAGGTCTCACGCTCTCAACAGTACTCGCAGCATGCGGTGGGGATGACAACGAGGGTACTACTTCAAACGGCGAAGGCGGCGAAGGCAGCGACTTCAAAGTCGCGATGGTAACCGATACTGGCGGCGTTGACGACAAATCGTTCAACCAATCAGCTTGGGAAGGTCTTCAAAAGTTCGGAGCGGACAACAACTTGACTGAAAACGAAGGCTACAAATATCTTCAATCTTCGAAACAAGCGGACTATCAGCCAAACTTGCAGCAATTGGCACGCGATAACTTCAACTTGATCTACGGTATCGGTTTCTTGATGGGTGAAGACATCAAGAAAGTGGCCGAGCAGTTCCCGGACAACAACTTTGCGCTCGTCGACATGGTCGTTGACGCACCGAACGTCGCGTCAATCACGTTTAAAGAACAAGAAGGTTCGTTCCTCGTCGGTGTCGTCGCAGGTCTCACAACGACAACGGACAAAGTCGGCTTCATCGGCGGCGTCGAGTCAGACTTGATCAAGAAGTTCGAGAACGGATATAAAGCGGGTGTCATGGCCGTCAACCCAGACGCGACAATTGACGTCAAGTACGCTGAAGACTTCAACTCAGCTGAAAAAGGAACGGCAATCTCTTCAGGTATGTATGGAGCAGGCTCTGACATCATCTATCACGCAGCAGGCGGAACGGGTGTCGGTGTCTTCACAGAAGCGAAAAACCGTAAGAAGAACGGTGAAAAAGTATGGGTCATCGGAGTTGACCGTGACCAGTACGAAGAAGGACTTCCTGAAGATGTAACCCTTACTTCAATGGTCAAACGTGTTGATACGGCGACTTACGAAGTATCGAAACAGACGATGGATGGAAACTTCCCAGGTGGCGAGATCATCGAATTTGGTTTGAAAGATGACGGCGTCGGTATCGCTGAAACATCTGACAAGCATGTATCTGCTGAGATTCTTGACAAAGTAGAAGAGTACCGTCAACAGTTGATCGACGGAGAACTCACGGCGCCAGCGACTGACGCTGAGTTCGAAGAGTTCATGAAGACAGTAAAATAATTCATTGAGTTAGGGGGGACCCATGCGGTCTCCCTTTACTTAAAGTTAGGGGTGGACTTTCTTGGAATATGTAATTGAAATGCTCAATATTCGCAAAGAGTTCGGAACGTTCGTAGCCAACGACAACATCACCCTCCAACTTCGCAAAGGCGAGATTCATGCGCTGCTCGGCGAGAACGGTGCCGGGAAATCAACGCTTATGAACGTCTTGTTCGGTCTCTACCAACCAGAAGGTGGAGAGATTCGAGTGCGCGGGGAGAAAGTGAATATTGAAAATCCGAACATCGCCAACGAACTTGGAATCGGCATGGTACACCAACACTTCATGCTCGTCGAGAAGTTCACGGTGACCGAGAACATCATCCTCGGGTCTGAACCGAGAAGTGGATTGACAGTCGACCGGGCGACGGCTCGTAAAAAAGTAATGGACATCTCGGAGCAATACGGTCTTCGCATCGATCCTGATGCCAAAATCGAAGATATTTCGGTCGGGATGCAACAGCGTGTCGAAATTTTGAAAACGCTCTACCGCGGGGCTGAAATCTTGATTTTTGATGAGCCAACCGCTGTTTTGACGCCGCAAGAAATCCAAGAACTCATTCAAATCATGAAGCGTCTCATTGAAGAAGGCAAATCGATCATCTTGATCACGCATAAATTAAAAGAAATCATGCAAGTCGCCGACCGTTGTACGGTCATTCGTCGCGGACGCTATATCGGTACCGTCGAAGTCGACGAGACCGTGAATGAAGATAGCTTAGCCGAGATGATGGTCGGGCGTGAAGTAAACTTTGATGCGGAATATTCCAAGGCAGATCCACAGCAAGTCGTGCTCGACGTTCAACAGCTCGTCGTCAAAGACAGCCGCGGACTGAAAGTCGTCGAAGGCTTGGATTTACAAATTCGTTCTGGGGAGATTCTCGGTATCGCCGGGATTGACGGGAACGGTCAGACTGAATTAATTGAAGCGCTTTCAGGTCTGAAAAAGCCTGAAGCAGGTAAAATCTTATTGAACGGGAAAGACGTGACCGGCTTCACGCCGCGTAAAGTGACAGAGTCCGGTGTCGGGCACATCCCGCAAGACCGTCACAAGCACGGACTCGTCCTCGACTACTCGATCCGTGACAATATGGTGCTCCAAACGTACTATAAAGAGCCGTTCTCAAAGCGTGGCTTGATGAACTATAAAGCCGTCGCTGAGAAAGCGAAAGCGTTGATTGAGAAGTTTGACGTCCGAACTCCATCAATCGACGTGCCGGCCCGCGCGTTATCTGGCGGTAACCAACAAAAAGCGATCATCGCCCGAGAGGTCGACCGGTCACCAGACTTGTTGATCGCCGCGCAACCGACGCGGGGGCTCGATGTCGGTGCCATCGAATTCATTCACGAGCAACTCATTAAAGAACGGGAGAAAGGACGCGCCGTCCTGCTCATCTCGTTCGAGCTTGAAGAAATCCTTCACGTCTCCGACCGGATCGCCGTTTTATACGAAGGAAAGATCGTCGGAATTCGCGACCCGAAAGAAACGACCGAGCAAGAGCTTGGCTTCTTGATGGCCGGCGGTAAGAGAGGGGAAGAAACAGTATGAACAAGCTACAATTTAATCGACTTCTTATCCCGCTTTTGTCGATCTTGATGGGACTACTTGTCGGTGCGATCGTCATGCTCATCGGTGGTTACAACCCGGTCCAAGGGTTCTCATCACTGTTCAGCGGCATGGTCGGCAGCCCGTATGCGATCGGTGAGACGCTCCGTGCGGCAGCACCGCTCATTTTCTCAGGTTTGGCCGTCGCGTTCGCTTTCCGGACCGGACTGTTCAACATCGGTGTCGAAGGTCAAGTCTTGATCGGGTGGGTGGCAGCGGTTTATGTCGGGATCAATTTTGACTTACCGATGTTCATTCACTTGCCGCTCGCGCTTCTCGCGGCCATGTTCGCGGCAGCGCTATGGGCGTTCGTGCCTGGTTTCTTGAAAGCCAAGTTCCACGTCCATGAAGTTATCACGTCAATCATGATGAACTATATCGCCCTCTACACGACGAACGCGATTTTGCGTGGCGTCATCGGTGTGACGAACGAACGGACCGATGATATTAAAGACTCGGCCTCGCTCGCCTCGCCGTTGCTGCAAGAATTGACGACGTTCTCGCGTCTGCACTGGGGTATTCTCATCGCCGTGCTCGCAGCGATCGTCTACTACTACATCTTGCAACGGACAACGCTCGGGTATGAGCTTCGTGCCGTCGGATTTAACAAACACGCCTCGCAGTATGCGGGGATGAGCGTTAACCGGAACATCATTCTCTCGTTCGTCATCTCTGGAATGTTCGCCGGACTTGCCGGCGCGATGGAAGGTCTCGGGACGTTCAACGGAATGACGCTCAGCGCGTCGTTCACCGGCGTCGGATTCGACGGGATCGCTGTCGCCCTGCTCGGTGCGAACACGGCGGTCGGTGTCTTCCTGGCAGCCATCTTGTTCGCCGGTCTCAACATCGGCGGACTTGCGATGCAACTCGGGGCCAACATCCCGTCTGAACTCGTCAAAGTCATCATTGCCGCCATCGTCATCTTCGTGGCGTCAGGGTATGCTTTAAACTATGTGATTGAAAAACTTAAAGGAAACCGTAAGAAAGGAGTGGAGAAAAAATGAGCTTCTTAGAAGTACTCTACATCGTCGTTCCGGTTGCGTTAGCCTATGCGACTCCACTCATCATCGCGGCGCTCGGCGGCATTTTCAGTGAACGTTCGGGTGTCGTCAACATCGCTCTAGAAGGCATCATGGTCATCGGTGCGGCGACGGGGATCATCGTCACGCTCACACTGACCGATATGGGATTTGGCGGGCTCAGCCCGTGGCTCTCACTGTTGATCGCCATGGTCGTCGGCGCGCTGTTCTCGCTGTTCTTGGCCGTTCCTGCCATCCTCTGGCGGGCTGACCAAACCGTTCTCGGTGTCGCGATCAACATGCTCGCCGTCGGGCTCGCCATCTTCGTCGTTCGGGTTCTTTACAATAAAGGACAGACCGATTTCATCGAGTATCGGATCGCCAAAGAGAACGTGCCGATTCTGTCAGACATCCCGGTGCTCCGCATGTTCTTCATCAACGTCCAATACACGTCGTTCATCGCGATCATCCTCGCGTTCGTCGTCTGGTTCGTCATCTTTAAGACGCCGTTCGGTCTTCGTCTTCGTTCAGTCGGTGAACATCCGATGGCGGCGGACACGATGGGAATCAACGTCACGAAGATGCGCTTCATGGGCGTCATGCTCTCAGGTGCGTTCGGTGGTTTGGCTGGTGCGGTCTATGCCGTCACGGTTACGACCAACTTCAGTGGGACGACGATCGTCGGACAAGGCTTCCTCGCCATTGCTGCGATGATCTTCGGAAAATGGAACCCGCTCGGTGCCCTGGGCGCTGGTCTATTCTTCGGGTTCGCCCAAGCGCTATCGATCATCGGCAGTAACTTGCCGGTCATCAATAACGTACCGCAAGTATTGCTCTTGATCGCGCCGTACGCGTTGACGATCCTCGCCCTAGCAGGTGTCGTCGGACGAGCGGACGCTCCGAGATCAGTTGGTATCCCGTATATTAAAGGGAAGCGCTGACGAGGGAAAGGACATATGTCTCGTTTTGCCAAGGTTGTTTGACGCTTAAGTCAAACAACCTTTTTTGTTATACTGGTGTAGAGGTGAGACAATTGAAACAATGGTGGCAACTACTGATCGTTCTCGTGCTGAGCGTTTCGTTAGCCGGTTGCTCGGTCGATGACTGGTTCGCCGAGCAAATCGAGCCGCCGGAATCGCTCGTCGAACTCGAGTCGGATTACCCGGCAGCGGACGTCGGGACAAAAGTCCGAGCGCCGATCGGCAAGACGGAGACGGTCACGTTAGACCGCGTCATCGATGGCGATACGCTTAAAGTCGAGTTTGAGAGCGGTGCGACCGAGTCGGTTCGACTCCTGCTCGTCGACACGCCTGAGACGAGTCATCCGACGTTGCCGGTCCAACCGTTCGGTGAGGACGCGAAGGCGTTCGTCGCGCGTTGGTTACCGGAAGGTGAGACGATCGTCCTCGAGTACGACGTCGGGCGCTACGACCGCTATCAGCGGACGCTCGCTTACGTATGGTATGATGATGCGATGCTCAATGAAGAGCTGCTGCGTCGCGGTCTCGCACGCGTCGCGTACGTTTACGCCCCGAACACCCAGCATATCGATGCGTTCCGCGATGTCGAACGCGCGGCCCGGCGCGAGCTGCTCGGCATTTGGAGCATCGAGGACTACGTGACCGGCAACGGTTTCGACCATGAAGCGGCGCGACCTGCGAAACCTCGATCGGAGCCGAGCGAAGCGTGTGACATTAAAGGGAACATTAATCGGGACGGCGAGAAAATTTATCACGTGCCGGGCGGTGCGAGCTATGAACGCACGAACCCGGAGGAAATGTTCTGTACGGAAGGAGAGGCCGAGGCGGCAGGGTTTAGAAGAGCGGCCCGTTAAAAAAAGACATGTGTGTCAACTTGACACACATGTCTCTCTTATTCGTATTTGAGTGCGTCGCCATCGAACGATTCGTCAGCGACTTTGATTGAGTCGGTCGGACATCCTTCGAACGCGTCCATCAAATCTTCCGACAGTTCGTCAGGTACTTCGACTGTGCCTGTGTTGTCGTCCATCAAGTTGAAGGCGAGACCTTCGTCATCATAGTCGAAGATGTCGGGAGCAGCTGCTCCACAAGCACCACATGCGATACATGTATCTTTGTCAACGATAGTAAATTTTGCCATTTGTAACCCTCCAAACGTTTCGTCTCTCTGCATAGAAATGACTTTCTACTGACTATGAGTAATTGTAGTCTACATACCCTAATATTTCAATGAGGAAACGAATAACGTTTTGGAGGGATAGTGATAATGAGAGAGGGTGGAAGGATGGTTCATTTAGCCGACGGAGTGTTGCTCCTATCGATTCAACGCTTAAAAGGGGAGCGCAGCGAACGTAGCCTGTTTCACGTTTTAAACGGAAAACGTTCGGCGACGACGCTCCAAGATGCTTTTTTTTATGACCTTGAACCGATTTTCGGACTGTTCCCTTATACGAAATATGATTATGAGAAGCTGTTAGTCTCGTTTGAGAAAAGAGGCTGGCTCAATCGGGCGACGTTCACGTTAACCGAAGCCGGAAGTATGCTCGCTAGTCCGGACGCGGTCAGCCAGTTGTTTGACCGGCTCGGTGGCGAGTACCGGGACTATACGACGATGACATGGAAACGTCTCAGTTTATTTATCCAGACGTTCATGTCACTCGAACACGAGCGCACGTTTTATCCGGTTCAAGCCGATCGGATGGCCGAGCGGTGGGTCAAGCAAATCGTGCGAACGGAACGAGAGTGGAAAGAACTGATCGCCTCGTTTCATCAAGAACTCGAAACAGCGCTTGAAACGGTCGGTGATCCATATGCGACGGCAGTCGTCTATCGTTTCACCGGGGCGTTCGAGACGGGATACACGTATGAACAGATCGCGACGCTCCTTGACGTCGATGCTCGGACGGCACGGCTTTATTTCTTGGCCGGATGGAACGCGCTGTTACGGACTGTGCCGCGAGATGCTAAAATACTAGGGTTTGCCCACGGATTGTCGGATGAGCGGATGACGTTATCGGCGCGTGAATCGTTCGATTTGTTTTCGGCCGGTCGCACGTTCGCGCAAGTACAATCGATCAGGCGCCTGCGCACGAGCACGATCGAAGACCACGTCGTCGAGATGGCGATGTATTTGGACGACTTCCCGCTCGATCAATTCGTGCCAGCCGACGCGATTGCCGAAGTCGAACGGTTACGGGAAGAAGACAGCTGGGCGCTAAAGCCGATCTTCGAGAAAACCGACAATCTCAGTTACTTCCAAATTCGGTTAGTGTTCGCGAGATTGAAACGAGGTGAGACATTTGTATGAAAAAACGTTGAAGCGTGTGTTCGGTCACGAGACGTTTCGTCCCGGACAGCGTGACGTCATCGAAGCGGTCGCCGAAGGGCAGGACGTGTTGGCGATCATGCCGACGGGTGCCGGGAAATCATTGACGTTCCAACTCCCGTCGTATTTAAAGAATGAAGGCTTGACGATTATCGTCTCACCGCTCTTGTCGTTGATCGAAGACCAAATGCTCCATATTCGGGAGCGCGGCGAGCGTGGCGTGGCGAGACTGACGTCGATGGAGACGTTAGAAGAGAAGCAAGACATACTGAATCATTTGAAGCGCTATCGGTTCTTATACCTATCTCCCGAACAGCTCGCTGTGCCGCACGTGACCCGGGCGCTCGCAAGGACTCCGATTCAAATGCTCGTCATCGATGAAGCGCACTGTATCTCGCAATGGGGTCACGAATTCAGGCCGGAATACGCACGGCTCGGGGAGCTCCGTAAACAACTCGGAAGCCCGCAATGCATGGCCGTCACGGCGACGGCCCCGGAAAACGTGAAACGGGATATTATCGAGAAATTAGCTTTATTCTCGCCGTCCCAGTTCGTCCATTCGGCCAATCGACCTGAGATCCGTCTCATCGTCGAACGGCTCGAGACGGAACAAAAGATGCCGCGACTGATCGAACTCGTTCGAGAAATGCCGACACCGGCCGTCATCTATACGGCGACACGACGGGAAGCTGAAGCGCTCGCGCTTCAACTCGATGACGCCTTGTTTTATCATGGCGGGATGTCGACCGAGGATCGGCGCCTCGTTCAATCGCAATTTTTACGCGATGAAGTTGCGATCATGGTATGTACGAGTGCGTTCGGGATGGGCGTCAACAAAGATAACGTGCGCTCTGTCATCCATTTCCAACTGCCGGCGACGCTCGAGGCGTACATGCAAGAAATCGGCCGGGCCGGCCGGGACGGCGAACCGGCGTTTGCCGTCTTACTGTATGCCGAAGGGGATGAACGGATCCAACAGTTTTTAATCGATCAACAGTACCCGAAAGATAAAGACATCCGCGTGGCTTATCTAGAACGGGACAACGGAACGAGCTTGTCGCAATTACCGCGGCTGTTGAAGATGAACGAGGAAGATCCGGTATGGGGCTTGCTAAACCAAATGCTCGCCGAACGCACGCTTGCCGATGCGGTCGATTGGGTAAAAGAGAGAAAGCGGGCCCGGTACCGCCAGCTCGGCCAAATGATTGACTACGCGCTCATCAAGAAGTGCCGGCGCGATTACTTGCTGAATTACTTTTCGGAGCAACCGGTCAAACAAGCCGATTGCTGTGACGTCTGTGGTGAGATTTCATTCCCGCCGTCGGTTCAAGTTGTGTCTAAAAATGTGACAGATTGGAAACATCGGTTGGCGCGCATCTTTTCCTTTGATTGATATCATAGTAAAATGATAAAAAAGGTAAAGGAGGGCACACGTTGCGACATCGAAACCAAGCAGATTCTCTTCGTGAAAAAGTCGTGGACACGTTGCCGTCTCGGTCGGAACGGCAAGAGCACGAGCGGAAAGAAAAATTAAATGATAATTGGTTGAAACGACCGCTGGCTATGATGCTGACTTTGACGATGTTTGCGATTATCCTCGCATTTTTATATATAGGACGTCATACATTATTTTTCTGATGATACGGTGGAGACGCCGTATTTTTTTATTTTGTTTCAACATGTTCGCGAGGTTTACTTGAATTGGAAAAGTCACACCTGTTTCTCACAGATTTGCACAATAAAACAGGTAAAGCTGAAATGATGGGTCTATACTGAAAGGGAAGAACCTGTAGGAGAGGAGGGCTGCTATGCCGAAGTACTCCATCAAGACGGTCGCGTCATTGACCGGTGTGAACCCGACGACGATTCGGGCTTGGGAGCGTCGTTATCAGTTTATCGAGCCGAGCCGGACCGATTCAGGTCACCGATTGTATTCCGACCAAGACGTCGAAAAAATCAAATGGGTCGTTGAAAAACAACGCGAAGGGTTGACCGTCTCGCAAGCGATTCAGCAACTTCATGAGGCACCGAAGCCAAAGCCTGCTCGTCTCTACGACGAAGAATTGAAGGATGGATTAATGGACGCGCTGCTCAAATTTGATGAACGGAAAGCGCACGATTTGATTAATCGTGCCTTCAACACGTTCAGTTTTGAAAAAGTGACGAAAGATATCATTAGCCCTTTGCTGATGGATATCGGCACACGCTGGGAAAATGGGACGATCACGATCGCGCACGAACACTTTGCGACGTCCTTTTTCCGAGCCCGCTTGTCGACGCTGTCTCTTCAAATGCCGATGAATCCATTTTTGCCCCGGATCATTTGCGTCTGTGCCCCAGGTGAGATGCATGAAATTGGCCTTTTGTTCGTGACGCTCTATTTAAGACAATACGGCTTTGACGTCATTTTCCTCGGATCGGGGTTCCCGAAAGAGGATTTGAGCACAGCGCTCCATGATATCGATGCGAAATGTTTAATCTTTTCGTGTACGTTGACTGAGCACATTGCCAATCTTCAAGAAGCGATGCGTTACATTCAAGCGGAGCACCCGGACCTCGTCATCGGTGCGGGTGGATACGCCGTCAGTCAACAAGCGTCGCAATTTGAAGGAGCGTTTCTAGGAGATACGCCTGACGCTTGGAACGAGTGGTTGTCAACCATTTGACAGGTCGACAAAACGGGAGTAGCTTATTAAGTAGAATGATTTTTCTTTGGAGGTTTTCGTTTGAGATTTGAAAAACAGACAAAAGAACATTTGAGGGTATACTTGACTGCGAGCGACTTATCGATTCGAGGGATCGCCATCGATACGATTGTCGGAGAGAGCGGTCAAGAACTATGGCGGGAATTGCTTGAAACGGCCGAGGCCGAATATGGGTTCATGCCGCAAGGTGCTGTCGACTTGAATGTGACGATGTTTCCACGCGATGGACTCGTCATCGATGTTCAAAAAGTCGATGCGGTCGTCGCGGAGTCGGATCAAGAACAAGTCGAGATTCGGTTGACGATCGATGTGATCCACCATTTGATTTATCAGTTTGACGATATTGAAGACGTGATCAATGCGTCGATTCGCGCGTTTCCGCATATGCAAGATACCGACCAAGGTGGGGCACTCTATCATTATGACGGCCGCTACTACTTACATTTTGTGGAAGTTCTCAAACCGCAAGTCGAGGAGCGGCTCGCCGCCATCCTGTCTGAATATGGCAAAACGACGACCGTCAGCCCGTATCTCATGATGGAGTACGGGAAGACCATCCAAACTGAACAAGCAGTGAAACAGCTGTACGATACGTTCGCGTAAGTACGGCTTTTTTACTATTCTGTTTCTATTGTTTTCAGCTGACACATGGTATGATAAAACTTGAATTTTTGAGAAGTTAGCTGAAGGAGAGATATAATGAAAGTCGCTGTTTTATATGGTGGAGTATCGGGTGAGCGTGAAGTGTCGCTTACGAGTGGTAAAGGTATGATCGAAGCGTTAGAGACACGGGGTCATGAAGTCGTGGCTATCGATTTTCACCCGGATCGGGCTGAAGAGTTATTGACGCTTCAAGCAGACGTCGTCGTCAGTGCCCTGCACGGCAAGTATGGAGAAGACGGTCGCGTCCAGTCGCTCCTCGAGATGGCGCAGCTCCCTTATACAGGGTCGGGCGTCTTGGCTTCGGCTCTCGCGATGGACAAGGCACGCGCGAAAATCATTTTCGCCGCTTCAGGTATTCGTGTCGCCCGTGACGTCCTCGTCCAAGCAGGGGATGACCTCGATTTGAAAGTGGCTGAATGGGGCGGCGAGTTTCCTTGTGTCGTCAAACCGGCGCAAGAGGGATCTTCGAACGGACTGACGATTGCGACCGACGAGTCGATGCTACGCGCGGGCATCGATAAGGCGTTCCAATGTGATACGGCCGTGTTGGTCGAACAGTACATCAAAGGTCGTGAGCTGACCGTTCCGGTGCTCGGCAACCGTGGGAACGAGCACGCCCTCCCGGTCATCGAGATCATCCCGAAGAATGAATTTTACGACTACGAGTCTAAGTATTCGGAAGGCGGGTCAATTCACGTCTGTCCGGCGGAATTGCCGGAGGCGTTGACGAAAGAAGTGCAAGCGGCCGCGATTGAGGCGCACCGTGCCCTTGGCTGCAGCGGCTATTCACGCTCTGACTTCTTAGTGTCGGAGCAAGGATTGGCCTACATCCTCGAGACGAACACGCTCCCGGGGATGACGCCGCTCAGTCTGTTCCCGGACAGTGCGAACGTCGCCGGTATTTCTTACGGTGAATTGCTAGAGCGTTTCATCGCGCTCGCCTTAGAGAAATAAGAAGGGATTCCCCTTCTCCGCTTTTTGGAAAACGCTTTCATTATTTTTGTAAAACCCTTTCAAAATGCTTGCTTATCGGCTATACTTTTAAACGAATACGAGGTTGATTCTTGGGGGAGAATTGACAATTTAGGGGAGGAAACCTTCATGATTACGGATCAAGAAAAAGGTCATCAAAAACGAAAAAACATCCTTGAATCGACACAGGAAGTTGTCCACGAGGCGCTCGAGAAACTCGGTTATCCAGAAGAGATGTACGAGCTGTTGAAAGAGCCGCTTCGGATGTTGACCGTGCGTATCCCTGTCCGCATGGACGACGGTTCGACGAAGATCTTCACTGGCTATCGGGCGCAACATAACGATGCCGTCGGCCCGACGAAAGGTGGGATTCGCTTCCACCCGAGCGTGACGGAAGTAGAAGTCAAGGCGCTGTCGATATGGATGAGCTTGAAGGCTGGGATCGTCGATCTTCCTTACGGTGGCGGTAAAGGGGGCATCGTTTGCGATCCGCGTGAGATGAGTTTCCGTGAAATCGAACGGTTGAGCCGCGGCTACGTCCGGGCGATCAGCCAAATCGTAGGTCCGACCAAAGATATCCCGGCGCCTGATGTGTTTACGAACTCGCAGATCATGGCATGGATGATGGATGAGTACAGCCGTATCGATGAATTCAACTCACCGGGCTTCATCACCGGTAAGCCGCTCGTACTCGGTGGTTCACACGGTCGCGAGACGGCGACGGCAAAAGGTGTCGCCATCATGATCCGGGAGGCAGCGCTTCGCCGGGGGATCGAGTTGAAAGGCGCGCGCGTCGTCGTCCAAGGATTTGGTAACGCCGGCAGCTTCTTATCGAAGTTCATGCACGATGTGGGAGCGAAAGTCATCGCTGTAAGTGACGCATATGGCGCGATCCATGATGAGAACGGACTCGACATCCCATACTTGCTCGATCGACGCGACTCGTTCGGGACGATCTCGACACTGTTCAAGAACACGATTTCGAACAAAGAGATGCTCGAGCTCGACTGTGATATTTTAGTCCCGGCCGCAATCGAGAACCAGATCACTGAAGATAACGCCGATAACATCAAAGCGTCGATCATCGTCGAGGCGGCGAACGGACCGACGACGAACGAAGCGACGCGTATTTTGACAGAACGCGGCATCTTGCTCGTCCCTGACGTTCTCGCTTCAAGCGGCGGCGTGACAGTCTCTTACTTCGAATGGGTCCAAAACAACCAAGGCTACTATTGGACGGAAGAAGAAGTCGAAACGAAGCTTGAAAAAGTGCTCGTCCATTCGTTCAATACGGTATACAACACGTCATCAGCCCGGAAAGTCGACATGCGTCTCGCTGCCTATATGGTCGGTGTCCGTAAAATGGCGGAGGCCTCGCGCTTCCGTGGCTGGGTATGATAGCGACTTGCCGATGAACATCGCAAAATGAGGAAGGACCCGGCTGCGGGTCCTTCCTCATTTTAGTTGAACAAGTTTATGACGATGTCACACCGATGCGCTCCCGAAGCGCTTCGGCGATCGCTTGGCCGTGGAAACGGCCGTTTTCGATGAAGATTTTGTTGGCATCGTTTCCGGCCGCGACGACGCCGGCGATGAACAGGTTATCGACGTTCGTCTCATACGTCGCCTCGTCAAACTGCGGGACGCCGGTCTCGTCGTCGACGAGCACACCGGCTGCCGATAACAGCCCGTGGTCAGGCAAGTAACCGGTCATGGCGAGGACGTGGTCCGTTGCGACCCGTTTCTCTTCGCCGTGTTGTCGATAGACGACATGGTCCTGTTCGATGCGAATGATTTCGGCCTCGAGCTCAAGACGTACTTTTTCATGACGAACGAGGGAGTCGAAAGCGGGTAGTACCCACGGTTTGACCGATGGGCTATAGCCGTCACCGCGGTAGAGCACCGTGACGTATGCCCCGGCTTTCTCGAGTTCGATGGCCGCATCGACCGCCGAGTTCTTTCCGCCGATGACGGTGACGTGTTGCCGATAAAACGGATGTGCTTCTTTGAAATAATGGGTCACGTGCGGGAGTTCTTCTCCCGGGACGTCTAACTTGCGGGGTCGTCCGTAATACCCGGTCGCGAGAACGACGAAGTCGGCAAGGCGTTCTGTGACGCCGTGGCGGTCGTGACGGGACCGGACGATGAATTTGTCGGCACGACGGTCGACCGATTCGACCGTCTCGAACGGTTTGACGACAAGCCCGGTCCGGCTCACGACTTCACGATAATAGACGAGCGCGTCTTGGCGATGTGGTTTTAAGTCTTTACAGATGAACGGGATGTCCCCGATTTCAAGCAAAGTGGCTGATGAGAAAAACGTCTGATGGGTCGGATAGCGGTAAATCGCATCGACGATGTTGCCTCGTTCGATGATTGTGCACGAGATACCGACCCGTTCTAATTCGATTGCCGCCGACAGGCCGCACGGGCCGGCACCGACAATGATCGCGTGTTTGTCCAATGAAATCACCTCATCCCTCATTGTATGGAACGAAGGCTGAGATGGCAAGTCACTGCTGGAAGCTGAAGCTGTGTTCCATGACCGGTTGCGACGAGCCTGATTCGAGCTCGACGAGAAGACGGAGCCGTGCTTTTTGCGAATTGAGACCGTTCGAGAAGATGATACCCATCTCTTTCAGTTGTTTACCGCCGCCCTCATATCCGTACACGTCTTGAACGATACCGTTAAAACAGCGGCTGACGATGACGACCGGGATGTGGTCGACGAGTCGTTCGAGTGCCGGGACGATTGACGGTGGAACGTTTCCTTGACCGAGCACTTCGAGGACGAGCCCGTCGTAGCCGAGGTCGAGCACGGCTTCTAGCAAGTCGGGTTCCATGCCGGCGACAACTTTCAACACGGCGACCCGTTTCGTGATCGCTGGAATCATCTTCGGCTGTCTCGTTGTCGGTTGGCTGTAGATGAGGACGTGGTCCTTCGTCACCATCCCGACGTTTCCGAAGTGGACCGATTTGAACGTGTCGACGGAAGAGGTGTGCGTCTTCGTGACGTTGAACGCCGAGTGGATCTCGCCGTTGAAGACGACGAGCACCCCTTTGCCCCGTGCGGCTTCGCTCCTTGCGACCCGGAGCGCCGTTATAAGATTGAACTCGCCGTCCGATCCGATCTCGTTCGACGAGCGCATCGCTCCCGTCAAGACGATCGGCACGGGGGCACCGAGCGTGATCTGCAGGAAGTACGCTGTCTCCTCGAGCGTGTCAGTCCCGTGGGTGATGACGACGCCGTCGTACGTGTCTTGCGTCAACTGCTGCGCGATGAACTGGGCGAGCTCGAGCATCTTCTCGGGCGTCATATGAGGAGACGGAATGTTTGAGAAGTGCTTCGTCGTAATTTTTGCGATGTCGGTCGCTTTCGGCAACGTCGCGTCAATCGGATTGACCTCACTTGGTGAGACGTGGCCCGAACCGGTCTGCGACATCGCGATCGTGCCGCCGGTATGGATGAGTAATAGATGATTCATAGTCGACCTCCAACTTTTTTTGTCCTTTTCTTCCATTTTCTAGGCGTTAGCTACTTTTTCTTTCGGCTTATTCAGTGTATGCTTAACGATAGAAAGGAGAGATGCATCATGATAGCAATCGCCTTGTCTGCGGTTGCGCCAGGATTCGCCCTTCTTTCCTACTTCTATTTACGGCATGAGTTGGAAGCGGAACCGCTCGGCTATGTGATTCGTTCGTTTGTCGCCGGTGCCATTCTTGTCTTTCCGATCATGTTCGTCCAATATGCGTTTGTGGAAGAAGGGGTCCTTGTCGGCCCGTTTTGGCAAGCGTTCGTCGCCACCGCTCTATTAGAAGAATTTTTTAAATGGTTCATGATCTATTATACAATATACATACATAAAGTTTTTGATGATTACTACGACGGGATTCTCTATGCGGTCGCCTGTTCACTCGGCTTTGCCACGTTGGAGAATTTTCTATACTTGTGGGTTTATGACTCGCTCGAGATTGCGATTTGGCGAGCTGTCTTGCCGGTGAGCGGCCATGCGCTCTTCGCCGTGGCGATGGGCTTTTGTCTCGGTCGGGCCAAACACTCCGCGCATGAACGGTTTTGGCTGTTCACCGCTGTCATGTCGGCAACGTTGCTGCACGGAATGTTTGACTATATCTTACTCGTTGAATCGACGGATAAGATGCCGGCCGTCCTCTATATCGTCATTCTATGGATGGTCGCGCTCTTGCTCGTCCGCACTGCAAATCGATCAAATCGTCGTCAATACAAATAGATAAAAGGGGAACGGGTTCATGTTAAAAGTTGGTCAAGAGTTACGAGTTGAAGTTGAAGGGAGAAACGAAGGGAAGACGAAAATCGCTGCCATTAACGGTGGTGTCGTCTGGATCGAATCTCCGAGCGAGATTGCGACGTTAAAGACGTTTTTTTTGCATGAGGATGAACCGATGCGATTGTACTTTTTCAAAGGCGAAGATCAACTGTACGCTTTCGATTCAGTCGTCACGAAACGGATCAGTGACGCCCAGCTGACGCTTCGCTATGCGTTTAACTTGCCGGATGAGAAAAAAATCAAGCGGGTCCAACGTCGCGAGTACTTGCGCGTGCCGGAGATGATCAACGTGACGGTGCTCGCGGCAGACGGCGAAGCGTTTCCGTCATTCGAGACGACGTCACTTGACGTGTCGGCCGGCGGGATGCGTGTCGTGGCGAACCGTTCGCCGGTCGACGTCGATGAGTCGGTCATCGTCGTATTCCGGATCGAGGACGAGCGAGGAACGCCCCAGACGTTCCGCGTCAAGAGCCGTCTCGTCCGGGTTCAAGAGCAGGCCGTAAAGCACGAGCTGTCACTTTGTTTTGAGGACTTGACGCCTCGTGACCAGGAGACGATTTTACGTTATTGTTTCCGGGCCCAGCTCGAAGCCAGAAAACGGACCGGCTCCGTATTTTCTTCACGTTAAAAAACTGGTATGATGTTCTCGGAACAAACGACCGAGAGGAGGTGGGTATCGGAATGAGCCGATACCCAATTTTTATGACTAAACCGCTACAAATCGCATTAGATGGGCCGGCAGGAGCCGGCAAGAGCACGATCGCTAAAACGCTCGCTAAAAAGTTAGGTTACGTGTACATCGATACCGGGGCAATCTACCGGGCTGTCACATATCGCGCGCTCGAGCAGCACGTCGGATTAGAAGACGGCCCTGCCCTCGCTGAGATGATCGGCAAGATGGAGTTACGTCTCGTCCCGAGCGAGAGCGGGCAACGCGTGTTTGACGGCGACGAGGAAGTGACCGAAGTCATTCGGACGAGTGAAGTGACGAACAACGTCAGTTTCGTCGCAAGGCAGCCTGAGGTCCGGGACGCACTTATGGATTTACAACGTGACTTGGCTCGGGACGGCGGCATCGTCATGGACGGCCGCGACATCGGGACGCACGTATTGCCTGAGGCAGACTTGAAAGTGTTCATGACCGCGACCGTCGAGGAACGTGCCCGTCGTCGCCACGAGGAGAACGTGTCAAAAGGTCTTCCGAGCGATTTCGAACAATTGAAACAAGAGATCGCCTTGCGTGATAAGCGGGACTCGGAGCGCGTCGTCGCTCCACTCCGTCAAGCGGATGACGCCCACTTCCTCGACACGACCCATTTGTCGATCGATGGTGTCGTCACGGCTGTTGAACAGCTCATGGAACAGGTGGTCGGACGATGAAGCCGCTCAATAACGGCCCGTTCGGGATGTATCGGTTAACGGTCGGCGTCGTTCGAATCATGCGTCTGCTCAGCTTCCGCGTCGAGTATGTCGGTCGTGAGAATGTACCTGAGGACGGCTCGATCATCGTCTGTTCGAACCACCAGTCGAACTGGGACCCCGTCTTGTTGGCCAGTGCCGTGCCGAAGCAACGGCCAATTCGTTTTTTTGCAAAAAAAGAGCTGTTCGATGTCCCGGTTTTAAAACGGATTTTGACACGCTCCGGGCAAATCCCGGTGTCACGCGGGGAAGGAGACCGTCAAGCGCTACGTACTGTTCTTCAGAAGTTGAAAGAGGACGAGGTCATCTCGATCTTTCCGGAAGGGACCCGTTCGAAAGACGGATCGCTCGGTAAGGCGCAGGCTGGTGTCGGTTTTTTCGCCCTCCGTTCAAACGCTGCCGTCCTTCCGATCGCGATCATCGGTAAATACAAGTTCCGTTCGAAGTTGAAGGTCGTCATCGGCAAACCGGTCGACTTCTCGCAACTGAAAGCGGACAAAGCGAGTGCCCAAGATGCCGCCGATTTGATCATGGCGACAATCGCCGAACTGTACATGACCCATTCACAGAACGTTCGCTAATTTCAGGTTTAATCTGTTGCAATGAGAGGAACAAACCTGATAACACCTTGACAAATCTGTCGAATTATAAGAAGTTTATACTAGGTGTTAAGCGCCTTAGGGCGCTCCTTTTTGTACTCATCGTGAGGGGGTAGTGTTGGAATGGTCGAAGAAATGAAAGATATGCCTGATTTTGAAATTAATCGAGGTCAAATCGTGACCGGTATCGTCGTCAAAATCGAGGACAAGCAAGCGTTAATTGATATCGGTTACAAAACCGAGGCGATTTTGCCAATCAGCGAAGTATCAAGCATGCATTTAGACGATTTAAACGAATCACTCCATGTCAACGACGAAATCCGTGTCAAAGTGAAAAAGGTCACGGATGAAGAGGTTGTCGTATCGAAGAAAGACGTAGATGCCGAGGCAGCTTGGGATCAAATCGTTGAAAAATTCGAATCGGGCGAAGTATTTGAAGTCATGGTGAAAGATAAGGTCAAAGGCGGTCTTGTCGTCGATATCGGCATCCGCGGCTTTATCCCGGCTTCACTCGTAGAAAACCACTTCGTCGAAGATTTCTCATCATACTTGCACAAGCCGATTACAGTTAAAGTCGTCGAGATGGATCGTGAAAAAAACCGCGTCATCTTGTCGCATAAAGCAGTGGCAGAGGCAGAGATGAGTGCGAAGAAGGCGGAAACGCTTGAATCGCTCGAAGTCGGTCAAATTATCGAAGGAACCGTCCAACGTCTAACTGACTTTGGTGCGTTCGTCGATATCGGCGGCGTCGACGGTCTCGTCCATATTTCTGAGATGGCTCATAGTCGTGTTGAAAAACCGAGTGATGTCGTCACAGAAGGTGACAAAGTGAAAGTGAAAGTACTTGGTCTTGACCTCGACAATGAAAAAGTGAAATTGTCGATCAAAGAGACGCAACCGGGACCGTGGGAATCGGTTGAAGGCAAGATTCAACCTGGGGACGTGATCGCGGGGAAAGTCAAACGCATCGTCACGTTTGGTGCGTTCGTCGAAGTCGCGCCGCAAGTCGAAGGGTTGCTCCATATTTCTCAGATTGCGAACCGACACATCGCGACGCCATCTGAAGTCTTGTCTGAAGGACAAGAAGTGAAAGTGAAAGTGCTCGACGTCCATCTCGATGAGAAGAAAATCTCATTGTCGATGCGTGCACTCGAATCAGAAGACGGTTCACGCGATGATGAAGAGCAGTCGCTGCTTGACGAATATAGCGATCAAGGCGGATTCTCTGTATCTGAACTGACAGGTGAAAACGCCTCGGACGATTCTAAATAAGACGGTCCTTCAAGCGGGAGTCATACTCCCGCTTCTTTTTGTATAGTCACTAATATTCGACTGTGCTATAATTGTACAGTTGCAAATAAGAACGATAATTTTTTGAATGAAAGTTAAAGAGGTGTTTATATGGGAATTCCAGCAGTGGCCATCGTAGGCCGCCCGAATATTGGGAAATCCACGATTTTCAACCGGATCATCGGTGATCGCGTATCGATCGTCGATGACAAACCGGGAGTTACACGCGACCGTATTTACGGTACGGGTGAGTGGTTGAACCGAAAGTTTCATTTGATCGACACAGGCGGGATCGAGGTCGGCGATGAGCCGCTTCTCGTTCAGATGCGTCATCAAGCCGAACTCGCAATCGATGAGGCGGACGTCATCGTCTTCATGGTAAACGGTCGTGAAGGGATCACGGCAGCGGATGAAGAAGTCGCGAACTTGTTGTTCCGTTCGAACAAGCCGATCGTGCTAGCCGTCAACAAAGTCGATAACTTCGAGATGCGTGAGCTCATGTATGAGTTCTACTCGCTCGGGTTTGGCGACCCGTTCCCGATCTCGGGAACACACGGGCTCGGTCTTGGCGATCTGTTAGATCGTGTCCTCGAACTCGCGCCGGACAAAGACGATTACGAATACAACGAAGATGTCATTCAGTTCTCGCTCATCGGTCGCCCGAACGTCGGGAAATCGAGTTTGACGAACGCGATTCTCGGTGAAGAGCGTGTCATCGTCTCGGCGATCGCCGGAACGACGCGCGATGCGATCGATACACCGTTCACACGTGACGGTCAAGAGTACGTCATCATCGACACGGCCGGTATGCGTAAGCGCGGCAAAGTATATGAATCGACAGAACGTTATAGTGTCATGCGTGCCCAAAAGGCGATTGAACGCTCGAACGTCGTCCTTGTCGTCATCGACGGTGAAGAAGGCATCATCGAGCAAGACAAACGCGTCGCAGGACTTGCCCACGAAGCAGGGAAAGCGATCGTGCTCGTCGTCAACAAATGGGACGCTGTCGAGAAAGACGACAAGACGATGAAGAAGATGGAAGAGAAGATCCGCAAGGAATTCCTGTTCCTCGACTATGCGCCAATCGTATTCTTATCGGCACTCACGTCGAAACGGTTGCAGACGCTTCTGCCTGTCATCAATCAAGTTGCCGAATCACACCGTCAGCGTATTTCGACGAGCGTGTTGAACGATGTCATCGTCGACGCGGTCGCGATGAACCCGACACCAACGGACAAAGGACAACGACTCAAGATCAACTATGCGACGCAAGTGGCGATCGAGCCACCGACGTTCGTGTTGTTCGTCAACGATCCCGAGTTGCTTCACTTCTCGTACAAACGTTATCTAGATAACCAGATTCGCCGCGCGTTTGACTTTACTGGTACAC
Organism: Exiguobacterium sp. SH3S1; assembly: GCF_004337105.1. Classification (NCBI taxonomy): domain Bacteria; kingdom Bacillati; phylum Bacillota; class Bacilli; order Caryophanales; genus Exiguobacterium; species Exiguobacterium sp. SH3S1. The sequence continues at coordinate 96,872 of NZ_SJUW01000001.1, read as the reverse complement.
CGATTCACATCGTGGCTCGTCAGAAAAACTAGTAATGGGGGTGCCTCATATGGCAAAAGTAGCTGTCATTGGTGCAGGAAGCTGGGGAACGGCATTATCGCTCGTCCTCGCTGACAATGGACACGACGTCATGCTCTACGGACGTGAGGAAGATCACGTCCATGAGATCAACACGTCGCATACGAATTCGACTTACTTGAAAGATGTGCCGCTTCCGGCGTCGATCCGGGCAACGACCGATTTGAAAGAGGCGGTTCTCGGTCGCTCGATTATTTTCCTCGTCGTCCCGAGCTCGGCGATTCGTCCGGTTTCCCGTGAAGTGAACGATCTGCTCACGGAACCGGTCACGATCGTTCATGCCGCAAAAGGGATCGAACCGAAGACGCATAAGCGGTTGTCTGAGATCATCGCTGAAGAGATCGATCCGTCAAAACGTCGAGCCATCGGTGTTTTGACGGGCCCGACCCACGCCGAGGAAGTGGCCGTCCGCAAACCGACGACGATCACGATCGCGTGTGAGGATTTATTTGTCGCTGATGAGATTCAAGAACTGCTCACAAACGATCAGTTCCGAGTCTATTTGAACTCTGACGTCATCGGAGCGGAATACGGGGGCGCGCTTAAAAACATTATCGCCCTCGCCGCCGGGATGACGGACGGGCTCGGATACGGCGACAATGCGAAAGCTGCCCTCATGACGCGTGGCATCGTCGAGATCGCCCGGCTCGGTGTCAAACTCGGCGCCAACCCGGCATCGTTCTCGGGCTTGACCGGGATCGGTGATCTGATCGTGACCGCGACGTCACAGCACAGCCGAAACTGGCGAGCTGGTAACGCCATCGGACGTGGAGAGAAGCTTGAAGACGTACTCGATCAGATGGGTATGGTCGTCGAAGGTGTGCGTGCCTGTGAAGCGGCGCATACACTTGCCCGCGAAGCCGGCGTCGACATGCCGATCACGGAAGCGCTCTACAACGTGCTGTTCGAAGGAAAAAGTCCGCACGATGAAGTGAAAAAGTTGATGAGACGCCCGCAAAAACATGAAATGGAAGAAGTTTTCCATTTTGAGGGCGATGAAGAACAAAGGAACTGACGTTTTCGTTCAGTTCCTTTGTTTTTTTTGCTACACTAAATTACGGAGTAAGATTTATAGAGAAAGTCGAGGGGATAGACGTGACACCGTCACTCATCAAGATGTGGATTTCATTTGCGGGGATTGGGGCATTTGCCGTCGCTGCGCTCATGGTGGCAGTCAGCCACACGAAACTTTCAGGCTGGTTTGCGGTGCTCATTCGAGTCGTCGCATTCGTGATTTTTCTATTCGGAACGATCATTATGATTTATGTGGTCGCTTCTGGACCGACAGGAGGGTAAACCGTGAAACGAATGTTTTTAGTCGTCAGTTTGGCAGCGGCGACGCTGCTCGCCGGCTGCATGTTCCCGGAAACAAACCGAGTCGACAACGTGCCGTATGAGGACCAGTTGCAATCGGTCCAGACGGCGGTCGACTCGTTCAAAGAGACGACCGGTGTCTTACCGATCAAAACAAAGCCGGCCGAGACGCCGCTGATGGAACGTTACCCGATCGAGTTTAGCCGCCTCGTCCCTGGTTATTTGGCAGACCCGCCGGCAAACAGCTTCGAAGGGGGCGGCTTGTTCTTATACGTCCTTGTCGACGCCGAGACAGAGCCGACGGTCAAACTGATTGACTTGCGGGTGACCGAGCGCCTCCAACAACTGCAGACGAATATCAACTCGTTCCGAGTCAAAGAAGGGAAATATCCGTTCAAAGGATCGCTCGGCAAGAATCAGTTTACGATCGATTACGACCTCGTTTTCGTCTCCGAAGAACCGTTCATCCCGAGCCCATACACAGAAAACGAGTTGCCGATCTATGTGGATGGGACTGGTCAATTGTTCGTCGATTACCGGGCTGATATCGAAGCCGCGCTTGAGAATACGGATGCAGAGCCGAAAGTAGGAGAGGATATTCGTTATTTGCTCTACGATGACGCACCGTTCGCCCCGGCTTATTCGCAAGGGTATACGATTAATGATCAAGGTGAGGTCGAGTTTTTAAACAATTGAGTCGAGCAAGGTGTCCGCTTCTGACCTTTTCGCTTAAAAAATGTTGTCATATCAACGTTTGTACGATATGATTAATCCCGTAAACTCTCTGTGAGAGGAGGTGAATCGTGATGAACAAAACTGAATTGATCAACGCAGTTGTCGAGAAAGCAGATGTGTCTAAAAAAGACGCAACGAAAATCGTAGAAGCAACGTTTGAATCAATCACTGAAGCACTCCAAAGCGGTGAGAAAATTCAATTGATCGGTTTTGGTACTTTTGAAGTTCGTGAACGTGCTGCCCGTAAAGGTCGCAACCCACGTACGAAAGAAGATATCGAAATCCCTGCAAGCAAAGTTCCTGCCTTCAAAGCAGGTAAAGCGCTTAAAGATGCGGTCAAATAATGAGCAATACATAAGTCGCCGAGAGGCGGCTTTTTTTGTAGTTGAAAGCAAGTTCACATGGCGTGAATGTGACAAAAATGTGCTATACTATGTCAGAATGACAACGAAGAGGACGAGGGGGGATAGCATGGAACAGTTGACAAACGAAAGCGTTGTCACCGACCTTGCTCGTCAAATCGAACAACGTATGACTCATCCGTATTTGACGAGACACGAGATTGTACCCGCAGTCGACATGCCTTTACTTCGTTGGATGATCGACATGATTGAACTCGAATCGCATCAACATCGACAGCTCGTGCTTGCGACTTATTTTGCCCATCAAGCACTCGAGCTGCACGATCAAGTGAAGGAGTGCCCGAACGGGTCCCTTGAACGGCAACTTAAAGTGCTCGCCGGAGATTACGCCTCGGCTCAATTTTATAAAATATTGGCGATGTTTCCAGCGGACTATAGCAACCGTTTCGGTCGAACCGTGCAGCTTGTGAATGGCGCGAAGTGCACACTCGCCTTGGGGACGGACGTCGCTGTTGTGACGTGGATGGAAGCGAACTTCGGATTAATCAAAACGTTTTCCGAACTGCTAGGTCAATCTTATTTGACATCGTACGGGAAAGAAATCATCGGACAGAAGGCAACAGAACTGCGCCAAGAAAAAAGAGAACAGCTATCGACACTACTCGAGCATGCTGTCGCTTAGAACGGAAAGGGTGTTACGTGTTGCAACAGAAAGAGAAAGAGCAAAAAGTATATGAAGTATTTCAAACGATCTCGCCAAGCTACGATACGATGAACTCGATCATCAGTTTCCGTCTGCATAAATGGTGGCGCAGAGCGACAATGCGGCGCATGCAAGTGTTCCCGGGCGCGAAATGTTTGGACGTTTGCTGCGGGACGGCCGATTGGACGATTCAACTCGCCGAGGCGGCCGGAAACACCGGGGTCGTCAAAGGACTCGATTTTTCTGAAAATATGCTTGCTGTCGGACACGAGAAAGTGGCTGATTATCCGATGATCGAACTCATTCACGGGAACGCGATGGAGTTGCCGTTCGGAGATCATTCATTCGACTATGTGACGATCGGATTTGGCCTTCGGAACGTACCTGATTATATGACGGTCCTCCGGGAGATGCACCGCGTCTTAAAACCGGGCGGGACCGTGGTCTGTCTCGAGACGAGCCAACCGACGGCACCACTATTCAGCGGGCTCTATAAATTTTACTTTGGTTCAGTCATGCCGCTATTCGGCAAAGTGTTTGCCGGGTCGTATGATCAATACAAGTGGCTGCAAGAATCGACGGATCAGTTCCCCGACCGGTTGACGTTAAAGCGCATGTTTGAAGAAGCCGGGTTCGAGCAAGTCGAAGTCAAGGCGTTTTCCGGTGGTGCGTGCGCCATGCACCTAGGAAAGAAGTGGTGAACGATGTCTTTAAAGCGACTTTATCGCCACATGAACCGAGAAATCGAACAGATTGATCGGTTTTTGTCGACGCGGGTCCACACGGAACATCCGGTGATCGAAGCCGCATCGAAACAATTGCTAGATGCCGGGGGGAAGCGGATCCGTCCGGCGTTCGTATTGCTCAGTGCCGGATTTGGGACTGGGAATGATATTCGTCTGACGAAAGTTGCGGCCAGCCTCGAGCTGATTCATATGGCGTCGCTCGTTCACGATGATGTGATCGATGACGCGACGCTGCGCCGCGGAAAACCGACCGTGATGGAACGTTATAACGAGAGCGTCGCCATGTATACCGGTAATACGTTGTTCGGGGAAGCGATTCGGCTCGTGTCCGAAGTCGATTCCCCGGAAGTGATGCAAATCATGGCGGAGACGATGGAACTGATCTGTATCGGCGAGATCAATCAAATTCAAGACCAATATGACTGGGCGCAATCCCCGAAGCGGTACTTGGACCGGATCGCCCGGAAGACGGCACTCTTGATCGAGACGAGTTGCGCGGCCGGGGCCGTCGTCTCCGGGGCGTCACCTGACGTCGTCAAACAACTTCGGTTGTTCGGCTACGATATCGGGATGGCGTTTCAGATGACGGATGATTTGCTCGACTTCACGGCGAAGAGTTTTCAACTCGGTAAGCCCGTCGGTGAGGATTTGAAGCATGGGCATAAAACATTGCCGCTCTTCTATTCATCAGAAGATCCTGTGTTTTATGAGCGGTTACAGCAAGTCACGAACGCCTCGAACGATGAGATGACCCGGACGCTCGTCCGCGAAGTGCAACGGAACGGGACGCTTGAGCGAAGTCAACGCACGATCGATCGTTACGTGAGCCGGGCGATTCAGCGTCTCGATTCACTGCCGGACATTCAGGACAAACGGTCGTTGATTGAGATTGCCGAATATATCGGCAAGCGAAAATGGTGATTCACGCCTTGTAACCCCTTTCAAAAATGAAGGTGACCGTGTAAACTGATAAAGTACATGGTACACACATTGATTTAGGGGGACTAGGGGTATGGAAAAGACATTTTTAATGGTAAAACCTGACGGGGTGAAACGTGGTTTGATTGGGGAAATCATCACACGTTTTGAGCAAAAAGGGTACACGTTGAACCGTCTCGAAATGCTGACGCCGTCAGTTGAGGTTGCAGAATCACACTATGCGGAACATAAGGAAAAACCGTTCTTTGGAGAGCTCGTCGCCTTTTTGACGTCAGGTCCGGTCGTCGCGATGGAGTGGGAAGGCGAGAACGTCGTCGCCGTGTCTCGGTTGATGATTGGCAAGACGAACCCACTCGATGCGCAACCGGGAACGATTCGTGGCGACCTGGCCTCGACAATGTCACAAAACGTCATCCATGGTTCAGACAGCGTGGAAAGTGCCGAGAGAGAATTATCGCTCTGGTTCGCCACTGAAACATCACACGTTTGATGACGATAAAAGGGACGGGGGCCTCCTGTCCCTTTTTCTATTTGCATTAAAGCGCTTTCGTATGTTCGGGCACGACCTGATCTAGGATAAGAGAAAGAATTGAGGTTAGAACTGGTGATAAATGATTATGCGATCTTCGTAAAAAAGTTTTATTTAAAGTCTGGAATCGACTTGAATTTATACAAAGAAGCACAAATGAAAAGACGAATGGTCGCGCTCCGCGAGAAGAAGGGCTACGCCACATTTATCGAGTATTTTAAAGCGATGGAGTCAGACCGAGGTTTGTACGACGAATTTTTAGACCGGATGACGATCAACGTCAGCGAGTTTTATCGAAACCCGGTCCGCTGGCAACAGCTCGAGACGGACGTGTTGCCTGAGCTCATTCGCAGAAGCCAAGGGAAACTCCGGGTCTGGAGCGCGGCTTGTTCGACGGGAGAAGAACCGTATTCACTTGCGATGTTATTGTCGAAGCATTTGTCACCCGCCCAGTTCACGATCACAGCAACTGACCTAGATGACTTGGTGATCGAAAAAGCGAAACAAGGCAAGTATCATGAACGGGCGCTCGTCGATTTGCCGCCTGAGTTTCGAGATCGTTATTTCACCCGTCGAGATGACGACTATTTTGTCTCGGACGAGATTAAAAAACTCGTGACGTTCAAAAAGCATAACTTGCTCGCTGACGTCTACGAACGTAACTTTGACTTGATCGTCTGTCGAAACGTTTTGATTTACTTTACGGAAGAGGCGAAAGAGAAAGTGTACAAGTCGTTCCACCGCTCGCTTCGTCCGGGCGGGGTCCTCTTCGTCGGAGGGACTGAACAAATCTTCCAGCCGAAGCGTTACGGATACAAGATGAAACAAAGTTTCTTCTACGAAAAATTTGAGGAGTGAGGTGGCGCATATGCGTTATTTGACAGCGGGAGAGTCACACGGACCGGGATTGACCGTCATCATCGAAGGAGTCCCGGCCGGCTTAAGCGTCGACGTCGAGGCAATCAACGGCGAGTTGGCGAAACGTCAGTCGGGCTACGGCCGTGGACGCCGAATGCAAATTGAATCAGACAAAATCGAGGTGAGGGCTGGGGTTCGTCATGGGATGACGACCGGAGCCCCTGTTTCGTTTTGGATTGAAAACAAAGACCATGCGCATTGGCGGAACGTCATGCAGGCAGAGCCGGTCGACGACGAGTTTGAAATCAAGCGCCGGGTCGTGCGGCCTCGTCCGGGACATGCTGACCTTGTCGGCGGTCTCAAGTATGACCACCGAGACCTTCGGGACGTGCTCGAACGTTCGAGTGCCCGGGAGACGGCGGCCCGCGTCGCTGTCGGTGCGCTCAGCAAGCAGTTGCTCGACGCAGTCGGCATGTCGCTCGTCAGCTATGTGAAAGTGATCGGCGGCATCGAGTCCGCGCCGAAGCACTACGCAGCACTCGAAGAACTTCGGACCGTCATCGAAGCGTCACCTGTACGCACGACTGACGAAACGTCCGGTGAAGCGATGATGCGTTTGATTGATGAAGCGAAAGCGGCCGGGGATTCGCTCGGTGGCGTCGTCTGCACCGAAGTGCATGGCGTCATCCCAGGGTTAGGTTCTTACGTTCAATATGATCGCAAGCTCGATGCGGCCATCGCCCGCGCCGTCATGAGCGTCAACGCCATCAAAGGGGTTGCCTTTGGCGATGGATTTGACATGGCGTATCGTCCAGGATCGGAAGTAATGGACCCGATCGCCTATGACGAGTCCGGGTATACGAGACTGAGCAACCATTTAGGCGGTTTTGAAGGAGGGATGACGACCGGGATGCCGATCGTCTGCAGTGCCGTGATGAAGCCGATTCCGACGCTCTACAAACCGCTGCAATCGGTCGATATCGATACGAAACAGCCGTTCCTCGCTCAAATCGAACGAAGTGACGCTTGTGCCGTCCCGGCTGCGTCACTCGTCGTCGAGGCGGTCGTCGCGTTCGAACTCGCGCGTGAGTTGTGTGAGACGTTCGGACACGACACCGTCAAACGAATTCAGTCGCGGGTCGAGTCGTATCGTGAGGAAATCCGGTCGTGGTGACGATTCATGTTGACGCATCAGTCCCTTATGACGTGTCGATTGAACACAGCGACGCCTGGTTGGACCGCGTGGATTATTTCACGGCCTGCTCGACGGTATGGGTCATTACAGACCGGACGGTGGATGCGCTACACGGTAAGGTGTTCAAACAACGCCTAGCCGGCATCCATCCGCAGATCGTTTGGTCGGTCGTCACGCCGGGTGACGGCTCGAAATCACTCGAGACCGTTGAAAAACTCGTGACAGACGGGTTGACCGCACGTTGTGACCGCGACACGCTCGTCGTCGCTTTTGGCGGGGGCATGATTGGGGATTTGGCCGGTTTTCTCGCGAGTGTGTATATGAGAGGGGTCCGTTACATCCAAGTACCGACGACGGTGCTCGCCCATGATTCAGCGATCGGCGGCAAAGTCGCCGTCAACCACCCGTTGTCTAAAAATGCGATCGGTGCGTTTTATCAACCGATCGGTGTGCATTATAACGTGTCCCGTCTCGAGACGCTGAGCAATCGTGACGTCTTGAGCGGGCTCGGTGAGTTGATTAAACATGCTTACTTGTCACGTTACGTCCTCGCTGCTTCATTCGAGGACGAACTGTTTCAGGCGTTGTCCGGTGGTGCGCTAGACTGGGAAATGTGGCTTGCGCGCGGGATTGAAGTGAAACGTGTCGTCGTCGAGGCAGACGAACGGGAACACGGTGTCCGGGCGTGGCTCAATTTTGGTCATACGTTCGGGCACGCTTTAGAGTCGGTCGAACGGTATCGGCTGTCGCACGGGGAGGCGGTGCTGTACGGCATGGTATACGCCTTTCTCGTCGGAGGGGATACGGATCGGGCCAGTAAGCTCGCCGCTTGGATGCGGGCGCGCCGCGTCAGCCCGGTTGAATGGAAACCGTTCGAGACGTATTTGACGGTGATGGGGCTCGATAAGAAAAATCGGGATGGACAAGTCCGTTTCGTGTTGCTCGGTGAAGCGGCTACCGTTGAGGCGGTGCCGTCCGAGCGGCTTGCTGAAGCATACATACAGTTGAAAGGGTGGTTCTGATGGGGTTGAATGGATTGATTCGCGTACCGAGTGATAAGTCGATCACGCACCGCGCGATCTTATTCGGTGCGATAGCGAGCGGGGAGACGGTCGTCATGAATCCGCTCCTTGGGGCAGATTGCCGTTCGACGATCGATGCGGTCCGTAGTCTCGGGGCAAGCGTCGAAGAACTCGACGAGCGGCTCCGGATCGAAGGCGTCGCGTCAGTCGTTCCGGCCACGCTTGACTGCGGGAATTCGGGGACGACGATGCGCCTGCTCTCTGGTCTCGTCTCCGGGTACTCGGGTGAGTTCACGCTCGTCGGAGACGACTCGCTCTCGAAACGGCCGATGCGTCGCATCACCGAACCGCTTCGACAGATGGGGGCCGACATCGACGGCGAATTCGCGCCTGTTCGGATCAAGGGTCGGCGCTTGAGCGGGATCGATTACACGTTACCGGTCGCGAGCGCGCAAGTGAAGTCGGCTGTCCTATTGGCCGGTCTTCGCGCTGACGGGACGACGATTGTCCGTGAACCGATGCTGTCACGCGACCATACGGAACGGATGTTGCCACTGTTTGGTGGACGCGTCGAGATCACGAACGAAGATGGCGTGCGGACGATCCGGCTATCGCCAAGTCACCTCGACGGGGCGACGGTCGACGTGCCAGCCGACCCGTCGTCGGCTGCTTTCTTCTGGGCTGGGGCCGCCATCGTCCCAAACAGCCGTGTGACGACGACCGACGTCTGTTTGAACGAGACGAGAATCGGCTTTTTACGAACACTTGAGCGCATGGGGGCGAACGTCGAAATCACTCGGCTGCGACCACTCGGGGAAGAGACGGTCGGAGATGTGACGGTGACGACGAGCGAACTTCAAGGGGTGACGCTCGAAGGCGAGGCCATCCCACGACAAATTGATGAACTCCCGCTCTTCGCTCTCGTCGCGTCGCAGGCGTCGAGCCCGTCAGTCGTAAAGGATGCGGGTGAACTGCGTGTGAAAGAGACCGATCGGATCAAGACGGTCGCGAGCGAGCTCGCGGCGCTCGGTGTCGATATCCGCGAGACCGAAGACGGGTTCAGCGTTTTCCCGAGCCGGCTTCAGGCTGGTCATGTGTCCTCGCATTCGGACCATCGTCTATCGATGATGCTACAAGTGGCAGCTTTACTGATCGACGAACCCGTCATCATTGACGGGATCGAAGCCTCTGAAATCAGTTACCCTCATTTTCGTGACGATTTACAACGGCTCGGTCGTGAGATAGAATAACGGCAATACCTGAAAGTGGTAGGAGGAAATTAATTATGTTAGACGAATCAGTGTTAAACCATATAATCGAGATGCTCGAAAAAGGCGAGACCGAGCACGCCTTGGCGCACCTTGAAGCGCTTGAGACAGAAGGCTCGGACGAAGATCGGTTGGCGATTGCCGACTTGTATCTCGAACTTGGCCTCGCCGACCGGGCTGTGAATTTACTAGCAGCACTGTATGTCGACTACGCGGGCAACCCGCACGTGGCGCTGTCGCTCGCTGAAGCGTATCTCGACAGCGACCGGGAAGAAGAAGCGATTGCCGTCCTTGAAACGATCGATGCGAGCGACAAAGAGGCGCACATGAGAAGTCTCGTCTTGTTAGCTGATTTGTATCAATCACAAGGACTTGACGAAGTCGCGGTCAAAAAATTGATGGAAGCGTTACAGGCGAATCCGGACGAGCCGCTGCTCGTCTATGGGCTGGCCGAACTATACGCCTCGATCGGTTCGTTTGAACAGGCGGTACCGCTCTATGCGCGCTTACCGCACTTGCGATTGCCCGAAGAGCTCGACTATCAAGCCGATTACGCCGAAGCACTGACGATGATCGGCTCGTTCGAAGAAGCGCTCGATGAATTCGAGAAGACAGAGAACCGCAATCTGAACACCGTGTTCGGACATGCGATGACGGCCCGCCGTATCGGGCGTGATGAGGTCGCCATCAAACAGTTCGAAGAGCTCCGCTTGATGGACCCTGACTTTACATCGCTTTACTTGCCGTATACGGAAGCGCTCGAGGAACTCGGTCGCATCGATGAAGCGCTCGAAGTGATCGATCAAGGGATCGACCGTGACGACTATAACGATGAGCTGCGCACCGTCAAAGCGAAGCTGTTCTTGAAGCAAGGCCGCACAGACGAAGCGGTCAATGAACTTCGCGAAGCGCTCGCCTTGAACCCGGAATCGCTTCAAGCGACCGAACTGCTGTTGTCAATCTTGTTCGAAGCGGGAGACATGGAAGCCGTACTCGAGACGATCGATGCGCTCGAGGAGCACTCGACGTCGACGCTCATGACGTGGTACAAGGCGAAAGCCGCCTATGAACTCGAGGACTATGAGCAGGCCGTCAATCTATACACCTCGATCGAACAAGTTTATAAAGAGGACGTGTCATTTTCGACTGAATGGGCTACACTATTGGTAGAAGAAGGACAGCGTGACAAGGCGCAGCGTGTGCTCGAGCAAACGCTTGCGCTCACCGTGGATATGATCGACCGCCAAATTCTCGAAGAGCGGATCGACTTGTTGACGGATCGCGATTAATCAATATAAAGGAGATGGGGTCATATGGTCGAGCGGAAAAAGAATTTTTTAAAGCGATTCCTCGCTCATCATACGCTTCGTAAGCGAGAGGCCAAATGGATCATTGATTATTGGCTTAGACATCCTGAAAAACTTGGGAACGTTCATTTCGTGACGAACGCCTCGGTTTCACCGCGCAGCCTCGTCATGACGGCGTACGGCTTCGAAGGGGAACCGTTCCGTTACCGACGAGGTGACCTCATCACGGTCAATCCGGAAAAGGCGTACCATGACATTCGGCTCCACGACGGGACGATTTATGTCGAACTAAACTTTCAAGGGATGATGATTGATGAGAGTTGGATCGACATCGTCGAGCTCAATCCGTTTGAGCCTGTCGCCGAGATTAAAGACGAAGTGACGAACTCGGCCCAGACGGTCATTCGAGCATCGGTCGCCCAGTTCGAGGAAGAGCGTCTGCTCGTCGAGATCGACGAGGCGCTTGATCGCCGGGACGAGAAGCTGTTTCGTAATTTGACGAGCAAACTTCATCAAGTGAGAGCATCGAAATTATTTTAGAAAAAACAAGCGCTTCCGTTATGGGAAGCGCTTGTTTTTTGGTATATTAATGACGTAGGAATACACAATAATTTCACATTTCGTTCATAACTTTCGAGAGGAAGCGAATGTAGGTACGCTACAATGGACATGATGATGTATGTCTTCTAAAGAGAGGAGGAGGAAGATGAGGTTCGATGGCATGGATGCGTTGAAATCGCTGACCGAACGCCAATACGTCGATACGCTCATCGTCCCACTCGTCGAACTGGCGTTTGATGAGGAGATGGTGCGTAAAGCCGAAAGCTACGAGGTCGTCCAAGCGGTGGCGCTTGAAACCGAACGACAGCTGTCTGGACGGACGATGCTGAATCCGACGCTTAGCTATCTCGATGTCGAGGCCGGGTATGAACTTGCACGCGCAGTCATGACAAAAGCAACGACGGCCGGGTTTACCCACGTGTTGTTCATCTCTTCAGACGTTCGCTTCAAAGCGTTCGAGTTACCGGTCATATTCGTTCCGCCGCTTGCCTTGAAAGGCATGTCGGGGGAGCAGTCGCACACGATGGTCCAAAATTTTGCGACACAAGTCATTACAGAGCTTTCGGGCCGTTGGATGGCGACATGAAGCGGTTGACGTAGAGGTTTTATTGATATACTATTTTGGTGAGTGAGAAATTTTTGTGAAGAATGCATAAAGAATTATGGGGTTATGCACACGAATGAGGGGGGAACGAAATGGCTCAAAATGGGTCAAAAGTCACACGCCGTCAGTTCTTAACGTATACGTTAACTGGTGTAGGTGGCTTTATGGCGGCAACATTGATCAGTCCGATGGTCAACTTTGCGATCGATCCGGTCTTGAAAAAATCGGGTGCGGGCGACAAAGTGAAGGTCATGAGTCTTGACGACATCACGACTGAGCCGCAACGTGTCGACTTTAAAAAACAAACGCAAGACGCTTGGTATGAATTTGAAGAAACACTTTCAGCATGGGTGTTCAAAGACGAGAACGGTGAAGTAGTTGCACTCTCTCCAATCTGTACGCATCTTGGCTGTCAAGTAGCTTATGGTGGAGATCCGACAAGACCGTCAGAATTTTTCTGTCCGTGTCACTTCGGACGTTACGAAAAAGACGGAACGAACATTCCGGGTACACCTCCGACATCACCGCTGGCACGCTATGAAAAAGAAGAAAAAGACGGCTTCCTATACTTAGGCAGTCCAGTCGCACAGTTGTGAGAGGGGGAAATAGTCGATGTTACAAAAAATTTATGATTGGGTCGATGAACGCGTCGACATCACGCCGTTATGGCGCGACATCGCTGACCATGAAGTACCGGAACACGTCAACCCTGCCCATCACTTTTCAGCATTTGTTTATTGCTTCGGCGGTCTGACATTTTTCACGGTCGTGATTCAAATTCTGTCAGGGATGTTCTTGACGATGTACTACGTTCCAGATATCATCAATGCCCACGCATCGGTGTATTATTTACAAAACGAAATCGCACACGGACAAATCGTTCGTGGGATGCACCATTGGGGCGCATCGGTCGCGATCGTCATGTTGTTCTTACACACGCTCCGCGTGTTCTTCACCGGGTCGTATAAGAAACCACGCGAACTCAACTGGGTCGTCGGAGTCCTCTTGTTCTTCGTCGTCTTGGCGCTCGGTCTTACAGGTTACTTGTTACCTTGGGATATGAAAGCGTTGTTCGCAACGAAAGTTACGCTTCAAATTGCCGAAAGTGTTCCTGTCATTGGTGGAATCGCCAAGACCCTTCTCGCCGGTGGTGAGATCGTCGGGGCACGGACGCTCACGAACTTCTTCGCCATTCACGTCTTCTTCTTACCGGCGGCCTTGTTCGGACTCCTCGGAGCCCACTTCCTGATGATTCGTAAACAAGGAATATCTGGACCGCTATAAGCCGATTCGAAGACAAAAAGGAGGAGAAACGATATGCATCGCGGTAAAGGGATGAAATTTGTAACCGACTCTCGAGTAGGAATCGGGAATCGGAAACAAAATATTGCAAAAGACTATTCTGAATATCCAGGACGCACAGAAGCGTTCTGGCCGAACTTCTTGCTTAAAGAGTGGATGGTCGGTTCGGTCTTCTTGATCGGATTCATCGCCTTGACGATCGTCGAGGCAGCACCGCTCCAAAACATCGCCGATCCAACGAACACGTCATACATTCCGTTACCGGACTGGTATTTCTTGTTCTTGTATCAATTGCTCAAGTATCAATTCGCGGCGGGGGACTGGATCCTTCTTGGAACGGTCATCTTGCCTGGGGTCGCGTTCACGGCGCTCTTGATCGCACCGTGGCTCGACCAAGGAATCGAGCGCAGGCCGGCCAAACGACCGGTCGCGATCAGCTTCATGCTGCTCGGGATTCTCTCGATCATGTACTTGACGTGGGAATCTGTTCAAACGACGCATTGGGATCAAGTTCATGAGCAAGGAATCTTAGTCGTACCGGGTGAAGGTCCGGAAATCGACACAGCCGCACCTGGCTATGAGATTTATGCAGCCCAGTCTTGTGTGAACTGCCACGGTCAAAACCTCGAGGGCGGGGCGGCAGCTCCAGGACTCATCGGAACGGCCTACACGGCTGAAGAGATCGCGGAGATCGCGGTCAACGGTGTCGGCACGATGCCGGCCGGTCAGTGGGACGGTTCGGATGAAGACCTCCAAGCCATGTCCGAGTTCCTCGCCTCATACGGTGAAGGCGGCGAAAATAACCAGTAAGCAATCGAGTGTAGTCCCCTATGGGCTACACTCTTTTACTTATCGGTCACGCAAGCTACAATAAAGAAAAAAAGGACGGAATGATTTCATGAACTATACGCTGTTGCTTCCCTTTCTAAAACATAAAGCCGTGTTAACATTCCTCTTCATCGTCAATCTGCTCGGCACGATTTACGGATACGTCTGGTATGAACCGCAGCTTCGCGACACGCCGCTCATCTATTGGCCGTTCGTACCGGACAGCCCGACGGCGTCACTATTTTTCACAATCGTCCTGGCGCTGTGGCTGCTCAAGAAAAGCTCACCGCTCATCGAGACACTCGCCTTCATCACACTCGTCAAATACGGGGTCTGGGCCGTCGTCATGAACGTCTTGTTCCTCATGAAGCTAGGAGACGACGCGGATACGTTCATCGTGCTCATGGCCGTCATGCTCATGCTGTCTCACGGTGCGATGGCGGTCCAGGCGTTTCTATACGCCCCGTTCATGCGTTGGACCGTGTCGTCGTTCGTCTTGACGCTCATCTGGGTCATCCATAACGACGTCGTCGACTACGTACTCGGACAATGGCCGCGTTATCCGTCGCTCGCCGAGCATATTATGTGGATCGGCTACGGGTCGTTCTGGTTGACGGGAATATGTTTTTTTGTGGGATACCGACTCATCCTGCGCGCTTCGCTTGATAATAAGTTCATAAGAATGTAAAATCTAGATATCAAATATACGCAGAGGTGATATAGAAAATGTCATTAGGTGGCTATATTTTCTATCTCGCGCTGATCATGCTCATCCCGTTATGGGCCCAGATGCGAGTGAAAAGTACGTACAAAAAGTTTTTACAACAACCACTTCAAAGCGGTGTCACCGGCGCTCAAGTCGCTGACTTCATCATGAAACAAAACGGTGTACACGATGTCCGCATCGAGATGGTCGACGGTTTGATGAGTGACCATTACGACCCGACACATAAAGTCGTCCGCTTGTCGCGCGAAGTGTATCAAGGATCAACGATTTCGTCGGCAGCGATCGCGGCCCATGAGATCGGCCACGTCGTCCAAGACGCGACGGACTATAAGATGATGCGTGTCCGCCATCGGCTCGTGCCGGTCGTGAACATCACGTCAAACTTGTCGTTCCCGCTGCTCATAGGAGGTTTCCTCTTAGGTGCGATGGGACTCGCCCAGCTCGGTGTCGTCATGATGCTCGGGGCGGTCTTGTTCCAACTCGTCACGCTCCCGGTCGAATTTGACGCCTCGAAACGCGCCATGACCGAACTGACGAGCCACGGGATCGTGACGGCGACGGAAGAGTCAGGTGCCCGTAAAGTGTTGAACGCGGCTGCTTGGACTTATGTCGCAGCGACACTTGTCGCGGTTGCCGAACTGATCCGTCTCGCACTGATCGTCTTTATGCCACGTGATGAATAGAATCGATCCCGTCGACTGACGGGATTTTTTTGTATGAGGAGGGTAATTGTATGGCAAAACCACAGTTGACGAAGTCAGGCCGTCTCCGTCTCATCGAACAGCTCGAGTCGCTCCGCGGAAGCGGTCGGAGCGAGGCGCTCGAACGAGTGAAGACGGCGCGCAAATTTTGTGACTTTAGAGAAGACGTGACGTACTTTGAGGCGATCCGGGAACAGGAGCGCATCGAGGCGAAAATTGTTGAACTCGAGCGCGTGCTTGCCGACGCGATGATCGAGGAAGATGCGCCAACGGATCGCGTCGGTTTCGGAGTGGAGGTATGGATCCGGGAACTGCCGGACGGTGAGGACGAGACGTATCGGATCGTCGGTGAGCTCGAGGCTGATTTGGCGAACGGGACGATCTCGGTCTCGTCCCCACTCGGAAGCGGCTTGATCGGAAAACGAGTCGGGGAGACGGCTAGTATCGATTCGCCGGGCGGTGCCCTTTACTTTGAAATCAAACGGATCGAACGATGATAAAACGAAGTGGAGACAGAACGAGCCGGTTTTTTCCAATGAGAAGAGGCCACCTAGAGCAAACAAGTCGCTCTAGGTGGCCTCTTTCTTATCAATCTATTAGGTGATGACTCAATCTTATTTCAAGTTTAACATGTCTTTGAAAACTAAAATTGTCCATTGAAGTCGCGTGGAACAACTGAGGTTAATATTTTCTTATCTGAGTTTTTCTTAGACTCGTAAGAGATAATATACTCTTCATCCTCGTTCAGTAAAGCCCATATACTAACGTCAGCAATGTAAACTTTCTTCTCGTTTGCGAGTATGATCCATTGCTCTGTCTCAGACTGGTCTTTCGTAGTAACCTTTACTTTCTCAGTCACGGAGATCACCGAGCTATCCATAAATACATAAGTCGTAAACACTAAGACCAATATTACAAATAGTGAGGAGATAAAGATCGCTTTTTTCATCATACTGGATTACCAAAGATCATATTAGAAATATACGACTTCATACAACGAGCGTGTCTTTTCAAAATATAACCTCCCTCTGAAATGTGTAGACCACCATACTATCCTACCGCGCAGCAATTGGTGTGCGCTATATGGAGAACTATGGATGAACTATATCTCGTCCAATAAGGAGAAGAGAAACACAACTTAGCTTCAAATTTGGTGTGATTTATTTCAAAGGAACGCGATTCTCGTCGAACGTGAATCCTTCGCCGCCGACTTCGTATACGTGATGGAACGTGACGAAAGCGTGCGGGTCGATCTGTTTGACGATCGTCTTGAGGCGGTTGACCTCGTTGCGTCCGACGACGACGTAAATCACTTCGAGCTCTTTATTCGAATAGCCGCCTTTCGCGAGCAGGCGGGTCGTCCCGCGGTTCATCGTCGCGTGGATGCCGTCGGCGATGGCGGTCCGGTGGTCGCTGATGATCATCGCGGCCTTACCGGCATATGTGCCTTCCTGCATCGAATCGATGACGCGGGCGCCGATATAGACGGCAAGGAGCGTATACATCGCCTCGCGGATGTCGAGATACGTCAAACTGAGGACGATGACGAAAAAGTCGAACACGAGGAACGTCTTGCCGATCGACCAACCGACGTAACGTTGGACGAGGCGAGCGATAATATCGATGCCCCCGGTCGTCCCGCCGTTGTTGAAAATGATGCCGAGACCGACGCCGATGAACAGACCGGCGAATAAACTCGCGAGCACCATGTCATCGGTCAAATCGATGACGAGGTTCGAGTACTTGGCGATCAGCCCATACCAGAGCGAAAAGCTGAACGTCCCGACGAGCGTATAGATGAACGTCGTCCGCCCGAGCAGCTTGTAGCTGACGAAGAAGAGCGGCAGATTGAGTGCCAAGTTCGTGATCGATGGCGACCAACCGAACAAGCCGCGCAGAATCAACGTGATCCCGGTGAAACCGCCTTCGGCCAAGTTGTTTTGGACGTTAAAATGAAACACGCCGAACGCAAAAATGAATGAACCGATGAGAATAAAGAATATATTGCGAAACCGAATCGGTAATTGTACCGTCATGTGGTTCACCTCCCATCCATAAGCGTACTCGAAAAACCTGTGGATTGCCTACCCTGAACATATGACATTCGACAGTGAGTCCGATATACTTTTCACAGAAGAGGTGATTTTTTATGAAAATAGTAGCAATCGGGGCCCATCCGGACGATATCGAAATCGGCATCGCTGGCATGACGGCCCAGTGGACGGGTGATCACATCCCAGTCCTGTACGTCGATTTGACGCGGGCCGAACTGTCGTCGAACGGCGATGTCGTCACGCGGGCACAGGAAGCGGCAACAGCCGATAGAATTCTCGGCGTCCGTCGCATCAATCTCGGTTTCCCTGACCGTGGCCTGCTCGGGACAGCCGACCAAATTGAAGCGCTCGTCCGCTTGATCCGGACCGAACGACCGACGCATCTGCTCTATCCGTACGGCGTCGACCGCCATCCCGACCACGGGGCGTGCGCCCGTCTCGTCGAAGAGGCGCTGTTCAACGCCGGGATTCGCAAATATATGCCCGACGTCCCGGCTTACCGTCCGGACAGCGTCTATCAATACATGATCAACGCCCACGTGCGACCGGACGTCTGCATCGACATCACGGCGACGATCGATAAAAAAGTGGACGCGTTGACGTCATACGCGAGTCAGTTCACACCTGTTGACGGCGTCGACACACCGTTGACCGATGCGTACGTCGACCGCGTCGTCGCGCGCGACCGTCACTTCGGTAGCTTGATCGGCACGGACTACGCCGAAGGGCTCATGACCGTCAAACCGTACGTCGTCACGCGGGCGGGTGAGCTCGCATGAAGCTACGTATCGGAGTACTCTGTTATCCGTCGGTCGGAGGTTCAGGCATCCTCGCGACCGAGCTCGGGATGAAACTCGCCGACCGGGGCCACGACGTCCATTTCATCACGTCGAGCATCCCGTTCCGGTTGAACGCGTATCATCCGAACATCACGTTCCACCAAGTCGAGATCAACCAGTACTCGGTGTTCCGCTATCCGCCGTACGATATCACGCTCGCCTCGAAGATCGCGAGCGTCATCCGTGCGTTCGGCCTCGACGTCATCCACGCGCACTATGCGGTGCCCCATGCGGTTTGTGCCGCGCTCGGGCGCGAGATGGCCGAGAGCAAGACGCCGATCGTCTCGACGCTCCACGGCACCGACATTACGGTGCTCGGGGAAGATGAAGAGTTGAAACCGGCGATCCTGTACGGTTTACGCCAGTCGGACGCGATCACGGCCGTGTCCGACAGTTTGAAGCGCGAGACGCTTGAGCGGATCGATGCCAACCTTGAGATCGATGTCATCCATAACTTTATCGACGAATCGGTTTATCAGCCGCAAGCCGAGCCGTCGCTCCGTGAACGTTACGGCTTGTCAGCAGCCGACCGCGTCGTCATCCATATCTCGAACTTCCGGCAAGTGAAGCGGATCGACCTCGTGCTCGAGGCGTTCCAGCGGATGAGCGTCCCGGGCAAGAAGTTGCTCCTCGTCGGTGACGGACCGCTCATGGGGGCGATGCGTCGACTCGTGAGCGAGATGGCGCTCGAAGACAGTGTCATCTTCGCCGGTAAACAAGAACAAGTCGCGGCGTTGTTGTCGATCAGTGACGTCCATCTTCTGTTGTCGGATAAAGAGGCGTTCGGTCTCGTCGCTCTAGAGGCGTTAGCGACAGGCGTCCCATCGGTCGTCAGCGATGCCGGGGGCTTGCCGGAAGTGATCACGGACGGAGCGGACGGTTTTGTCGTCGCGCGCGGCGACGTCACAGCGGCCACGACCGCGCTCGAAGCGATCTTGCTCGACGATGCGCTCCATGCGAAACTGCGTGCCGGCGGTCTCGTGAAAGCGAGACAGTTCGCGTCTAAAGACATCGTCACGCAATATGAACGACTATACGAACAGGTGGTGCGCCGATGACAGAATGGGAATATGCAAAACAAATCATAAAAAAAATCAACGACCACGGGGGCGAGGCGTACATCGTCGGCGGTGCCGTTCGTGACTACGTGCGCGGCACGCTTCCCGACGACATCGATATCGCGACGTCGTTGTTGCCGGAAGACGTCATGAAACTGTTCCCGAAATCGGTCCCGACCGGAATCGATCACGGGACGGTCACGGTCATCCTCGACCATCATCCGTTCGAGGTGACGACGTTCCGTTCGGAAGGGACGTATTCGGACTCGCGACGCCCGGACCACGTCTCGCTCGGCGTCACGCTCGAAGAGGACATGTTGCGCCGCGACTTCACGATGAACGCGATGGCGTTCCATGACGGCAACGTCGTCGACTTGTTCGGCGGCCGGCTCGACCTCGAGGCGCAGATCATCCGGACCGTCGGGAGCCCGTACGAACGGTTCGGGGAAGACGCGCTCCGGATCATGCGCGCGTTTCGGTTCATGTCCCAGCTCGACTTCACGCTCGCTGATGATGTGCGGAGCGCGGCGCGGACGCTCGGCCACAAATTGCAAGACATCGCGATGGAACGCATCGCCATCGAGTTCGAGAAGTTGATGACGGGACCTGCTTACCGCAGGGCGCTGACCGACCTTGTCGAGCTCGGCATCCATCAGTACTTACCGGACGTGTCCAAACAGCTCGTCCGTCGTGTCATCGCCGACAGGCGGGCACCGATCAACGCGGTCGGAGGCTGGGCGCTATTCGTCTATCACGCCGGGGACATCCGTTGGCTCTCGCCATGGAAGCGTTCGAACGCCTTGAAGCGGGAAGCGGGCGTATTGGCCAACTTGTTCGACTCCGGGCTCGA
This sequence comes from Exiguobacterium sp. SH3S1, assembly GCF_004337105.1. Taxonomy (NCBI): domain Bacteria; kingdom Bacillati; phylum Bacillota; class Bacilli; order Caryophanales; genus Exiguobacterium; species Exiguobacterium sp. SH3S1. Next base: position 76,292 of record NZ_SJUW01000001.1, on the reverse strand, counting down.
TACGTTCACCGTGTATGAGACGGATCAAGCGACGCTCGAGACGTATTTGCGGATGACCGGGAGCACGGAATCGTCCGACGCCTTGAAACGTATGCTCCCGATCCAGTCACGGCGGGAGCTCCGGTTCGACGGTCGCGATGCGCTACAGGTCGGGGCGAGCGGCGCACGGATCAAGCACTTGCTCGCCGACCTCGAACGGCGCGTCGTCCTCGGCGAGTTAGCCAATGAGGAACAAACGTTACGAGAGGAGGCGGTCATGTGGCTTCAACGAGAGGAAAGGTCTTAAACTTGCTCCAAGACGGGGCGGTGTGGAGCGGACAGGAATTGGCCCGCCAATTAAATATTTCACGTACCGCCATTTGGAAACACATCGAGACGTTAAAACAAGACGGTTACGACATCGAAACGATCCCGCGTAAAGGGTATCAACTGTTCGGACGGACGGACCGGCTCGATGAACCGGCGTTCGTCTCGTTCCGGCACGGCCGGTTCGGGCAACACGTCTACGCCTACGACCAAGTCGACACGACCCAGCGCATCGCCCACGAACTCGCCCAAAAAGGGGCGCTTGAAGGGACGCTCGTCATCAGCGAAGAACAGACGGCAGGGCGCGGCCAACTCGGGCGCAGTTGGCACAACCCGAGCCACGTCAATATCGCGGCTAGTATCATCCTTCGTCCGGCGCTGCCGATTCGGGAAGCGTCGAAGCTGACGCTCATGGCGGCGAGCGCCTTCGCCCGGTCGCTAAGGCAACAAGGCGTCCCGGCATTTATCAAATGGCCGAACGACCTTCTCGTGAACGGGAAGAAGATCGGCGGGATTTTGACCGAGATGCAAACTGAAGGCGACCGCATCCAAGCCGTCATCCTCGGCTTCGGATTGAACGTCAATACGGAGTCGATCCCGACTGACCTGGTTCACCGGGCGACGTCGATCAAATTGGAGACGGGCGTCGCATTACGACGCAGTGAAGTGCTCGCCGATCTATTGGCCGAGCTCGAGACCGAATATGACGCGTTGCTCGAATCCGGGTTCGGCCCGGTCCGCGACAACTGGCTAGAGCACGCCGCTTATTTGAATGAAGAAGTGACGTTGACCGCCTCGGGGGAGTCTAAACGCGGTATCATGCGCGGCATCTCAGAACAGGGGGCGCTCCTGCTCGAGCGTCATGGTGCCATCGAAGCCATCTATTCCGCTGAAATCGCAGTCTGGAATGATTGATGGAAACGTATTCGTGGTCTATAATGAACGTGTCGGACGCTATCGCAAGAAGTGTACCGGAATTGCAGACCGTCGTTTTAGTTAATTGTCTGCCTTGATCATTTTGACAGGGACAGAAGGACACTCAACCTTGAGTTTGTTTTCGTGCGCCTTCTTGCCAATCGTGTAAGAAGGCGTTTTTCCTTTCCTGTCTCCACATTTAGGAGGAGAACATATGCATACGATGACTTCATTATTGAAAAAGATGAAGCAAGAAGAGAAGTTGGTCATGTTGACCGCTTACGATTATCCGTCGGCGAAACTGGCCGAAGCGGCGGGAGTGGACATCATCCTCGTCGGAGACTCACTAGGAATGGTCGTGCTCGGTTACGACTCGACGATCCCGGTGACGATTCATGATATGGTCCACCATGCCAAAGCGGTGCGCCGCGGGGCGAAGGACACGTTCGTCGTCGTCGATATGCCGTTCGCGACGTATCACGGTGATTTCGACCGAACGCTTCAAGCGGCGGCGACATTGTTCCAAGACGGACATGCCGACGCCATCAAACTTGAAGGGGCGGGCGAAGTGCTCGAGACGATCGAACGATTGACGAAAGTCGGCATGCCTTGTGTCGCCCACCTCGGGCTCACACCACAATCGGTCGGTGTGCTCGAAGGCTATAAGGTCCAAGGGAAGTCACTTGAGGATGCCGAGCAACTGATCAACGACAGCCTCGAGGCCGAACGGGTCGGGGCCAAAATGCTCGTCCTCGAGTGCGTGCCGCATCAACTCGCCAAAAAAATCGCCGAAGCGCTTCACATCCCGGTCATCGGGATTGGTGCCGGTGCCGACGTCGACGGCCAAGTACTCGTCTATCACGACGTCTTGAAGTATGGGGTCGACCGTCTCCCGAAATTCGTCGAGGCTTACGCCGATGTGAACGCGGTCGCGACGAGTGCCATCGGCTCTTACGTTCAAGCGACGAAAGACGGCTCGTTCCCGCTCGAACGCCACACGTTCACGATGGATGAGACGCTGCTCGACACGTTGTACGGTGGCAAAGCATGAGGATCGTCACCGATCCGATGTCGTTACGTGAAACTCTGTCCGACGGGTTGACCGTCGGCTTTGTGCCGACGATGGGTTACCTGCATGAAGGACACTTGAGTCTCGTCGAGGCGGCCAAACGCGAAAACGATCGCGTCGTCATGAGCATCTTCGTTAATCCGACCCAATTTGGGCCGAATGAAGACCTTGATCGTTATCCGAGAGATTTTGAACGGGACGAACAGTTGGCGCGAGAAGCGGGGGTAGACGTACTATTTTATCCGGATACCGCGACGATGTATCCGCTCGATATGGCGCGCGTGACGGTGCGTACCGGAGCCGACGTCTTATGCGGCGCCAGCCGGCCCGGTCATTTTGACGGTGTGTTGACGGTCGTCTCAAAACTGTTCAACTTGGTGCGGCCGACGCGTGCTTACTTCGGCTTGAAGGACGCCCAACAAGTCGCACTGATCGAGGGATACGTTCGGGACTATTTCGTGCCGGTCGAGATTATCCGCTGTCCGATCATTCGTGAGGACTCGGGACTCGCCAAGTCGTCGCGTAACGTCTACTTGTCTGAAACGGAACGGATTGACGCGAGCGACATCAATCGAGCACTCATCGAGGCGCGTGACGCGTTGACTGAAGGGGACGCGATCACGTCGGTACAAGAACGGCTCGTCGAACGGCTGTCGGCAATCCCGAACAGTACGATCGACTATGTCGAACTGGTCGACTATCCGACGCTTTCGCACGTGACAGACTCGTCGACAGAACTGTTGATTGCAGTGGCGGTGCAGTTTGAACGCGCCCGCTTGATTGATAATACGATTTGGAAGAGAGGGTGAATCAAATGATTCGAACATTTATGCACGCCAAGCTACACAAGGCGACCGTGACCGAGGCGAATTTACACTACGTCGGCTCGATTACGATTGATGAGGATTTGATGGACGCGGTCGGGATTATGGAAAATGAGCACGTCCACATCACGAACAACCATAACGGCGCCCGCATTGAGACATACGTCATCAAGGGTGAGCGCGGTTCAGGCGTCATCTGCCTAAACGGGGCGGCGGCCCGCCATTTCCAAGTCGGCGATGTCGTCATCATCATGGCCTACGGTCAGATGACGGCTGAAGAGGCGAGATCGCATCGTCCGAAAGTTGCGGTGTTGAACGATCGCAACGAAGTCGATCAACTGTTATATGAAGAAATCGCACATACGATTCTATGAACAGAGCGGGGATGCCCTTAGAGGCAACCCCGTTTTTTCGTGCATCGTTCTATGGTAAGATGAGACAGACAGAAAGAGACAGAAAGCACGAGCGTGCCGAAGATGGGATGGATGTTATGGACACTTATGTGATAGTGGATTTAGAGACGACCGGTCATTCCGTCAAATCCGGCGATGAACTGATTGAATTCGCGGCGGTGGTCGTACAAGGTAGTGAAGTGATTGAGCGCTACAGTACGTTGATTCGACCGAGTCGTCCAATCCCTCCTTTTATCACGCAGTTGACGACGATAACAGATCAGGATGTGGCGTCCGCTCCGGCGTTTGAAGACGTCATCCCTGATATTTGGAAGATGTTAGATGGGCGAGTGTTCGTTGCCCACAACGTTTCGTTTGATTTGAATTTTTTAAATGAGAGTTTAGAACTGGCAGGATATTTACCTTTCCAAGGGCGGGCCATCGATACGGTCGAACTCGCGCGCATCTTGTATCCGACACTTGAAAGCCATGCGCTCGAGTCGCTCGCCGACACGTTCGGCTTGGTGCACACGGACGCGCACCGCGCCCTCAGCGATGCCGAGGCGACCGCGGAGTTGTTTATTCAACAACTCAATCGCCTGCGGACGCTACCGGTCGTGACGCTAAAACAGTTGCGCCGTCTGTCCGAGTCGTGGACGAGCAACATCGAGCCGTTGCTCGATGATCTCATCGTCGAGATTGGTATTCGGCCAGATGACGAGACGACGTACGATATCCACCGGAAAATCGCACTCCGTCGCCTGACTGATTCGTTTGAGCCGGCGGTCGAGCGCGAACCGTTCGAACCGTTCCTTCATCGGACGATCGAAGAGACGCTTCCGTCACTGTTCGACCAATTCGAACCGAGACAAAGTCAATTCGAGATGATGCGGCACGTCTATAAGGCGCTCGACGATGAGGCGACGCTTCTCATCGAGGCCGGGACCGGCACAGGCAAGACGTTAGCCTACTTGATCCCGAGCGCGCATCACGCCCTTGAGACGAAACGACCGGTCGTCGTCAGCACGCATACGATCCAATTACAAGAACAGCTGCTCAACCGGGACTTGCCGATCTTAAAAGCTATCTTCCCGGAAATCGAGTTCACGCTTCTGAAAGGAAGACGCAACTATATTGATCTCCGGAAGTTTGAGATGGTGCTCGAGGAGACGAATGACGGGATGCTCTCGGCGATGTGCAAGGCGATGGTGCTCGTCTGGTTGACCGAGACGGAGACAGGGGACTTGGAAGAGTTGTCACTCCCTGGAGCGGCGACACAAGGGCCGGCTTCGTTCAAACGGCTCATTCAAGCCGACGCGGCAACGGACTTCGGCCGCTTTGACCCATGGTATAGCCGTGACTTCTTCACGCGGGCCGTCCTGCGTTCGAAAGAGGCGGATATCATCGTCACGAATCATGCGTTGCTCTTCTCGGATCTGCAGCATCAGGCCGGGATTCTCCCGACCGACACGCCGCTCATCTTGGACGAGGCGCATCAAGTCGAAGAGGTCGCCTCGCATCATTTCGGCGTCACGTTCGACGCGATCCAGTTCGATCGCTTATTCAAATGGTTCGGCTACGGGGCCGACGGAAAGTTCCATTCCCGGCTGCTGCAACTTGCCGACTTGACGTCCGTGTCCGAAGAGACGGAAGCGTTCAGTAAAGAGACCGACCAGGCGTTAGCCCAAGTCGATGTCGAACTAGACGACCTGTTGACGGCGCTCCAGTCGCTCGGCAAGAAAAAAGATCAACGGCAAACCGTTCGCTTCGAACGGGAAGGTGACGTGTTCCGACCGATCCGTGAAGTGGCGAAGCGGCTTGAGAACCGTTTACGGACGCTTCGGATGTCGCTCCGGCAGATGCTTCGTCTTCTCGATGAGCATAAAGAGCATATGACGTTCAAGCAACGCGCCGTGATCGGTGACTTGAAGGCGTTCATCGGTGACGTGCGAGAGATTGAGAGCGTGCTGTATGAAACGATGCTCACCCGCGACGACGACGCTGTCAGTTGGGTCGAGTTGAACTTGGCCAACCGCAAATTGACCTCGGTCTATACGCAACCGGTCGAAATCGGACCGTTACTCCATGAGCGCTTGTTTGCGAAACGACCGACGATTTTGACGTCGGCGACGATGACCGTGTCCGGTCGCTTCGGCTTTATCGAGCGCAGGCTCGGTCTCGACGGGCAGGACGTGAGACGAGTCGTCCTCGCTTCGCCGTTTGACTTCAAGAAACAGGCGAAATTGTTCGTCCCGTCAGACATCCCGTTGATCAACGAAGTGCCGTTGCCGCATTTCGTCGATCAAATCGCCGCTTCGATTGCCCGGATTGCCAACGTGACGAAAGGACGCATGCTCGTCTTGTTCACGTCGAACGAGCTGTTACGTTTGACGCACGAGGCGGTGAGACATCAGCTAGACGACGCGTATACGTTGCTTGCCCAAGGCGTCAGCGGCGGCTCGCGCAGCCGTTTGACGAAGCAGTTCAAACGAATCGATCAGTCGATTTTGTTCGGGACGGCCAGCTTCTGGGAAGGGGTCGATATCCCGGGAGAGGCGCTCACCTGCCTCGTCATCGTGCGTCTCCCGTTCGCCCCGCCCGACCAACCGGTCATTCAGGCGCGGTCCGAAAAAATTGAAGCGACCGGGAAGTCGTCGTTTTTTGAACTGTCACTTCCGCAAGCGGTCATCCGCTTCAAACAAGGCGTCGGTCGCCTCATTCGCTCGAAAGAGGATTACGGCGCCATCTTCGTCTTCGACCGCCGTGTCGAGACGACGCGTTACGGGAAACAGTTTCTCAATAGTCTCCCGGCCGTCGACCGGATCGAAGGATCGCTCGAGACGTCACTGGCCGAGCTCGAACTGTTTTTAGATGAGAAAGAAGAGACGACTCTAGGAAATCAGAGATAACGCTAGGCAGCGTGAAATTATCGCTTTATAATGATGGGTATAGTGTTTTGAAGGAGGAGTAAACATGAATTCGAATATTGAGACGCTCGCGACCGTTCGGATCGAGCCGACGGCAGACGTGTACAAAATCGTCGACCTATTGAATCGTACACTGAAGAGCCAAGATTTGATGTTCGGTCTTGCATTAGAGAAAAAAGTGAATGATCCGAAGAAAGAAGAGATGGTGTTCACCATCTATCGGACAGAATGACGCGGAAGAAAAAAGTAGTGGTTGCTCTTATGACGGCACTCATCGGTGTCGTCATCGTGTTTAGTGGGATTTATTGGTTCACGGTCGGTCATACGGAACGGACAAAACAAAACATGATCGCGGAAGCGCGCAATCGTCTTGAGGCCGAACAGCCGACGGTCCGGATCGAACGGGCTGAGCTCTTTAACGGGACGGAACCGTACGTCGTCTTCGAGGAGACGGACCGTGTCCTGTTCGTGCCGGTCGACAGCAAGCAACCGATCGAGACACGTGAGATCGCGTCGGTCGACTTAGATCAAGTCTGTGCCGATTCGCTCGAGGAGACCGGTGGTATGCTCGTCAGTTGTAAGTACGGGTTCGATGAGCGTGCGCTCATCGAAGTCGTGACGAAATCAGGGGCGACGTATACGTATTCCTATTACACGCTTCAAACCGGAGACTTTGTAAGACGGGTCCAACTGGCGGATTCGAACTGAACGAGATTAGAGGAGGATATCGATGGAACATCTATTGGCAAGACGTGTAAAACAGTTAACACCTTCGACGACGCTCGCGATCACGGCGAAAGCGAAAGCGCTGAAAGCCTCGGGACAAGACGTGATCGGGCTCGGGGCCGGTGAGCCGGACTTCAATACGCCTGAACGAATTATTGAGGCCGCATGCAAGGCTGCACGTGACGGCGATACGAAGTATACGCCTTCAGGCGGAACGGTCGCTTTAAAAGATGCCATCATCGAGAAGACGAAACGCGACAGCGACCTCACGTTCGAGCGTAACGAGGTCATGGTCGCCTCAGGGGCGAAACATGCGTTATACGCCTTGTTCCAAGCGATTCTCGACGAAGGTGATGAAGTCATCATCCCGGTCCCGTATTGGGTGAGTTATCCGGAACAAGTGAAACTTGCCGACGGTGTCCCGGTCTATGTGGAGACGACCGAGGCGACGACGTTCAAGCTGACGCCAGAGTCACTTGAAACCGCCATCACAGACCGGACGAAAGCGGTCATCTTGAACAGCCCGTCCAACCCGACCGGTATGATCTATACGGAGTCAGAGTTGGTCGCACTCGCCGAAGTCGTCAAGCGCCACGACCTGCTCGTCGTCAGTGACGAGATCTATGAGAAGCTCATCTATGGCGATAGCAAGTTCGTCTCGATCGCCACGCTTCCTGACATGCGTGAGCGGACGATCATCATCAACGGGGTCTCGAAGTCACATGCGATGACCGGGTGGCGCATCGGGTACGCGATCGGAGACAAGACGATCATCGAAGCGATGACGAACCTCGCATCGCACTCGACGTCGAATCCGACGTCGATCGCCCAAGCGGCGGCCGTCGAGGCGTACAACGGCTCGCAAGATGACGTCGAGATGATGCGGGTCTCATTTGAAGAGCGCCTTGAAATCGTCTATGAGCGATTGATCAACATACCAGGCATCACGTGCCTAAAACCGCAAGGGGCATTCTACTTATACGCCAACGCCAAACAAGCCGCGTCGATGAGCGGCTACGACTCGGTCGACGCATGGTGCGAAGCAGTGCTCGGTGAAGCATTCGTCGCGCTCGTGCCGGGATCGGGCTTTGGGCAGGACGATTACGTCCGCTTGTCTTATGCAACAGAATTGAAGCGAGTACTAGAAGCGCTCGATCGAGTGGAAAACTTTATCAAGAGTAGCGCTCGATAAGCGAAAGGATGGATATGAACATGACAACTATTTCAATTAGCCAATTTAAAGATTATGAAGGACAATCGGTCCGGGTCGGTGCCTGGATCGCCAACAAACGTTCGAGTGGTAAAATCGCCTTCCTTCAACTCCGGGACGGGAGCGGGTTCGCCCAAGCCGTCGTCGTCAAAGCAGAAGTCGCGGAAGAACTGTTCGCCCTCGCAAAAGGCGTGACGCAAGAGACGTCAGTCTGGGTGACGGGGAACGTCAAATCGGACGGCGGCCGGACGCCGCTCGGCTTCGAACTCGAAGTGACAGCGATGGAAATCATCTCGGAATCGATCGACTATCCGATCACACCGAAAGAACACGGGACGGAGTTCTTGATGGACAACCGTCACCTCTGGCTCCGGTCGCGTCGCCAGCACGCGATCATGAAAGTCCGGAACGAATTGATCCGGGCCACATACGAGTTCTATAACCAAGAAGGATTCGTCAAGATCGATCCGCCGATCATCACGTCGAGCGCGCCGGAAGGGACGACCGAGTTGTTCGAGACGGACTACTTCGGTCAGCCGGCCTACTTGTCGCAAACAGGTCAGTTATATATGGAAGCCGCAGCGATGGCGCTCGGCAAAGTGTTCTCGTTCGGTCCGACGTTCCGCGCTGAAAAATCGAAGACACGTCGTCACTTGATCGAGTTTTGGATGATCGAGCCGGAGATGGCATTCTTCGACCATGATATGAGTCTTGATCTGCAAGAGCGTTATGTGTCATACATCGCGAAGTCAGCGCTTGACCATTGCCGGAACGAGCTTGAGTTGCTCGGACGCGACTTGGAGAAGCTTGAAAAAGTTCAAGCGCCGTTCCCACGTATTCGTTATACGGACGCGATCACGTTCTTGAAAGAAGAAGGCTTCGATGACATCGAGTACGGGGATGACTTTGGGGCGCCGCATGAGACGGCGATCGCCAACGCGCATGATTTGCCGGTGTTCATCACCCATTGGCCGAAAGAAATCAAGCCGTTCTACATGAAAGTCGACCCAGAGAACCCTGAACTCGTCCTTTGTGCCGATTTGATCGCACCTGAAGGTTACGGCGAGATCATCGGCGGCTCGCAGCGTGAAGACGACTATGTCCGCTTGAAAGAAGAGATCGCCAAAGAAGGACTTGATGAGACTGATGCGTATGACTGGTATCTTGAGTTGCGTAAGTACGGCTCGGTCCCACACTCGGGCTTCGGGCTCGGTCTTGAACGGACCGTCGCTTGGATCAGCGGAATCGAACACATCCGTGAAGCGATTCCGTTCCCACGTCTATTGAACCGAATTCACCCATAATCGCCAATCGGGGATGACTAATTGTCTTCCCCGATTGATTTGTCTAGAAAGGATGTGCGACATGGATGCACATAATCTGATCAAGCTGTTTGAACAAAGTCCGGTCGTCGTTCCGAGGAAGCTGTTCACCGATGCACGTCGTCTCAATCTCAACCCGGTCGAGTTTTGTCTCGTCGTCCACTTGTTGGAGTTGACGGGAGAAGGCATCGAGATGCCGCTTCCGAGCGAGCTCGGCGACCGGATGAACGTTCCCGAGAGCGAGGCACGCTCTGTTCTGCTCGGGCTGCTGCAAAAAGAGCTCGTCGCCATCGATGCGTCGGCGGAAGTGGAGCGATACAGTCTGCTCCCTCTTTTCCAAGCACTCGAAGAAGACGGCGCCCCTGAAAAAAATACGCAGTCGCTAAACGAGAACCTCATCCATACGTTCGAGCGGGAGTTCGGGACGATCACGCCGTTTGAGATCGAGCAAATCGTCGGCTGGTTGACCGAAGACGGTTTCAGTGAAGAACTCATTTTGGCCGCGCTCCGCGAGGCGAAACTGCGTAACGTCCGCAACTTCAAGTACATGGATAAAATCTTGAGCGTTTGGCAAGACCATAAAGTCGAGTCACTCGAAGACTTGGTCGAGTATCAACGGAGGAAAAAGTGATGTTGACGAGAGCTCAATTGAACGAAATCTCGGAGACGATGCGGCAAATGTTCCCGGACGCCCATTGTGAGCTGACCCACCGCAACCCGTTCGAACTCGTCGTCGCCGTGGCGCTGTCCGCGCAGGCGACGGACGCGCTCGTCAACCAAGTGACGCCTGGACTGTTCGAGGCGTTCCCGACGGTCGAGGCGATGGCTGCGGCTGACGTAGCGGAAATCGAGTCGCTCATTAAACGAATCGGTCTGTTTCGAAACAAGGCCAAAAACGTCAAAGCGCTGTCGATGCGAATTCTTGATCTGCACGGAGGCATCGTCCCGGACGACCGGGAATCACTCGAGGCGCTGCCTGGAGTCGGGCGCAAGACGGCGAACGTCGTCTTGTCGGTCGCCTTTCATGAACCGGCGTTCGCGGTCGATACCCACGTCGAGCGTGTGTCCAAACGGCTCGGCATCTGCCGTTGGAAAGACAACGTCCGTCAAGTCGAAGACACGCTCATGAAGAAGTTTCCCCGTGAAGACTGGTCACAGCTCCACCACCAGTTTATCTTTTTCGGACGGTATCACTGCAAGGCACAACGGCCCGGCTGCGAGACGTGTCCGCTCTTGCATATGTGCCGCGAAGGCAAGAAGCGGATGAAGTCGCAGCAAGCGACTGGATAATGATGACGCAAGCGTCTTCCTGATTTTTGAATCGGGAAGACGCTTTTTATACGTATGGGGGTATTTTTTGCTATACTCGATCTAGTCAACATCGAAACGATACAATCGTTCAATTCTACAGATCGACTGAAAGGCAAGGGGGGCACGTTTAATGACTCAAACACGAATCGGCATACATGAAAATCGGATGAACTTTATCATGCTCGTCGTAACGAACTTCTTCGTCGGATCGATGGTCGGTCTTGAACGGACCATCCTGCCTGTAATCGGGGAAGAAGATTTTGGATTAGTGTCGACGAGCGCGGCGCTGTCATTCATTATCAGTTTTGGTTTCTCAAAAGCAATCGTCAACTATTTTGCCGGGGCGATCGCAGACCGGTTCGGTCGCAAGAAAGTCTTATTAGTTGGTTGGGGACTTGGTTTGTTCGTCCCGTTACTCGTCATCTTTGCGACGTCTTGGTGGATGATCATCGTCGCCAACGTGTTACTAGGGATCAATCAAGGTTTGACGTGGTCGATGACAGTCAACATGAAGATTGATTTGGCTAAACCGATGGAACGAGGGCTTGCCGTCGGCTTGAACGAATTTGCCGGTTATGTCGGGGTCGCTACCATGGCCGCGGTCTCAGGATTCATCGCCAGTACGTACGGCAACCGGCCGGAACCGTTTTACGTGGGGATTTTGATCGTCGTCATCGGGTTCACGTTATCAATCTTTGTCAAAGATACGCGACAACAGTTGCACTTGCAGTCAACAGGTGTGGGAACGGGACAGAAACTCTCGGCCAAAGACGTGTTCTTGACGACGACTTGGCAAGACCGTTCGCTCTCGAGCCTGACGCTGGCAGGACTTTCAACGAATCTAAAGGACGGCATGGCGTGGGGGTTGTTCCCGATCTACTTCGCCTATAAAGGGCTGAATCTATCGGAGATTGGTCTACTAGTCGCCATCTATCCGGCCGCATGGGGGTTGGTCCAACTGTTCACAGGTGGGTTGAGTGACCGCATCGGACGAAAAGGGTTGATTGTCGGAGGGATGTGGGTCCAGGCGGGATCGCTTTGGCTGATCCTGCTCGTCAACGACTATTCGCTCTGGATGTTTGCCGCCGTTTTGCTTGGCATCGGGACGGCGATGGTTTATCCGACGCTCCAAGCTTCAATCAGTGACGTGGCCGAGCCGAGCTGGCGAGCGTCAGCGATGGGCGTCTATCGGTTTTGGCGAGACAGTGGCTATGCGTTTGGGGCGTTGTTGGCTGGTTTATTGACCGACGTGCTGTCAATTGATTGGGCAATCGGGATTGTGGCACTGCTCCCGTTCATGGCTGGACTGATTGCGCTCAAAAGACTGCGTGAGACATTACCGGGGCTTCGTCCGCAAGATTGAGCAACATAAAAATCGCCTCGTAGATGGCTACGAGGCGATTTTTAATGGTTCCAGGGATGGTCGCTCCATTCGCGACGTTTTTTCGTGATTGGGACTTTTTTGAAGCCCCAGTTGCGGAAATCTTGGTCTGGACTGTCTTTACGAATGTAAATCTTGTCCTTGATGGCTTTGAAGATTCGGTTTTCATCCCCATAATGGACGAACCGTGGTTTCACTTCGATCACGCCGCGGCGCACGCGCGAGAGCGGCAGGCAGACGAGGTCAGCGATTTCAAGACCAGATTGATAGATCGTGCTTTGTTTCTCTGAGAAGATGAACCCTTTGATTTTTTGTCGGCTCTTCTCGACGTCGAGATGGACCGTCCCGGAGTTGAAGATATCGAAAAATGCTTTTTGAATGAGCAGGTTCTGATAATCGTCGCGCGACTCGAGGACGACACGGGCGCTGACAGCTTCCGTCTCTTCCAAAAATGCATAAAACGATTTCATTAAATGGGCGAAAGCGACGACATAAGGGTCTTTCGGCGTCGAGTAGAAATCGTGAAGCTTCTGTTTATCGACCTCGACACTGACGATCGTGCAATTGATATCGCGCAAGAAGTCTGGGAGTTTGTTCCAAAAATCACGGAGCATATCGATTGTGATCCCATCGTCTTTTCCATATGGATGCTCGGCCTTTAAAATTTCTTTTAAATGCAGTGGGATATTTTCCGTTTTGAAGACATCTCGTTTGAACGCTTGTAAGCGTCGCTTCAATTCGCACGGCATTCCAGCCTCATCAGCGTCAATCGCATACTTGTATTCCATCAATACCCCGGTCAAGTTGAACTGGGTGTTGCCTTTTGGTGTACCTGTCTCATCGACGAACATGACATACTTCTTTTGTGTCTCCATCTTACTCCTCCAACAGGGCTTAGGGATGTGGATTCCAAGCCGCCTAGTTTATTTCCAGTCCTCGCGAAACGCTCTCGATCGCTTACTTTTTTAAAGTCTCGTCAATCAGCGTTTAGCCTGTTCACATTTCGGTTAATAAGTAGAGGACTTATTGTAGAAAAGTATTCAGTGACACCGTAACAAGGTCGTGTCAATTTGAATACACAATGTACTACACACTAGTTTAACATACGGGAGTTTGGTACGATATGGATTGCGGAAAATCCACGGAGGAGTCGAGCGACAGAACTCGACAATCAGACTTCAGACGGAAGGAACGAGTGGATCAACCTGTTAAACTAGAAACTAGGGGTGACGACATTGTTCCATTATCCGAACGGGAAGAAACCGAGAGCGGCCGAGATGCCGAGAAAGTCCAATCCGCCAACGTATGCGAATCGAGGCATGAATTTAGAGACGCTTCTGAACGATACGAACGAGTTTTATCGGCTCCACGGAAAAGCGGTCATCCATAAAAAGCCGACTCCGCTTCAAATCGTCAAAGTCGATTATCCGAAACGGAGCGCGGCCAAAGTGACCGAGGCGTATTTTAAGCAAGCCTCGACGACCGACTATAATGGGGTCTATCGCGGGAAATACATTGATTTTGAAGCGAAAGAGACGAACAATAAAACGTCGTTCCCGCTCGGAAACTTTCATGATCATCAAATCAATCACATGCGCGAGTGTGAGCGTCACGGAGGGATTTGTTTTGTCATCATCCGGTTTAGCCGCTATAATACGCAATATGTGTTATCAACGGAGCAATTATTACACTGGTGGGAGCAGCGAGAGACGGGACGGAAGTCGATCCCACTCGCATATATTGAACAAGAGGCAATCGAAGTTCCAACACGAGCCCTTCCAGCCATCGATTATTTGACGGCGATTGAAGCGTGGCTCGATTGAATAGAAGGAGTGAAGCGTGAATGGAACGAAGTCGGATGGCGCGTCGACAAGATACGACGAAAAAGCCAAAGCAACAAACGAAAAAACCAAAGCAACAAACAAAGAAACCGATGTGGAGACGCATCCTGTTCATATTAGGATTGTTGTTGATCGTCGGAGTGGTCGTCGGGGGAGCTTATACAGCCTACGCGATTGCGACGGCACCGCCGCTCGATGAGGAGAAATTAGTCGATACGTACCCGATTCAGCTGTTGTCGGCTGAAGGCGAACCGCTTGAAGAAAGCGGCCAAATCCGTGAGTACGTGTCCATCGATGATATTTCAGAAGTGATGCAGCAAGCGGTCATCTCGATCGAGGACCGTCGCTTCTATGAGCATAACGGAATCGACGTGCGCCGCATCGGCGGTGCCGTGCTCGCGAACGTGACCGACGGTTTCGGGTCTGAAGGTGGTTCGACGATCACGCAACAGCTCGTCAAACAGTCGTTCTTGTCGACCGACAAGAAATTAAAACGTAAATTGCAAGAGCAGTGGCTCGCCGTGAAACTTGAGCGCGAGTACACGAAAGAACAGATTCTTGAGATGTACTTGAACAAGAACTACTACGGTTCAGGGGCGTGGGGTGTGCAAGCGGCCTCGAAGACGTACTTCAATAAGCCGGTGTCAGAAGTGAACTATCAAGAAGCGGCTATCTTAGCGGGGCTCCCGCAACGACCGAGCGCTTATGATCCGATCGCTGGCGACCAAGAACTCACGCGTTACCGTCAAGAGCAAGTGCTCTCAGCGATGAAGCGGGACGGTCACATCACAGAACAACAGTATAACGAGGCGCTCGACGTCGAGATTGCCGACGTTATCTCGCCGGGTGCACAGACAGAAGAAGAATCGTATACCCGTTCGATCTACGCCCGTGTCCAAGCGGAACTCGAAGAAGACTACGGCTTAGAGCAGTCTGATATTTACGGGACTGGTTTGAAAGTTTATACGTCGATCAATAAAGAACTGCACGCGAAATTCAATAAAGATATTAAGACAGATAACGTGAACATTCCAAACGGTGAGTTCCCGGAAGATCTCCGGATGGGTGCGACCGTGTTGAACACGAAGACGGGTGAGATCATCGCCGTCATCGATAGCCAACAGGCGGAACAAGGCGATAAGAACTACCGCGACTACTCGCGGGAGAAACGCCAAATCGGTTCGACGGCGAAGCCGTTCTTCGATTACGGTCCAGGGATCGAGAACGCCCAATGGTCGACCGGGAAGGTTCTCATCGATAAGGAGTTTGATGACATTGACATCAGAAACTATTATGAAGGGTATCGAGGCGCCAACACGATGCGCTACTACTTGACGATTTCCGGGAACACGCCGGCCGTCCGTGCTTTCCAAGAAGTACAGGACGAGTTCGGTCCTGAGGCGATCGAATCATTCGTCGAGAACGTCGGCATCGAACCGGCCCGTTCAGGTGACGAGATGGTGTTGTCGAACAGTCTCGGTACAGCCGAGGCGAATACAACGCAAATGGCGGCCGCCTATGCCGCGCTCGGTGCGAACGGGATGTACACGAAGCCGCACTTGATCCAAAAGATCGAGTTCAACGATGGATCGACGATCAACTCGCCGATCAAAGCGAAGCAGGCGATGGAAGACTACACGGCCTATATGTTGACCGATATGCTCCGTGACGTGGTCAACACACCAACTGGTACGTATGCGCCTGATCCCTTCCAATACGACGTCGCCGGGAAGACCGGGACGACGAACGATGAGAAAGACAAATGGTTCACGGGTTACACGACCGATTATGCGATCTCGGTCTGGACCGGAAGAGTAAGCGGGGCTGATGAAAAAGTGAGCAAACCGAACCACGCCCAGTACTACTTCGACTATATGATGCAAGAAGTGACGAAGGCGACGGGAAGTCCGGATCGCTTCCAGCAACCAGATTCGGTGCTATCGCTCGGCAATGAACTATACGTCAAAGGGACGAAACCAAAAGACTTAGAACCAAAAAATCTTCCGGCACCGACCGGCGCGTCGATCAATTATGACATTCCGTCCGACAGCGGGACGTTGACGTGGTCATATAATCGTCAAGCGGTCGAAGCGGACGGTTATCAAGGTCTCTCGTTCACCGTGACGGAGAAACGTCCGGACGGAAGCGAACGTGTCGTCGGAACGACGGAAGACACGAGCATCGCTATTTCGGGTCTCCGGAACGGGACGACGACGTTCACCATCGTCGCGACCGCTTCGAACCAACTCGTAGGGGAGCAACAGTCGAGTCCGGCCCAAACGCAATACACGGTCGAACGCAGTCAAGAACCGGCTGAAGAAGAGGAAGAACCGGCAACGGAAGAGACGCCTCCAGAAGAAGAGCCGGCTGAAGAAACGCCACCGAATGAGACTGACAACAATAACGGTAATGGTAACAACGAAAATGGAAATGGGAACAATGAAGGCGGTGAAGGAGAGACGACGGAAGAGCCGGCGACAGAAGAGACGCCTCCGGCTGAAGAAGAATCTTCGACCGAGCTCGAATCACAGTCCAACTCAGACACGTCTGAATCAAACCAAGACCGTGAAAATGACAATCGCGAATAAATTGACTTACTTCAAACAGGGCGACATCAACGCCCTGTTTTTCTGTGTGGTTTGTTATAATGAAAAAAAAGCGAATAGGATGGTGACATATGGTTCAACTCTCTCTTAAGCGAAAGATGAAAGTGTTGTTTGTAATCGATCGACTGCAAGACGATGATCTTGGCCTACCCCTTCACGGCGTCAATGGATTGAAGATGGGACGCATTCTGTTAGAAGAATCGATCCCGTTCGGACGATTGATCGATGATTCGGCCGTGGCAGAGGCGATCGGCCATCCTTATTTGAAACGGATCGGCGTCGAGACGATGTTTCTCGGCGATGAATCTTTTTATCCAGAACTTCTTCGCGGTAAGCGCCAAGCGCTGACGACGCACGAGGATTATCATAAAGCGGTGCAACGTTACACGAAACATTTGCAAGCAGTCCATTCGAAATGCACGAAGTTACATACCATCGTCTTGTTCGGCCGTTCGACGCACCTGTTATACAAGGATGCGATGGAGCGGCTTGAAGAAGAAAATGAGCATGTCGCCGAGGCGTTCAAAGCGATGGAGGTGCTACACTTGCCTGCGGTTCATCGTCTCTTGCGTGACGAACGAATCAGTCAAGTGAAGACGATCGTGGAGCGACTTGCACCTTCAAAATCATGAAATAAGTTGGTGAGCACTATGCGGAAAAAACGTTCCGTCGAAGAGATGATTAAGACATTAAAGACCGACCCGAGTTTTTCCGCCAATGTCACACACTGGCATACGGTCGAGGCACAACCTGCAAGATACGCGGCGATCCCGTCGAGCGTCCCAGACGATCTTGTCCGGGTGTTAAACAGTCGCGGCATCGAGCAATTGTACACGCATCAGGCCGAAGCGGTCGAACAGACGTCACGTGGGAACTCGACTGTCATCGTGACGCCGACAGCTTCTGGTAAAACGCTCTGCTATAACTTGCCCGTGCTGTCTAGAATGATTGAGAAACCGACGGCACGAGCCCTCTATCTGTATCCGACGAAAGCGCTCGCGCAAGACCAGAACAGCGATTTGATGGAGATGGTCGAGGCGCTCGAAGGCGACCTCCGATGCTTCACGTATGATGGGGACACGTCGCCGGCAGCGCGGACGAAAGTGCGGGACGCCGGCAACATCGTCATCACGAACCCGGATATGCTTCACTCAGGGATCTTGCCGCATCACACGAAATGGATCCGGTTGTTTGAAAACCTCGAATATATCGTTGTCGATGAACTGCATACGTATCGCGGCGTATTCGGGAGCCATGTCGCCAACGTCTTTCGGCGGCTCAAACGAATCTGTGCCTACTATGGAAGTTATCCGAAATGGATCATGACGTCCGCGACGATCGCGAACCCGGTCGAGCTGGCCGAGCTGTTGACCGAGGAAGAAGTGACGCTCGTCAACAATAATGGAGCCCCGCAAGGGAGGAAACACCTCATTTTCTATAACCCTCCGGTCGTCAATGAAGCACTCGGGATTCGTCGGAGCGCCACGCTCGAAACGAAGCGGATCGCGTCAAAACTTGTCGAGGCCGATATTCAAACGATCGTCTTCGCTCGGTCACGGGTCCGTGTCGAGGTGCTATTGACGTATTTGCAAGAATTGACGAGACGTGAACTCGGACCGAAGTCGATCGTCGGTTATCGGGGCGGTTATCTTCCGTCAGAGCGGCGTGAGATTGAACGCAGGCTCCGGAACGGTGAAATCAAAGCCGTCGTTTCGACGAACGCGCTCGAACTCGGTGTTGACATCGGTCAACTCGAGGCGTGCGTATTGAACGGATATCCCGGCACCGTCGCCTCGCTCTGGCAGCAAGCAGGAAGAGCCGGCCGTCGCCAGTCGGAATCACTCGTCATCTTCGTCGCCTCGTCGTCATCACTCGACCAACTCGTCGTCGAGCAACCAGACCTGATTTTAGAGCGTTCGCCTGAGGCGGCCCGTCTTGACCCGAACAACTTGATCATTTTAGTCGATCATATGAAGTGCGCCGCCTTCGAGCTCCCGTTCCAAAAAGGGGAGCGCTTCGGTACGGTCGAGACCGAGGATATCCTTGATTTCTTGACGGACGCGCAAATATTGCATGAGCGCGCCAATAAATACTATTGGATGACGGACGCCTTCCCGGCCCACGATATCTCGCTGCGGACGAGCGATCAAGAGAACGTCGTCATCGTCGACCAGACGGCGAAACATCAAGTCATCGGCGAGATGGACACGTTCAGCGCGATGACGCTGCTTCACGACGAGGCGATCTATTTGCACGGGGCCGAGCAATATCAAGTCGAGAAACTCGATTTTGAAGAAAAGAAAGCGTACGTGCGGCGCGTCGATGTCGATTACTACACAGACGCGAACTTGGCCGTGGAGTTAAAGGTGCTAGAAGAAAATAAGACGAGCGGTGCCAAGACGTTCGGTGAAGTGTCGGTCATCGCGATGGCGACGCTGTTCAAGAAGATCAAGTTCGGGACGCATGAGAATATCGGATCTGGTCCGATCCACTTGCCGGAACGGGAGCTGCATACGACGTCGACTTGGTTCACGCTCGATGACCGGTTCGCTTACTCGGAAGCCGATATGGAAGATCAGCTCGAGGCCGTCAGCGACTTGTTGCGCCGGCTCGCCCCGCTCTACTTGATGTGCGACACGCTCGACTTGTTCACGACGATTCAAATGAAAGCGACCCATACGAATAAACCGACCGTCTACTTGTACGACCGCTATCCGGGCGGTATCGGCTTGAGTGAAGCGCTCTTCCGAGACGCCGCTGAAATTTTAGACGCAGCAATCCGCACGGTCGAGGATTGTCCGTGTGTGAGCGGATGCCCACGTTGCGTCGGGATGATCGGCTACGGTGACTTTAAAGACCAAGTTGTCAATCAGTTGACCGCATTGAAAGGAACGATATGAAAGCGAAGCTATCACGACTCATCAAAACAAATGAACCGAAACAAGCGACGGTCACACCAGATGACGCGGAGCAAGCCAAGTGGATTGCGCGAGGTGGCGAGATCCTGACGTTTGAAAGCGAGTGGTGCGTGCGCTTGAAAGAGATTTACCCGCTTGAAGCGACGTATCACGACTTTACGTTCGACGCGGCGAAACGGGCCCTCGGGACGGCAGACCATCCGTTCTTCACGGTCGACGTGCCGTATGACCAAGTGTTGTTCATGGATACGGAGACGACCGGGCTCCGTGGTGCCGGGACGTCCATCTTTTTGATCGGGTTCGCCCGCTTCAAGCCAGACCATCTCGAGATGATTCAGTACGTATTGCCGCACCCGGCGTTTGAGACCGCGTTCTACTATCACTTTCTCAATGACATCGGCGACGAGGTCCGGTTCGTGACGTACAATGGAAAATCGTTCGATTGGCCGCAAATCAAGACGCGTCATACGTTCGTCCGGACGAAAGTGAAGGCGTTGCCCGCCGTCGGTCATGTCGATCTGTTGCATGCGTCAAGGCGTCTGTTGAAGCCGACACTCGAGTCGGTCTCGTTAAAAGCGGTCGAGGCCCATTTTGGACATGCCCGAACGGACGATCTGCCAGGTTTTCTCGCCCCGATGCATTACTTTCAATACGTCAAAGAGCGGGACCCTGATATTTTACAATCGGTCATCGAGCACCATCACGCCGATTGCTTGAGCCTCGTGTCGCTTTATAAGCGGCTCTGTCACCTCGTCGAAGCAGACGAGCCGACATTTGGAGAAGAGCGGGCCCATTGGTTGAACGATCTAGGGAGTACGGACGAGGCACTCAAACAGTATGAACGGATCGAGCAACCGACAAAACGGGCGAAAATGCGTCAAGCGCTGCTGTTAAAGCGGACCGGCCGCATCGTCGAAGCGCTTCCTCTTTTCAAAGAAGTCGGGACGACCGAGGCGTTGGTCGAGCTAGCCAAGTATGCAGAACATCAGCAAAAAGATGTCGTGTCAGCCATTCGATATACCGAGCAGGCGATTGCGATCGTGGAACAGCAAAAGACGGTCTTGAAACATACCGTCCAAAAACAGCAACACGCGCTCAACCATCGTCTAGCTCGGTTAGAAAGGAAGAGGTTATGAAAGTTGTTGCGATTACCGGGTATCGGCCCCATGAGCTTGGGATCTTCAAAGCTGACCATCCCGGCATCGAGATCATCCAAGAAGCGTACCGCCGAAAGATCACAGAAGCAATCGAACTCGGGGCCGAATGGTTCATCTTCAGTGGAACGAACGGTTGTGAATTGTGGGCAGGACAAGTATTGTTAGAGTTAAGAGAAACACACCCGATTAAAATCGCGGTGTTTCCGCCATTTTTAGAGATGGAAGAACGGTATAAGCCGTATGAACAAGAGTTATTCAGCCAGTTGCGGCTCGAAGCCGATTTTTTTGAACCGCTCACGCAACGTCCTTATGAAGACCCGAGTCAGCTGCGCGCAAAAACGGCGTTCTTTTTAGACAAGGCAGCAGGATTAATTACGTTGTATGACGAAGAGACGGGAGGAAGCCCCCGTTTCCTCGTTGAAGGGGCTAAACGAAAACACCAGATGGAACTATTCATGATCACACAAGACGACCTGCGTGTGATCGAGGAAGAAAAACAGTGGGAACAACAGTGGGAGTGAAGACTATGCAAACCGAATTAACAGCCGAAG
Organism: Exiguobacterium sp. SH3S1; assembly: GCF_004337105.1. Taxonomy (NCBI): domain Bacteria; kingdom Bacillati; phylum Bacillota; class Bacilli; order Caryophanales; genus Exiguobacterium; species Exiguobacterium sp. SH3S1. Next base: position 54,836 of record NZ_SJUW01000001.1, on the reverse strand, counting down.
CAATCTATAAACAAGAATTCAAGACGGCCCTCCGCGGCTACTCGCAAGAAGAAGTCGACCAATTTTTAGACGTCGTCATCCGGGACTATGAGAAGATGGCGAAAGAGATCGAACGTTTGCGACAAGAAAACGAATCGTTGCGCCGCGGTTCAAGCGAACCGACCGAGCCGGTGAAACCGGCCCAACCTGTCGCCTCGAACTACGATATGTTGCGTCGGATTTCAAACTTAGAAAAGGCCGTCTTCGGAAAACAAGTCGGACCTAGCGAATAACGAGAGGAGGTGGAATAGATGTTACAAGTGTTGACGGCCGTCAAGAAAGAGCCGGTGAAACGACAGACGAAAGGATTGTTCCGAACGAAAGAAGAGGTCATCTTGCCGCCGAAATCGTATACGGATGAGATCGTAGAAATCATTCGGCACACGTGTCGCTTCGATTGGATGATGATTGAACGGGTCGAAATCGGTGACAACGTGCTCGACTACGTGCTCGTCGGACCGAAAGGCGTCTTTTTAGTCCAAATCAATCGGACGACGACGGCCGTCCATGTGACGAACCGAGAGTGTCGGTTAGAAACCTCACTCGGGTGGAAAAACATCTATCCGCATCCAGTCGAAGGACTCGAGCAGATGACGAAACAAGTTCGGAGCCTATTAAAAAAAGAATGCGGCAAGGCCGTACCGGTCACGTCATTTTTAATTTTTCCAGAAGCGTCACGTCTTAAAGTCGAACGTGTTAAAGCGAACTGTGAAGACTCGTTCGAAGCGATCGACAAAGTCATCGCCAAGACGAAACTCGAGCTCCTATCAGAGGCGACAATCAAGCAAATCGCTTATTATTGTTCAGAGCGCCAGTTACATAAGTAAAATAAGTAAAAAGGTGCCGCGGCACCTTTTTTACTTTAGTAGCTCTTTTGCTTTTTTTTCATCATTTCGGTGCACGAACAAAGCGACCCGGTCATCAAGGTTTTTGGCGAGCGGTTTAAACAAGCGCCCGGTCGGCAAGCCCTGTTCGATTCGGCACGTGACGCCTTTTTCCGTCAAGTAGGTGTAATCCTCGAGTAACTCCTCACCTTGTTTCCCAAACGCCTCACCAAAGCGGACCCATTGCAAGTTACGAATCGTCCGGATTGTCACGAGGATGACGAACAGCGCGCCAAGCGCGATAATCAATATAGTTTCCAACACATTCAACCCCTTCTTTACACAATTTTAAAGGGGGAAACGGTTGAAAGCAACAGCGGCGGACCGTATACTCGAAAAGAAGAGAGGGATGACTGTGAAAACGACGATACAATCACGGCGTGAAGCCGTAAAATTACTGCAAAGTGAGCACGTGCTCTACATTCGAATCCATAACGGACAGACGGGCATGATCAAATCGACGGTCGATGGCATCATCGTTGCGATTCCGAACGAACAGACGGACAAAGTCGATTTTCGGAAATTAGAGGACGTGGAAGCGTTCGAGGCGTTTTATGACTTGACCCTATCGAAACCGGGGACACTTTATTACAATGCACCATCCTGACAAAAGCTCCACTCTCACGAGTGGAGCTTTTGACTTAAGACGGTAACCAGACCGACAGTTTGTCACGTAGCGGTTCAGGTCGCATATGACGCTGTTTATGCAGCAGGTATCCGTCCGGTCGAATGACGAGGACGCCCCGACGCATGAACAAGGATTTCGCTAGTTCGTTGCCTTGGTCAAAGAAAGGACGGCTTGTTTTAGACAACGTGATGATTTGGAAGAATGATTGATGAGCGTTCAAGTACTCATATAACTCACTTGGGTCACGTTTGCCGTCATCGAGGACGAGCACTTGGAAGCGGCCATCGGCGACTTCAGAGATCTTTTGACGAAGGCCATCATCGGATCGGATCATCTCGATCTCGGGAAAGATCTTTCCTTCGGCGACCCGGATGAACGGTACACGTGAGTGTCCAGGGTAAGACAAGTGGAGCTGGGCGATCCGTTCGGTGATCTTTTCATTAATCAAATTGACGCGGGTGAACACGTCCGCTCCGACTGCTTGAAACGGCAATAAGATCGGGAGCGTCGTTTGGAGCACTTCGGTCGCGACGTTCGTCGTCTGCAAGACGTTTCTGGCGACGTGTTCACGCTCGTCCCGGTACGTGTCGACGACACTGAACGGCGCCCCTGCTTTCAGATGAAGCCAAAGCTTCCAGCCGAGGTTGAACGAGTCGGCGATGCCCGTATTCATCCCTTGGCCGCCGACGGGCGAATTGATATGCGCCGCGTCGCCCATTAAGATGACACGGTTATGGATGAACGAGTCGACCATGCGATTGTGCACCCTAAACAGCGAAAACCATTCGACCTCGTCGATCTCTACCGGCATGTGGCTCCGTTGTTCGACCAATTCGTGCAACTCGGCCTCGCTGAATGATTCGTCGCTCGCGAGGTTACCGGTAATCCGGATCGTGTCATCCGTCAGCGGGAACACTTCTAACACGCCACGGTCCGAGAAAAAGATGTGTACTTCTTCACGGGAGATGTTCCATTTCGCCTTCATATCGGCCAATACCCAAGACTCTTTGAACGACTTCCCGCTGAACGGGAGCGCGAGCATACGGCGAATCGAACTGTTGGCGCCATCGGCCGCAACGATATACTTGGCTTCGATCGTACGGTTCGAGTCGGATTCGAGATGGGCGAGCACACGTGTCGGATAGTGGGTCAACGAGACGAGTGACTCGCCGCGTTGAACGTAGTGCCCGTGGTCGTTCAACGCCTGTTCTAAGATGGCCTCGGTCTCGTTTTGTCGCAATAGCGTGACGAACGGGTAAGGCGTGACGAGACGTGAGAACTCGAGTTTGGCCGTCCACTGCCCAGAAAAGTATAAGTTTCCTTTTTCGATTGTTCTGGCGCGACTGAGTACTTCTTTGGCGACATCAAGGCGTGAAAACACTTCGATCGTTCGTGGCTGAATCCCGATGGCCCGTGAGTTGTTCGAAGGCGTCGTTTTTCGATCGATGATTTCAAAAGAGATTCCATATCTGGCTAATGTCAAAGCGAGTGTGAGTCCTGTCGGCCCCGCCCCGACGATCAATATATCAACTTGTTGAACCAATTCCACCATCTCCTATCATTAATAATGATATTTCCGACATTTGCCACGTTTAAACGAGGAGACGCTGGTGGAACTGTAAAACAGAGAGAGCGAGGTTGAAAATCATGAAACAATCATGGGTTACTGAAGCGAAATTACGAGAAAGTTTCTCGATGGAAGAGAATTATGAACAGACCGCCGCCGTCTTGATCCCGTTGACGCGAATCGATGACGTCTGGCACGTCGTCTTTGAAGTCCGGGCCCATACGATGCGCCGCCAACCTGGAGAGATCTCGTTCCCGGGAGGTCGGCTCGAGCGAGGGGAGACACCTGTCGAGGCCGCGGTCCGAGAGACGAGTGAAGAACTCGAGGTACCGCTCGAGACGATCGAGGTCATCGGTCGCTTACAGCCGCTCGCCACGCCGCACCGTCAACTCATCTATCCGTTCGTCGGGATGATTCCGACAGTTTCGGACGTACGTCAAACGGATGAAGTCGATCATCTGTTCACCGTTCCTGTCGAAACGTTACTGTTAATTGATCCGTTTCACGGCGAGATGGAATGGACGATGAATCCGGATCAAAATATTCCGTTTGACCGAATGGCGAACGCTAAAGCGTATGAAAAACGGGTAATTAAAATGAGAGAACCTTTTTACGAACATGAAGACTACATTATTTGGGGATTGACTGGAAAAATTTTGTCACAATTCATCAAATGTACAAAAGAAAACGTATTCAAACCTATATAATTTAGTTATAATGATAAAAACAAATTTAAGATTGGAAGTGAATGGGTGTGTCTTTAGAATTCGCTGTGGGTGATATCGTCAAGTCAACTCGTGAAGGATGGGTCGCAGAAGTGACTGCCGTATTAACGAATACGGTCATCGGGGACGTTTCCATCATGGAGGAATATCAACAGCTCGGCCTCGAGTTTGAGAAACAAGTTTTGTTGAAAAAAGAATTGGAATTGATCGAACGCGCCAGCTGACCTTTTAACCGAAAGGGATGATTCAGGTGTCCATTGACAAAAAAGTTCGTGAATGGAAAGAGGCGGGTTTGCTAGATGAAACGACCGGTCAACGGTTGATTGATTTTGAATATAAGAAATTGGCGGTTAGTGACAAACGTGAGCACAAACCGCCAATTCTTGTCATTATCGGATCAATCCTGCTCGCCCTTAGTCTATTCAGTTTTGTCGCCGCCAACTGGCAAGCGATCCCAGACCTCGTCAAAGTATCCATATTCCTTGTCTTCATGCTCGGGATGTACGTAGCAGCGGAGCGGCTTCAAGTGAAAGCCCCTCGGTATGTGACGTTGTTCCGCGTCCTCGGCGTCGTTTTCTTCGTCGCCACGATGATTGTCATCTTCACAACGTATAATCTTTCCTCGCAACTACCGCTTCTGTTTTGGCTATTCTTTGCTGTCGCCGTCCTGCACAAACTGATCTATAAGCACCCGATCTTCACGTTCATCGCAGCGCTAGCCGCTTTTTTAGCGGTCACGAACAGCTTTCAAGGAATCGGGATCACACTCATCCTGTTCGGCCTGCTCGTGACGTGGGCTTGGTTCCATTACGGTGATAACGAGCTTGACCGGATTTTCGCCTGGTTCAGCTTTTACGGACTGTTGCTCACGATCGGTCAGTATATCGATTACGAGGGACGGTTTTGGCCGCTTTGGGCACTCGCAGCACTGCATATCCTGTTCCTCGTCTACCGGGAGCGGGCTCAGTGGCAGTATCTCTACTTGTTCGTCGCTGCCATCTTGTCCATCGGTTACTTGGTCAATGCGACCGAGGGTTGGTTGTCTCAACGTCAGCCGTCCGTCATCGAGGCCACGCTGCTTTCCGTCGTCCTCGTGGCTGTGTACTTGACACATCGTCGCCCCGATTTGCTGTGGGTGAGCCTACTCGCGGTCATCCCGTTCTCGCTATTCGAAGATTCAGGTATCTTACTCGCGATCTTGCTTGAAGTGGTGGCGCTCGCTTACTTGATCATGCAAGACCATGAGCGGAAACCGATCGTTTTGGCGTTCATCTATTTCTTACTTGTCCAAATGACGATTTATTTCATTTATGTTTGGGATCGGCTCGACATCTCGCTCTTCTTCTTGATCGGGGCGTTGATCGTATTCGCGTTGTCGCTCGCGTTGTGGTGGCGTAGCCGTACGAGAGGGGATGCTCGGACATGAAACGAATCACTCCTTGGCTTGTACCGATCGTACAAGTATTGATTGCCATCGGTTTTATCTTGCTCGTTTATGCGGTGTCTTGGTTCGGCCAGTCGTATACGTTCAAAGCGACGTCGTACGAGCCGTATGACCCATTTTTTGGGGATTACGTCTATCTCGAGTTCGATTCGTTGCAAGGGCGACAAGATGTCGATTCCGGGACGGTCTACGTCTCATTCAAAACGGATGACGCTGGTTTTGCCACAATCGACCGGGTCAGCTCCCGACCGTTCTTTGGTGGGACGCGGGCTGAATATTACGATCGCCAAGTCTTCATCGCCGACATGAGTTCATACCGTGTCGCCGAGGACGAGAAAGCTGTGATCGAAGGTGCGAAAACGTTCGAAGTTGAAGTCGATGTGGCGCCTTGGGGGATGGTCCGGGCCCATGATTTACGTCCAATCGAAGCTGAAACAGAATGACAAACAGATTACAGATTTGTTACGAGAACGTTTGTAACCGATCTGTAATTTTTTTGTTAGGTCGCTTGTATAGCAACGTTTTCGGCAATTGTTACAATCTGTAACTAAACGTTCGTTCATATGTCAGCAATATTTCACTTCGTCAAAACCACTTCTCGGGTTCGAGACGGCATGGTAAATTTACTCCTGTTCGTTAGAAGACGAGAAAGGGCTGACCTAATCACTATGAAATATTTAAAATATATGATGACGCTTCTGTTTGTCGTCGCCGGTACGTTCGTAGTTGCTACGACTGCTGACGCCGCTCAAATTGGAATCGGAACAGAACAGAAAATCGTACAAAACCCGCTGGAGTTGGAACGGATTGCGATCGAGCTTGAGCGCCAACAAAAAATCGAGCGCGAAAAGCGACTCGCGGAAGAGAAGCGACTCGCGGAAGAGAAACGAGTGGCAGAAGAAAAAGCCAAGCAGCAGGCAGAGCGGGAAGCGAAACGGTTGGCGGAAGCAAAGCGGGTCGCGGCTGAGAAAGCGCGACTTGCAGAAGCAGCGAAGCGCCAGGCAGAAGCGAAAGCAGAGCAAGCCACGACAAACGCTGTGGCGAAACCTGTCTCGACAAACAGCGGGCGCGTCATTCAAGCTGAGTCGACAGCTTATACGAATGATGCGGCAGACAACGGCTCATACGGGGGCCGGGTGTTGACGGCGACGGGACACGACGTGACGGATTCGATTTTTTATAACGGCATGCGCATCATCGCCGTCGATCCGGTCGTCATCCCGCTCGGTACGGTCGTACAGATCGAAGGGATCGGTCAAGCGATCGCTCTCGATACGGGGGGACGCATTAAAGGCAACATCGTCGATTTACTCGTCGATACGAAGAGCGAGGCGATCAATTGGGGTCGTCGCCACGTTACCATCACACTTCCATAACGAAAAGGTTCTCCCGCGGGAGAACCTTTTATTGTTTAACAATCGCTGGAAACGGGCAAACTAATATTTGACTTTCATATAATGTGAAAAGCCGAGGAGGGATTGTGTTGATTGAATTTCAAAATGTTTCCAAGCGTTACGATGATGGGACATTGGCTGTTGCAAACTTGAGTTTGACGGTACGAAAAGGAGAGATTTTCGTATTGATTGGGCCATCGGGTTGTGGCAAGACGACGACGATGAAGATGGTGAATCGTCTGATTGACCACACTGACGGGAAAATCCTGATTGATGAGCGCGAAATCTATCAGTTCGACATTTATGAACTGCGACGCAACATCGGCTACGTGCTCCAACAAATCGCATTGTTCCCGCATTTGACGGTCGAAGAGAACATCGCCGTCGTTCCGGACCTATTGAAATGGCCGAAGACGAAGACGAAAGACCGTGTGACCGAACTGATGAAAATCGCCGGTCTCGACCCTGTCCTCCGTTCTAAAAAACCGCCTGAACTGTCGGGTGGTCAACAACAACGAGTCGGCGTCTTGCGAGCGCTTGCGGCCGACCCGGAAGTCATTTTAATGGATGAACCGTTCTCGGCGCTCGATCCGATCAGTCGGGCCCAGCTCCAAGATGACATCAAACGGTTGAACGATGAGTTAGGGAAGACGATTCTGTTCGTCACTCATGACATTGAGGAGGCGATGAAACTCGGGGACCGGATCGCTCTCATGCGTGACGGGAAACTGGTCGTCGTCGGTACGCCTGACGAGATTCGGGCGAGTGATGATCCGTTCGTGCTCAACTTTACACAACACGGAAGAGGTGAGGCAGATGCTTGAAACGTTCCAAAATCGACGCGGGGAATTGGTCGAAGCGCTAATCGAGCATTTACAACTTTCTGTCGTCTCCCTTTTGATTGCGGTGTTAATTGCGGTCCCGTTAGGTATCTGGCTGACGCGGCGTAAAAAAGTGGCCGAAACAGCAATCGGCTTCACCGCCATCATCCAAACGATTCCTTCTTTGGCTCTACTCGGTCTTATGATTCCGCTCGTTGGGATCGGTGCACTTCCTGCCACGATTGCGCTCGTTCTGTACGCGTTGTTGCCAATCCTTCGCAATACGTTCACGGGGTTGAACGAAGTCGATAAGTCACTGATCGAAGCCGCGCAAGGTTGCGGCATGAGACCGAACCAAAGTTTGATGAGAGTCGAACTACCGCTCGCGCTACCGGTCATCATGGCCGGGATTCGAACAGCGATGGTGTTAATTGTCGGTACAGCCACGCTGGCGGCACTCGTCGGAGCAGGCGGACTCGGGACGTTGATCTTGCTTGGAATTAACCGAAACGACAACTATTTGATTTTGCTCGGTGCGATCCCAGCAGCCATTCTCGCATTATTGTTCGACTTCTTGCTCCGTCAAATGGAAGGTGCGACGGCGACCCGCAACAAGACGAAGCTGATCGCCGTATCGACCGTCTTGGCGATAATTGTCGCGGCACCACTCGCATTGGGCCGTACCCAACAGACCGACCTCGTCGTCGCCGGGAAGCTCGGTCCTGAACCGGAGATCTTGATGAACATGTACAAACTGTTGATCGAAGAAGAGACGGATCTGACCGTATCGGTCCGTCCGAACTTCGGAGAGACGACGTTCGTCTGGGGAGCGTTGAAATCCGGTGATGTCGATATTTATCCTGAATTCACCGGGACGGTACTCGCGAGTCTGGTGAAAGAAACACCGAATTCAAACGATGCCCGTGAAGTGTACGAACAAGCACGGGATGCGCTAGCAGATGACGGCTTCGCTTTACTTGAACCGATGCAATTCAATAACACGTACGCCATCGCGATCCCGCGTGACTATGCGGAAACTGAAGGCGTCACGACGATTTCAGATTTACGTAGCGTGCAAAATGACATCCAGGCCGGATTCACGCTCGAGTTCACGGACCGTGAAGACGGATATCCAGGACTCCAGCAAGCGTACGGACTTGATTTCCCTTCTGTCGTTTCGATGGAGCAGAAACTTCGTTACAGCGCCATCGCACGGGGCGACGTCAATCTTATCGATGCGTATTCGACCGACGCGGATATCGCCGAAAACGACCTGCTCGTGTTAGAAGACGATCAACAGTTCTTCCCGCCTTATCAAGGTGCTCCACTCTTGAAAGCAGAAACGCTTGAAGAACATCCGGAGATCGAGGACGCGCTCAACCAGTTGGGCGGACTCATCACTGACGAAGAGATGTCTGAATTGAACCGTCGGGTCGCTTACGGGAAAGAACGGGCCTACGACGTAGCCCAAGACTTCTTGGAACAAGCTGGTCTACTATGAAAGCGATGATCATTTCGAACCCGAAGTCGGGTGCGAGCGAGACGATGCTCGGCGAAGTGGTCGGGACAGTCGAGTCGATGTATCAAGAGATCCTCATCCAAAAGACGCTAGCTGAAGGGGATGCAGCGCACCTTGCTCGAACGAGCAGTGGATTCGATCATTTGATCCTCATCGGTGGGGACGGGACGCTTCATGAAGTCGTCAACGGATTGATGGCGTTGCCTCGTGACGAACGTCCGAGCGTCGGTCTCGTGCCAGCGGGGACGTGCAACGACTTCGCGAGGGCGATTGAACTGCCTGTTGAACCGATTGAGGCGGCTCGCCTGTTTAAAATGAGCGAGCAGCAATCGGTCGATGTGATGCGTGTCAACGACCGGTTCGCCCTCAACTTTGTCGGGGTCGGATTGATCGCGGACGCTTCCCGACAAATCGACCCGCTCCAAAAAGAAACGCTCGGCTCGATCGGTTACTTTTTAGCGACGATTCGTCAGTTTCGTGAACTCGATCCGTTCAAGGTCCGTATCGAGCGGGCGGGCGAGGTCATCCATGATGGGGCCGTCAGCTTTCTATACGTCGGCAACGGTGCCTATCTCGGCACGGTCCCGACGAAGATCGCGACGCAATCGTTCACGGACGGTCTCGTCGAAGTCGTCCATAGCTCGGCCATCGGCTTCCCGATGATTCGTCAGCTATTGACGCAACAGCTCGGACTCGAACAGTCGTCGCCAGAATGGGTCCATCTCCAAATGGAGCAACTTGATGTGTTTTTGCGTGAGCCACAAGTCATCGATGTGGATGGTGAACACTTTGAAACGGATCATTTACAGATTAAAGTGTTACCGAATGAACTGACATTTCTCGTCCCATAATCGTTTACGAAGGCAGAGGAAAGAATTCAGACTTTTCTCTGTTTTTTGTTGTTCTCGTTTCTGAACCGTGTTAGTATTTCACTATTATTATGAAAATGAAATGAAATGAAATTAGGAAGTAGGGATAGTAATGGCGCAAAATTCGTTCGCCTCAAAAATTGGATTCATTTTAGCGGCCGCAGGGTCCGCAATCGGTCTCGGTGCCATCTGGAAATTTCCATATGTCACGGGAACAAGTGGGGGCGGCGCCTTTTTGCTCATGTTTTTAGCATTCACATTCTTACTCGGTCTGCCGCTTCTCATCGGAGAGTTCATCGTCGGGCGCTCGACGCAAAAGACGGCGCTCCTTGCCTTTAAAAAACTCGGCCATCGCCATTGGACATTGGTCGGTTACCTCGGCGTAATCGCTTGCTTCTTACTGCTATCATTCTACAGTGTCATCGGTGGATGGGTGTTGATCTATGTCGGGCTCGGCTTGAGCGGGACGCTCAGTGGCCGGTCACCTGACGAGTTCGGGACCGTGTTCGCGGACGTCGTCGCATCTCCTGGGATTGCCATCTTCGGACAATTTTTGTTCTTATTGATCACGCTACTCATCGTCTTGAAAGGGGTAGAAGGCGGAATCGAGCGGATGAGCAAGATTTTAATGCCGCTCCTGTTCGTCAGTTTCATCGTGCTCGTCATCCGCTCGTTGACACTTGACGGTGCCATGGAAGGGGTCCGCTTCTTCTTGCAGCCTGACTTCTCGGCACTGACCGGCGAGTCGGTCTTGTTCGCGCTCGGGCAAGCGTTCTTCTCGCTGTCGCTCGGGGTGGCGGCGATGCTCACATACGCCTCGTACATTCAAACGAAAGGGACGCTCAACCGCTCGGCAAATATGATCGTCTTGTTGAACGTCACTGTTTCAATTTTGGCGGGACTCGCCATCTTCCCGGCCGTCTTCGCCTCGGGGCTCGATCCGGCAGAAGGCCCGGCGCTCCTGTTCGTCGTGTTGCCGGCCGTATTTAACCAAGTCCCACTCGGCGGCTTCTTCATGGTATTGTTCTTCTTATTGTTCACGTTTGCCTCGATCACGTCTTCGATCGCGATGCTCGAAGTCGTCGTCGCCGGTGTGACCGATAAATTGAACGAGAAGAAACAAACGATGTCGAAGCGTAACGTCACACTCCTCTCAGCGGCCATCGTGTTCGCCGTCGGGATCCCCTCGGCCTTATCGTTCGGACTGATGAGTGAGTTGCAGTTCTTGAACGGCCGTACGTTCTTTGACTCGATGGACTATGTCGTCAGTTACATCCTCATGCCGACAGGGGCGTTACTCACGTCAATCTTTGTCGGCCATGTCGTCGATGAGCGTATTTTGCAAGACGAGATTAAAACGTCCGGGACGGGCGCTAAATTGTATCCGGTATGGCGTTTCCTCATTCGTTACGTCATCCCGGTGACGGTCGCAATCGTTATGGTCTCGACATGGTTAATCAGCTAAGCAAGGGGAACTTCCCCTTGCTTTTTTTCGTACTTGCGACCGAGAGAGCGAACGGCTTCATTATGCTAAGCTTATAAAGATGACGAAACTTTTGTTGACGGTTCACGTAAGGTACAATAGAAGTATCATGAGACGAGGTGACAAGGATGAAGACATGGATGAAATGGGCCCTGACCGGGGCAATCCTATATTTTGCCATAAGTGTGTTTGATTTCTCCTGGCTGTTTATCATCGTCGGGGCGCTCGTATTGAATGAGGTGTGGTCGAGTAACAAACGACGTAAGCGGGCACCCGCACCGGTAGCGAAACGGGCGAAGAAAAAACTGTTGCTCGATGAAGAAGAACCGTTCGTCGGTTCCCGCATCCTTAAACCGATGGAAGATGTGGCACCGGTCCGTCAGTTCGAAGCGACAGACGACTTGGAACTGCAATTTTTACAACGGACGATCGAGCAAGGGTACGAAAAACTCCAGCAGATCGATCGTATCTTGCCTGAAATAAAAGATGTCGAAGTTCGTCGTGAAATGAAGGCGGTCTCGAGAGAGGCACACGAACTGTTTGCCGAATTGTTCGAGAACCCCCAAGATGCGAAGCACGTCAGAGATCTGTTCACGTTTTATTTGGACTCGCTCGTGTCCGTCGTCTTGAAATTTAAAGAACTAGAAGGAAAACGTGTCGTCATTCAAGAAGAGACACGAGAGCAACTGATCACCAATATGCGGCTCATCGTCGATAAGTTCAAAGAACAACGGAGCCGTCTGCTCGAAGACGACGCTGTCGACTTCGAACGCGAATTGATCATGATGGAACGGGTATTGGCAGATCAACCGGAAGGGAGAAAAAAACATGACTTCATCGAATGAAACGAACTGGCAGTCATGGCCAGAAGAAGAGCTCACTTCACAGACGAAAACAAAGACCGAGACAGAGGAAATCTCTGACCCGTCTGTGGATTGGTCCTCGATGACAGAAAAACATGAGGTGCCGGCCATCCAACCGAAAGCCGACGTGCCGCAACAACACCGGGAACGAATCACCCGGATCGCCGAGTCGATCGATATTAAAAAAACAGACTCCGTCATGTTATTCGGATCGAACGTCCAACGGGAACTGTCTCAATTCTCTGACCAAATCTTGACCGAGGTCCGCATGAAAGACGGTGGCGACGCAGGTAAGTTGTTGTCCGATTTGATGCAAAACGTTCGGAAGATGGACCCGGATATGCTTCAACCGGAGAAGAAGAGTTTTATAGACAACTTACCGCTCATCGGACGAGCGAAAAAGAAAGCTGAAAACTATAAGCTTCAATTTGAAAAAATGAACGTCTATTTGGAAGAAGTCATTCACAATCTCGACCGAGCTAAGTTCGGTCTGATGAAGGACATTACGATGCTCGATCAAATGTATGATAAGAACAAGCGCTACTTCGAAGAATTGAACGTCTATATCGCAGCCGGTGAGACGAAGCTCGACCACGTCCGCGATCACGAGATCGCGCCGCTCCGTCAAGAAGTCGAAACGACGAGAGATCAAGTGAAGCTGCAACAGCTAAACGATATGATCCAATTGACAGACCGGTTCGAGAAGAAGTTGCATGATTTGAAGTTGAGTCGGACGATCAGTCTGCAGATGGCGCCGCAAATCCGTGTCATCCAACAAAATAACCAAATCTTAGCCGAGAAAATCGAGTCGGCTGTCGTCAACACGATTCCGCTTTGGAAAAACCAAGTCGTCCTCGCCCTCAGCTTGACGCGCCAGAAAACGGCACTCCGGATGCAACAAGACGTCACGAAGACGACGAACCAACTGCTCGAACAAAACTCGAAAATGTTGAAAGATTCGTCGATCGAGATCGCAACCGAGAACGAAAAAGGGATCGTTTCGGTCGAATCGCTCAAAGTCGCGCACGAGAATCTATTGTCAACGCTCGACGAAACGCTGCGTATCCAACAGGAAGGCAAGCAGAAGCGTCGTGAGGCCGAACGTGAGCTCGATCGGATGGAGCACGAACTGAAAGAAAAAGTCATCGAAATTGCCTCAAAGAATAAAGAGTTGCCAAAAGAGACTGGATACTAAAAAGAAAGTCTGAGCATTCAGACTTTCTTTTTCCATGAGGAGGATCAGGATGGAGAAACAACGATTGTGGGACGAGACATGGTTACAGTTCGCCGACATGATGGCGGAACGGCACTCGAAATGTGCCTCGAAGAGTGTCGCCTGTGTCATCGTCAAAGATGAGAAACCGATCTCGATCGGATTGAACGGGACACCGCCGGGACATACGAACTGTAATGAAATCTTTCTAAAACGTGATGACGGATTTTACCAACGAGCCGAATATGTGACGGATGATACGGTCGACTTGACCGAGCCGTCTGTGCGCATCATCGAGCAAGGTGTGACATTTGTTAAATGTAGCGACCCGTTCGAACATCACAATTGGTCAAAACAACACGAGATCCATGCCGAAATCAATGCGATCGGGAAATTGGCCGCTGATTCGACGAACGCATTCGGCGCTACCGCCTATGTGACCCATTCACCATGCCATTCTTGCTCGCTCGCGCTCATCGCTGCGCGCGTGGCCCGAGTCGTGTACGCTGTCGGCTATGAGCACGGGGATGGACTTGATTTGATGCGGGAAAGTGGGATTGACGTCTTACATATGCCGCTTGAAAAAAGTTTCAGAAACACATTGTAAACGTTTACATTCGATGTTATATTATTAATGTACTGCCAATGGTGTTTTACTCTTCCATTATTTGCCCCTCCTCGGAGGGGCCTTTTTTTATGTCTAATCGTGAGGTGAGACAAAGTTTACACATAATGTTCAATATTTCACAAACTATTCCGCTGAATCTTTTTTATAATAAGAGTAGATAAACGAGAGGGGATATGTCACATGGAAAAACTAGTTCGTTTCACAGATGGTGCCTATGATGTGGAAGCGTTGATCACACTTGAAGAGGTATGGGAAGATAAATTTGCCATCGGCACGCACAAAGAGCTTGCCGTTAAATCACTCAAAATTAATGGAAATGACGTCTCCGAGATGAAGCATGTCCGGGCGTTGCTCCGTTACTACCCGACGCTAGGTGTTTCAGGAATTCTACTCGCCCTTGACGGCGCGGCTGCTGAAATCGTCGCCTTGTCAGGTGATACCGATCCAGCCCTGCGCTTCGTCGAGCTCGTCGCCCTTCAAATGGATGAAGCCGCGACGAAACAGTTAAAAGACATGTATGCCGAAATGGCAGTTTAAACGTTAGGATGACTTTCGGGTCATCCTTTTTAACATAATTAAGCGAGAATTCTCCCACCTCTAAGCGTCTGGGGCGAAGCCCAGCGTAGGTGGGAGATGAATCGCCCGTACATAAACTTCTTGGCCACCCCTGTGACAGATATGACGAACATAAGTTCGTGATTCCGTCAGATTTCCCTTCCCCCGTCGCGGGTATCGGATGAGGAAGACGTTCATCACGATCATCGGCCGAGAGGAGGTGGAGACATGCTGAAGGGCTACAAATACAGGCTCTACCCGACGTCGGAACAGGCCGATTTCCTGGTCAGGACGATCGGCTGTGCCCGGTTCGTCTACAACAAGCTGCTCGAGGACCGCATCGCCATCCACGAGGAGGCGAAGGCTGGGACCGGCCCGAAGCGAAAACTGCCGACACCGGCCTCCTACAAGCCCCTGTTCCCGTTCCTGTGTGAGGCGGACAGCCTCGCGCTCGCGAACGCGAAGCTTCACCTCGACGCGGCGTTCGCGAAGTTCTTCGCCGGGACGGCCGGCTTTCCGGTGTTCAAGTCGAGACGGAAATCGCGCGCCTCCTACACGACGAACAACCAGCACGGCACGATCCGCATCGAGGGGGACCGGGTCCGGCTGCCGAAGGTCGGGTTCATCCGGTTCACACAGCACCGAATCTTCGACGGGGCCATCCGGTCGGCGACCGTGTCGATGACGAAGACGGGCAAATTCTTCGTGTCGCTCCTCGTCGAGCAGGCCGACGAGCCGTGGGTCCCGGCCGAGCACAAAATCGGGATCGACCTCGGCCTCGGGCACTTCGCCGTCATGACGAACGACGCGCTCGTCACGGAGAAGGTCCCGAACCCGCGCAACCTGCGCGAGGCCGAGGAACGGCTGAGACGGGCGCAGCGCTCGCTCTCCCGCAAGAAGCCCGGCAGCCGGAACCGCGAGAAGGCGCGGCTCCTATTGGCCAAAAAGCATGAAAAGGTACGGAACCGCCGACATGACTTCCTCCACAAGCTGTCACGACGCATCGTCGACGAGAACCAAGTCGTCGTCGTCGAGACGCTGAAACCGAGGGAGATGATGCAGGACCGCCGCCTGGCAAAATCGATCGGGGACGCCGGATGGGGCGAGTTCGTCCGCCAGCTCGCCTACAAATGCAGGTTCCACGGCCGCACACTGATCCAGGCCGACCCGTGGTTCGCCTCGACCCAGGTTTGTTCGGCCTGTGGCGAGAACGATGGCAAGAAGGACCTGCACGTCCGCGAGTGGACATGCGCCGTATGCGGCACGCACCATGACCGCGACGTCAACGCGAGCCTCAACCTGTTGGGTCTCGCCGACTGAAACACTCCAGGGCAGAGACTGCCCGACGAGCTTGGTCCACAACCGTGGCTGGTAAGAGCACGGTCTTCCCAAGAAGCTCCCACTTCAAGTTGCGAAGCAAATAAGTGGTGAGTAGTTCACTTTTGTCTTGTAACTCGTGACGAGTATGGTAATATAGATAGTAGATGAAGAAATGGAACGCCATATCGTTGTCGACAAACCAAACATGGGGATCTAGATAGCTAGATCGCTGTTAAGGAGCCACGTTCATAGGAACGTGGCTTTTTTTTGCATATTTTTAAAGTCGGCACCGACATCTGCCGCGATATGGGCGTCCGAACCGAGTACGAGTGGGATGCCGAGCCGGGTCGCTTCAGCGGCGACGGCCATGGCGTATGGCTGTCCGCAGGCGGCTTTACGGAGACCGGCAGTGTTGAAGTCTAGTCCGAACCCGCGTGAGGCGATTGCACGCAACAGTCGCGACTCGGCATCTTTGACGTTCGCACGGTTCCATGAGTAGTTCGTCTGATATTTAATCGGTAAATCGATATGCCCGATGCGCGCGACGTTCAGTCGCTCCCACGGGAACTGTAACCCGGTCCCGAGCGCTTCGTAATACCGGCGTAGCACTTCTTCGAACGACCCGATTCGGCTGACGAGCGCATCAAACGTCTCCGGTGAGAAGTCGACGGGCAGGAGCTCGCCTTCGACTTGTAGAAAGTGTTGAGACAAGATCGTCTCGTCGAGGTATGAGCGATAGGGCTCGAGCAAGGCGAGCGTCTCATCGACATATCCCGGCAAATAGTCGATCTCGAGACCGACCCGAATCTCGAGTCTTCCGGCGTAATCTCGTTTCAACTGTCCGACCTCTTCTATATAACGGGGCAATAAGTCGAGCGCCATCGCCGAGTCTTGTTCTGGCGTCGGATCAATGAAACGTGCCGGCAGCGGGGCGTGCTCGGTGAACGTCAGCGTCCGAACGCCTTGAGCAAGTGCTTGTTCGACGTACGCGTTGAGTGAATCGGTCGATCCGTGCGGACAAAATGGGGTATGGACGTGGCCGTCATGGGTATAATCAATCATCAAACATCGTTCCTTTCGAGTTCGCCGGTTGACAGCATTGGCTTGATTTGATAAATTTAACACACTACTTTAGTTTGGTAAAGTGATAATAAGGTAAAGGGTGATACTGATGATTTGGTTCAATAAAAAAGGATCCATCCCGGAAGGATGGCACGAATTGCAAGGTGAGGACGTGCTGCGTCCGAAGCAATGGATAAAATCATTTTTAGAGCGGGCCGAGGGGGACGGCTATAGTGTGATCGAGCCGCCGCTCGTTGAATACTATTCCCATTATCAAGATCTCGCACTCTTCGATGAGTCGGCGTATTATCGCTTGTTCGGCAACGATGGGGAGTTGCTCGTCATGCGACCGGACTACACGCTCCAGATCGCAAGGAAGCTCGCCGACGGACATGAACCGATGCGCGTCGCTTACGCCGGTGCCGTCTACCGACGCACGCCGAAGCATTCGGGACAACCGCATGAACGTCAGCAACTCGGTCTTGAATGGATCGATGGGGATTCAAAAGATATGGAGTTGATTGAATCGTTCCTTAGTATGACGGAACGGGTCCTGCCGAAAGGAAGTTTACGCATCCAAGTCGGATCCGCTGCATTGATCGCGTTAGTGGCGAACGAGGCCGGTATCCCGGAACGGACGTTGCGTCAATACTTAGCACTCCGTAATTTGGAGTCACTTCGCGACCTCGCGGAATCGTATCAATACCCGTTGATCGCCAAGCTGCCGTTCTTGATCGGTGACTCGGCGCTAGCAGAGTTACGCGACCTCGCGGAACCGGGCTTAAAACCGGCCATCGACGAAGTGGAGCATGCGGTCGAACATCTACGTGCGATCGGATTGAACGTCTCGTACGACTTCGGACAGACCGGCGACTTTGATTATTATTCAGGTTTGACCGTGACCGGCAGTATCGACGGCAGACGCGTCCTCTCAGGTGGCCGTTACGACTCGTTATACGGGCACTTCGGACAGTCGCGACGTGCCTTCGGACTATCGCTCGATTTAGAACAGTTAGGTGAGGTGATCAAATGAAAGTCGCAATCGCGAAAGGGCGCATCGAAACAGCGGCCCGTGAGTATTTTGAACAAGTCGGTCTCACCGTTTGGCCGGAAAAGCGGGGCCGTGAGTTGACCGTCGAAGTAGACGGTCATGAATTCATCTTCGTCAAAGGCGATGACGTCTATAAATACGTCATGCATGGCGCAGCGGACGTCGGAGTCGTCGGCGGCGACATTTTACGCGAGAAGACACCAGGCGTCCTCGAAGTCGTCGATTTACCATTCGGCCGTTGCCGCATGGCGGTATGTGGTCCGAGAGAACGGAGAAACGGTACGAAGAAACTGAAAGTTGCCAGCAAGTATCCGAATATCGCCATCTCGCACTTTGCCTCGAAACGTCAAAACGTCGAAGTGATCGCTTTGAACGGTTCGGTCGAACTCGCGCCGTTGACCGGTCTCGCCGACTGCATCGTCGATATCGTCGAGACGGGGGCGACGCTTCGCGCGAACGATTTAGAAGAATATGAGACGATTTTCACGGTTAACGCGAAATTCATCACGAGCGAGACAGCGCTCGCGAACGACCCGGACGAATTGAAAGCGTGGATTCGCCGGTTAAGCAAGGAGGGAGACAGATGAACGGACAAACGAATCGGACGCGCCGAGAACAGTGGGCAGAAGCCGTCAAACCGATTTTAGAATCGGTTGAGGCGAGAGGTGACGCGGCGCTCCTCGAATGGACGAAGCAATTTGACGGGGTCGATGTGATTGAAACGGTCGACCTTGAGACGTTTGAACCGCCGGAGGCGTATCGGGAATTGACCGAGGCGCTAACGCTCGCGGCCGAACGGATCCGTACGTTTCATGCGCGGCAACAGCGTCAAGACGACGTCTTTGAAGATGAGATGTTCCGGCTCGGTCGTCGGTTCATGCCGCTCGATTCGGTCGGCGTCTATGTGCCTGGCGGGACGGCGGTCTACCCGTCGAGTGTGTTGATGAACATCATCCCAGCGAAAGTGGCCGGAGTGAAGCGGGTCGTCATGGTGACGCCACCGAAACAAGGCGGGATCGACTTATCGCTGTTGATTGCCGCGAAGATTGCCGGTGCCGACGAATGTTATCTCGTCGGTGGCGCCCAAGCTGTCGCCGCACTCGCGTTCGGCACCGAGACGATTTCGGCCGTCGATAAGATCGTCGGGCCGGGCAACGCTTATGTGGCGACCGCGAAATCACTCGTCTCGCATTTCGTCGGGATCGATTCCGTCGCCGGTCCGTCCGAGGTGTTGATCATCGCCGACGAAACGGCCAATCCTAGATGGGTCGCAGCCGACCTGCTCGCGCAAGCCGAGCATGACGTTGAAGCGACAGCACTCGCCCTCGTGACGACAAGTGAACAGGCCGAAGCGATTCGGTCTGAGCTGGACAAGCAACTGCTCGATCTGCCACGTCGCGACATCGCAGTCGAAGCGCTCAAGCGCGGAGGCGTCCTCGTCAAAACGAAAGCAGCAGCAATTCGCTACGCGAACGATATGGCGGCCGAACACGTGCAACTTGCGGTGACAGATCCAGCCGATTATATGGCACAGATTCGCCACGGCGGCTCGTTCTTCCTCGGCCATGAGGCGGCCGAGGCGTTCGGTGACTATATTGCCGGACCGAACCACGTCTTGCCGACGAGCGGGACGGCCCGCTTCTCGAGCGGACTGTCGGTCGATGATTTTTACCGCAGACAGACGTTTCTCGAGATGACAGCGATCGACGAAGCGGTCACACGCGCCGCGATCCGAATCGCGAGACAAGAGCAGCTTGAAGGACACGCCCGAGCGATGGCGGTCCGATTGGAGGACGTATGAGACGTAACTATACAGCGATCCCGCGCTATGTCCCACATGCGGTGAGCGGATACGCGCTAAATCAAAACGAGAGTCAATTCGAGCTGCCAGAGCGCCTGCAACGAGCGATTCAGCTCGTGACGCTCCGCTCACTCAGCCGTTATCCGGTCGATGAGCTGACGGCCCTTAAAACTAGCTATGCGACTTATGCGGGTGTACAACCTGACCAATTGATGGTCGGGAGCGGCAGCGATGAGCTGCTCGCCATACTTTGCCAAGCCATTCTCGACACAGAAGACGTCGTCTTGGCACCGGCACCCGACTTTTCGATGTACGGCATTTACGCGCACATCGCCCGGGGCCAGTTCTTCCAACCTGAGGCAGACGGCCTCACGATCGATTCATTGCTTCGATTGATTGAAGCGAACGAACCGAAACTCGTGCTCGTGTCGAACCCGAACAATCCGACCGGGAAGATGTGGACGCTCGACCAATTAGAGACGATCGCGAAAAAAGTCCCGTACCTCGTCGTCGACGAGGCGTATATCGACTTCACGATGAGTGATTCCTTCAAGTCGCGACTCGCGGATTACCCGAACGTCATCATTTTGCGGACGTTATCGAAAGCGTTCGGACTCGCGAACTTACGGATCGGCTTCATGATCGCCCATCCCGATTTGATCGAGAAGATCGACCGGTTCCGCTCGCCGTTCAACGTCAGTGGATTGAGCGCGGCTGTTGCGACCGTCGTCCTTGACGACCCGGATTATATCGCTCAGTCCGTCGCCTTCCATAACGGTCAACGTCAAAAGCTCGAACAACTGCTCGCGCCAATCGGCAACGTCTTGCCGAGCCGGGCCAACTTCCTATACGTCGAGACGCCCAATAGTGAGATGTGGGCCGAGCGGTTCCTCGCTTACGGTGTCCACGTCCGTGCGTTTCCGACCGGACTGCGCGTCAGTGCGGGAACGGACGAGGCGTATCGATTCATCAAACAAATGTTAGAAGAGGTGACTTCTTTTGAGAACAGCTGAAATTAAACGTGAGACGAAAGAAACGAACATCGAGCTTCGTCTCGATTTAGACGGTACAGGTCAAAGTGACATTAAGACAGGCGTCGGCTTTTTCGACCATATGTTGACGCTGTTCGCCTTCCATAGCCGCATCGACTTAACGGTGCAAGTCGAAGGGGACACGTGGGTCGATGCGCACCACACGGTCGAAGACGTCGGCATCGCCCTCGGGCAGATGATCTTAGAAGCGCTCGGGGACAAAGTCGGGATCCGTCGCTACGGGACGAGCTACTTGCCGATGGACGAGACACTCGCCCGGGCCGTCATCGACGTCTCGGGACGCCCGTTCCTCGTCTACCGAGCTGAAATCAACAATCCGAAGCTTGGTGACTTCGACACGGAACTCGCGGAAGAGTTCTTCCGCGCCGTCGCGATGAACGCGCGGTTGACGCTCCATCTTGACGTGTTATACGGTTCGAACTCGCACCATATGATCGAAGGGCTGTTCAAAGCGTTCGGCCGCGCCCTTGCCGAAGCGATCGGGAAAGACGGGCTCGACCGCCTCCCTTCGACGAAAGGACGGATCGAAGGATGAACGTCGCGGTGATTGACTACGGCATGGGAAACGTCTTCAACGTCGAACGGGCGCTACAAGCGATCGGTTGTTACGTCACGATCACGAACGATCCGGCTGAAATCGAAGCGGCCGACGCCATCCTCTTGCCTGGCGTCGGTGCGTTCCCGCAAGCGATGCAGTCGCTTGAGGACACGGGACTCATTCCGTTGCTCAAGCGAGTGGCGACAGAGAAGCCGTTGCTTGGGATTTGTCTCGGGATGCAACTGTTATTCGAGTCGAGCACGGAAGGCATGCCGACGCCAGGACTCGGTTTGATTGAAGGACGGGTCGAACGGATGCGGGCCAAACGGTTGCCTCACGTCGGTTGGAACTCGATTTTACGCGACGAGGACGTCTATTTCGTCCACTCGTATCACGTCGTGACCGCTGACGACAATATCGTCGCCTCAGCTGACTATATGGGAGAGCGCGTACCGGCCATCGTCCGATCAGGTCTCGTGACCGGGATGCAATTTCACCCGGAGAAGAGCGGCGCGTTCGGACTCAGCTTATTAAAAGAATGGAAGGAGGCGGTCGAACGTGAAACTGCTACCGGCAATTGACTTAATCGGCGGCAAGATTGTCCGCCTGACTGAAGGAGATTTCAGTACGGAAGAACAATACGGCGACCCGTATGAGAAGTTAAACGAATGGACCGGGCGCGTCCCGATGCTCCACTTGATCGATTTAGAAGGAGCGAAAGCTGGTGAGCCGAAACATCTCGATGTCGTCCGTTTCGCCAAATCGTGCGGCTTTTTCGTCCAGACGGGCGGAGGGATTCGCTCCGAAGCAGCGCTTGATGCTGTCATGGCAACTGGGGTGGACCGTGTCCTGCTCGGTACGAAAGCGTTCACCGATCCTGATTTCCTGGACCGGGCACTCGCCAAGTACGGGAGTCGTGTCGCGGTCGCCCTTGACGCCTATGACGGCATCGTCGCCATCAACGGCTGGCAAGACGCGACCGAACTAAAAGACATCGATGTGGCCATCGATCTCGCCAGCCGCGGGGTCGAGACGATTCTTTACACGGACATCGGTTCGGACGGGAAACTGAACGGACCGAACTTAGAGCGCATGAAGGCGCTCCGGGAAGCTGTCTCGGTCACGCTCATCGCCTCGGGCGGTGTCACGACCGAATCCGACGTCAAGGCACTGAGTGAGGCCGAAATTGATGAGGCGGTCGTCGGGAAAGCGCTCTTGTCTGGCAAAGTCAGTCTTGACGACTTGATCGAATGGGAGGCGCGACATGCTAAAGCGTAGAATCATCCCATGTTTAGACGTGAAAGACGGACGTGTCGTCAAAGGCATCGAGTTTGTCGAACTGCGTGACATCGGTGACCCTGTCGAGATTGCCAAGTACTATGACGCCTCAGGTGCGGATGAACTTGTCTTTCTAGACATTACGGCAAGCACGGAACGAAGACAGACGATGCTTGACGTCGTCAGTGCCGTCGCCCGGAAAGTGTTCATCCCGCTCACGGTCGGGGGCGGCATCCGTTCCCTTGAAGACATCTCGTCCCTGCTCAAAGCAGGAGCCGACAAAGTGTCGCTCAACACGCTCGCCGTCGAGTCACCTGACTTGATCAAGCGGGCAGCCGAACGTTTCGGTTCCCAGTGTATCGTCGTCGCCATCGACGTCCGTTTCGAAGAAGGTGACTATTACGTATACACGTACGGCGGGAAACACCGGACCGAGCTGACGGCGGTCGATTGGGCTAAGCGCGTCGCTGAACTCGGGGCCGGGGAGTTGCTCGTCACGTCGATGAACCAAGACGGGAAACAGAGTGGCTATGATTTAAAAATTCTCGAATTGCTACGGGCAGCGGTCGATATCCCGATCATCGCCTCAGGCGGGGCCGGGAACGCTGAACACGTCGTCGAGGCACTTGAAACAGTCGACGCCGCCTTACTCGCTTCGATCTTGCACGACCGAAAAACGACAGTAGAAGAGGTGAAGCACGTATGCAGCGCGAACAACTTGCCGATGCGGTTCGTTACGACGCAAACGGACTAATCCCGGCGATTATCGTGTCGACGGATGACGAGACCGTCCTCATGTTAGGATATATGAATCACGAGGCGATCGAAGCGACGCTCCAGACGAACAAAGTCACGTTCTGGTCACGTTCGAAAGGGCGGCTTTGGATGAAAGGTGAATCGAGCGGCAACACGCTCGACCTTGAGAGCATCCATGTCGATTGCGATCAAGACGCGCTGTTAGTCCGCGTCCATGCGAACGGACCGACGTGTCATACTGGAAATCGCAGTTGCTTTTTTACGGAGGTGAACATATGATCCACGAACTCGAAAAACTGATTCAAGAACGAAAGACAGAGCCGAAGGAAGGTTCTTATACGTCGTACTTGTTTGATGAAGGGTTAGACAAAATCGCGAAAAAGTTTGGGGAAGAGTCGTTCGAGGTCGTCATTGCGGCATTGAACGATGAAGACTTGGTCGAAGAGACGGCTGATTTGTTGTACCACTTGCTCGTCTTGCTCGCAGCCAAAGGCGTCTCCTTACACGACGTCGAGACGTTGCTCGCCGAACGGCATGGGACGACGACACCGGCGAAACCGCGCCGCGACGTCACGGAATGGTGACAGACAAAGGGAAGGAAGCCGCGGCTTCCTTCCCTTTGTGGTTAACGATTGACGGAAGCGGCCATACGGATGTACGTATGACGGCGTCCGCGGATGGCGATCGACAACGCCTGAATATTCTCAGGTGTGGCGATTCCGGACAGACCGGCGTCGCCGATATGGAAGATGTCGGTACCGCCGCGTTTTGATGATAAGGCGATGTCGCGGATCGTCCCTTCGTCGGCGCCTTCTTGTGACGTTCCGATGGCGGCCAAGACGAGCTTGTTCAGTGCTTGGATTTCTTGCGTCACGTGATAGAACTCGTCTTCACGGACACCTGGGACGGTTCCTGGCGCGGGAATCAAGATGATGTCGGCACCAGCTTCGGCAAAGCGGACGTACGCATCACGGTCGATCACGTTACCGACACCCGCTTGATGCATCTTCCCGGCAATGATGACGCCGGCAAATTCAGACCGGGCCGTGATGATCGCTTTTTCGATGGCCTCGTTCGTGACACCGGTGTTCGGATTACCGGTCAAACAGACGAAGTCGATTCCGAGTTCGGAAGCGCGGGTGAACGCTTCCTGCGTCGCCAGTCGGCCTTGTTTCACGTCGAACATGTCCGAGGACTTCTCGCTGAAGTCGACAGGCTCGAGATTGACACCGACCGGCAGTCCGATCAGCCGTTTTAATTCCGTGATCGGATTGTCGGACATCGTCTCACCCGGGATGTCGCCGAATAAGGCGTGGCTTTCAAGTCCCTTTATGTACGGATGGAACACGTCAAGCATGTTGAGCAAGATCATGTCGGCGCCGAACGCCCGGGCGAGCTCGGCGTTCGTCACTTCGGGATAGAGCGGCTGCACGGTCGGAATGACCTCGGCGAGCACGGTCCGGCCTTCGGCTTTTCGGATCGACTCAATCAAATCGTTACGGTTGAACGTCAAGAAATCACTCGCTTTGCAATCAAGAATGCGTTTCATAGTCAACTACCTCCTCAGATTCGTCCATTTTCCTATTCCCTATTCGTGCCAATATCCCTCTATAATAAAACAGAATGGAGGCGAAAACATGACAGAAAAAGAAAAGATGATTCAAGGTGAACTTTATCTGGCCGCTGATTCGGAACTCGTCGCTGACCGGCGACAGGCGCGACGTCTGACAGAGCGGTTCAATCAGTCCGGGATCGATGAGCTCGACGTCCGCAAGCAAGTACTCGGTGAACTGTTCGGTTCGACCGGGGCATCGTTCTACCTAGAACCGACGTTCAAGTGTGACTACGGATACAATATTCATCTCGGGGACCGTTTTTTTGCGAACTTCGACTGCGTGTTTTTAGATATCTGTCCGATCCGGTTCGGGGATGACTGTATGCTCGGTCCCGGTGTCCACGTCTACACGGCGACCCATCCGCTCGACCCGACAGAACGAATTTCTGGCCTCGAGTACGGTAAGCCGGTTACGGTCGGCCATCGCGTCTGGATCGGAGGCGGGGCCATCATCAATCCGGGCGTGACGATTGGGGATGACACAGTCATCGCCTCAGGTGCGGTTGTGACGAAAGACGTGCCGGCCCGTGCCGTCGTCGGAGGCAATCCGGCCCGAGTGATCAAGCTGATCCCTTAAAGGCAACAACGCCCCGTCTGGATATGTCTAGACGGGGCGTTGTTCATTTCCAGACTCGTTTTACGTTGAGCGTTTCTTGGGCATAACCCCAAACGGAAATCGGGGACATGAACAATTGATAGCTCAGTACGAAAAAGATGAATCCGAAGAAGTTTTTACGTACCCGTAAGTTCAAGTTCTTGAATACATAGTCCCGTTGGTAGAAGTAGAGCAGTCCATAGCTAAGGACGGTCAATGGCAGGACGAGGAGCGTCATCGGTCCAACGATCCAATAATGACCGAACAGAGCGAGAACGAGACCTGGGATCCAGAAGAACGTGAAGGCGATATCGAGATACGGCATGATCAAATTGACCCCGGTCAAGTACTTCGTATAAAGCTGGGGCTGACGCCACGGTTTCACTTCTTGCAATCCCTCGATCATCCCACGGGCCCAACGCGACCGTTGACGCGCAAAGTGGCGGAACGATTCAGGTGCGTCCGTGAACGCGACGGCGAGCGGTTCGAAATAGACGCGACGCTTCATTTCAAGGAGTCGCCACGTGAGAACGATGTCTTCCCCGATCGCATCTGGCCAACCACCGACTCGTTTGACGGCATCGGTCTCGTACAAACTGAACGCACCTTGAGCGACGAGTGTCCCTTGGTAAAGCCCTTGAAGCCGCTTGATTGATGCGATGCCGAGAAAATAATCCCACTCTTGAAGCCGTGTCCAAAACGAACTGCGGCTATTGCGAACGAGCATGCTGCCGGCGACGGCACAGACGTCTTTCGGACTCGACACGAGCCGTGCGACCAAATAGCGAATCGCGGACGGATGAATCAACGTATCGGCATCGAGCGTGATGATGTATTGGGTAGTCACTTTCGTTAAACCGTAATTGAGCGCTTGGAACTTCCCGGCTCTCGGTTCATGCAATAGCTCGATTTGTAAGGCGAAATCTTCTTGCGCCCGTATCACTTCGGCCGACGTGGCATCGCTTGAGTTGTTATCAATGACGAATACTTGGAGCGGTCCCGTGTAGTCTTGCAGTGTCACGTAACGAATCGTCTCGTAGATGGATGATTGTTCGTTGTAGGCGGCAATCATGACCGTCACGGCTTCGTCCGGATGTTCGTTTGTGAACGGCGGCTGCCGATCGAGAACGAGACTCGCGAGCAAGAATGCCATCAAATAGCCCGGGACGTAAGCGATACCACCGATGATGAACAAGGCGAGCACCCAATTCGTCACTGCAGCCAAATCGGTCAACCAAGGTAAAGAAATGTAGATAGAAAACAATAACCAGAGCCATGAAAAACCGTGCGCCAACCAAAAGCGAGTCAAAATCGTCCAATACCAACGATTCCCGATGCGATTGCGTCCCCATCTCGATTCGACCGGTTCATTTCGTGAAATCATGTGATGTCCTCAATTCTGTTTCAATGGAAACGAGCTTGTCTAATATTGAAAATTTATCGTTCAAGTTAGATATACAGACAGCAAATTGAATTTTGATGGGGAATGCTTATAAAGTCAACAAATGATGCGTCGTGCATAAAAAATATTGACCCAAATTAAAAACAGGACCTGGGTCCTGTTTTTAGTTTTAGCTATGAAATTGTTTCTGATGTGTGCGCCCAAGCAATCAATGTTTGTCGAGCAAGGGCAAGTGCTTGCTCGTTACCGAGCGTGACGCGGATCCCGTCCGGTTGACGCGACGTATGGATGCCGTGTTCGGCTAAGTGAGACCAAACCGCTTCGGGCTGGTCGAGTGTGACGTATAAAAAATTCGCCTCAGCTGGCTGGACTTGACCGATCGTCCCGAGTAACTCCGACCACTTGACCCGCATATCGTGATGCCAAGCGATTGACTCGTTCAAGTAGGTCGCATCAGCCAAAAAGACGTTGGCAATTTTCGCGCTCACACCGCTTATATTGAACGGAGGGACGAATTGCCGGAAATACTGAGCGAGTTCGGTCGTCGTGATCATAAACCCGAGACGGGCGTTGGCTAAGCCGAACGCCTTTGATAGCGTCCGTAAGACGATCACGTTCGTCAGTTCATTCAAGTGCTTGACGATACTCGATGCAGGCGTGAAATCGATATACGCCTCGTCGACGATCAAATAAGGGACGAGGCCTGCCAGTTCGGTCAACTCACCGACCGTCCACAACTTACCGGTCGGATTGTTCGGGTTCGACAACAGTAACAGCTTCGGTGCATGTTGCTGAATCGCCAGGGCGAGCGCCTCATACGATAAATCGTCCGCCTGAACATGCCGACCGTGCGCAATCGTCGTGAAGATCGGGTAGAGCGAGAAGTCAGGACTCGGTGACAAGACGACGTCTTCTGGTGACAAGAGCGCCTGCGTGACGACGTGAATCATTTCGTCACTGCCACAGCCGACGAGCAACTGGTTCGGTTCGACGCCAGCATAGGCCGCGTAGCGGGTGAACAGTTCATCGATCGGTTGGACCGGATATTCGTGCAAGTCATGGAAAGAGATCGTTGCCAGCTGTTCATGCAACCGCTTCGGCGCCGGGAACTGGCTTTCGTTTTGATTCAATCGATATCCTTCCGGGTAAGTGACGGGATAGATTGGGAGGTCGACTTGCCTCATTCCGTCGGCTCCATCGAGAACCATTTTTTAGCGAGCTCATCGATCTCCCCTGAGTCGATCATCTTGTTCAACTCGTCGTTGAACTGATCACGCAAATCGTCTTCCAATTTGAAAGCGGCCGCCGATCCTTTCTCGCCGTCTTCTTTAAGCGCGAACGTATAAAAACCCGCGTCTTGGTCTAAGTA
Organism: Exiguobacterium sp. SH3S1; assembly: GCF_004337105.1. NCBI lineage: Bacteria > Bacillati > Bacillota > Bacilli > Caryophanales > Exiguobacterium > Exiguobacterium sp. SH3S1. The sequence goes on along the minus strand of NZ_SJUW01000001.1, from coordinate 26,365 downwards.
TTTTTGAGCGACCGTGTCTTCGATGACCATCGCGTCGATGCGGCCCGTGTTCAACTCTTGAACGATTTCTGGAATCTTGTTCAACGACACGAGTTCAGCGTCTGGCGCTTGGTCTTTAGCGATATTCTCTTGAATTGAAGCGGTCTGGACACCGATCTTCTTACCGGCTAGCGCTTCGATTTCTTTTAACGATTCATCTTTTGTCATAATCAAGTTCGTCGCCGACAAATAGATGTCCGAGAACGACGCGTTTTCTTTCCGCTCTTCGGTCGGCGTCATGCCGGCCATGACGAAGTCGATCCGTCCAGCGTTCAAGGCTCCGAGCAAACTGCCGAAGTCCATGTCCTCAATCTTTAACTCATAGCCGAGACGCTCTGTGACGGTTTCGGCAATCTCGATGTCGAAGCCGACAATCTCATCCCCGTTCGCCGTATCAACGAACTCATACGGGAAGTAATCAGCACTTGTGCCCATGACGAGTGTCTTTTTTTCTTCTCCCGTTGTCTCTTGGCTGCATCCCGCTAATAATGCGCTTGCGACTAGTCCCCCAGTAACGATCCACTTTTTCATGTATAAATTCCTCCTTCAAGATATGAGACTAAGTGTAATTGCATAATTATTAATTGTAAAGCATAAAAATACAATCTTCGCAAAAAAAATGAATCCACGGTTGTGAGATCGTCGACTCATGGAGCAGTTACTCTTCCATTTTGACGTAATCGACGACGTTCTCTATATAACTATGGAGCGGCTGACTCGTGTCGCTGGTCAATGTTTTTATGGAAGGTGGTTTTTTACTGTCGGCGATGCTTCGGTGAAAGTCGTCCGGGGAAACGGATTCGATTTGACTAATCGTTTGTTAGCGCTCGGAAAGGCGGCGATTGATTTCATCGACGTCGTCGACGACACACTCGACGTAGCGATAAGTGGCGCCATAGTTTTCGGCGAGTGGCAATCCGCGTTCAAGCATCACATCATACAGGCAAGGGCTGTCCAGAATGACGTTCCGCCTTAGTGACAAATTGAACGAAATAAGCGCCTAATCGATGTCATAGGCGACTTTTCCGGCCAGTGCCGGGTCGGGCGGATGATCCACCATTGATTCGAGCAACGCTGTCTTCGTCACGTCATGGTCGACGATGATCGCATCGAGCTGAGGCGCGATGGCACGGGCCAGCGTCGATTTGCCGGAACCCGGAAATCCGGACATTTGTAAAAAGAACATTGTTTCACCTCACTTTTCGTTTGATTTACCACGGCTGAAACCGGCGAATAACCTGCCACCGAACGGGAGCAACGCCTCGTCAACGAAGCGGACGAGGTCGTCAATCTCATTCATTTGTTCATGTCTTCTTTTGCGGTGATGTTCCATTTTTTCAACGCTCCGTCTTCTTCGTAAATGACTCGGACTTCCATCTGACTCAGTACGAGCCGTTGCTCCGAGGCAAAAAGGACGAGCGGATAGCCGATCGACAGCGGCTCGTCCGCCTCATAAATCGGACTGTGGGCCTGCATCGCGTAATAACCGTCAGACCGGGTATTAGCCGCACCGGCGTCGATTTGGAGCACCGTTTCGAAACCTTGCAGCCGAAGTACGTAACTGTACGTCGTTCGGGCCCCACGTTCGAGCCGCCATTCCTCAATCACGGCTTCGTGATCGTTTTGATTCGCTTCGAATAAAACTTCTTGCGCCGTGTATTCTCGTTCATATGGAATCATCTCTTGAATGTTGACGGCCGTCATCGTCGCGAGTTTTTGCGATTCTTCCGACGGCGGCGTGATGAGAATCCCGATAAAGATCAAGATAGGGATGAGCAAATAAATGATGACCCGACTTTGCATATGGCTTCACCTGTCCTTTATCGAGTTTTTTCGCCATAGTTTGTCAGAACCCTGCCTAACACTTGAAAAATGTCACGAGCAGCACGTTCAATCGTCAAAAATAGGACGACCGGATGTATGATGAAGTCAGGAGGGGATGGAGATGAAAATCGGGGTTATCGGCGGGGGGATCGCCGGGTTGACGGCGGCGGCTCTCGCTAGTCGATCGGGACATGACGTGATTGTTTTTGAGTCATCGCGCGAATGGGGTGGATGTGCCGGCAAGTTCGACCGCGGGGACTACCGCTTCCCGGCCGGGGCGACGCTCGGGATGGGCTTCGAACGAGGCGGTCTCCATCAACGCGTGCTCGACTATTTGAACGAGTCGGTCGCAGTCGAGAAGCTCGACGAAGTGATGCACGTCCACTTGAACGATCGAACGGTCGTTTATTATCAAGCGCGCCAAGCGTTTCTCGATGAACTGAGCGTAAAGTTTCCGGAACTGCAGTCGGATATCCGGTCATTCTTTCAAGAAGTATGGACGGATTTTGATAGAATTCGACCGTTGTTCGAACGGTTGCCGGCTTTACCGCTCCGGACGCTTGACGATGCGCTGACCGCATTTCGCGGATTTCGGCCGAATCAAGTAGCGGCACTCGTAAAACTATATCGTCCGCTACATGAAACGTTGCGACGTCATCGGTTGGGCGGGACACCGTTCGAGCAATTCATCGACGGCATTTTACTCGATAGTTTGCAGACGGGAGCACGCGAGGCGAGTCACTTGCTCGCGACCGTCGCGCTATCGATTTATCATGAAGGAGCATTTTACGTCGAAGGTGGATTGTACACACTCGCTCACGCCTTGGAACGCTCGATTCGACATAGCGGAGGCACGACGCTGCTCGGTCGTCAAATCATGAAAATCGAGCGCGTCGCCGACGGCTGGTTATTGACCGATCGCCGGGGCCGGCTTGAGATCGTCGACATCGTCGTTGCCGCGATCCCGCTCGAGGCGACACATCGCTTGCTCAACGGTGCTGACGAGCGTCGATTTGCCGGGCAATATCGACGTCAGTTGAAGCAATCGCAATGGGGCACGTTCAGTCTATACGTGACGTTGCCCGAGCGCGTCTGTCTGGACCGGCCCTTATTCCAACAAGTGTATACGGACGACCTGCCGTCCGGCCATGCCTTCATCTCGATGTCGGCTCCGGACGACGTGTTACGGACGTCTCTCCCCGAACGGACCGTGACGGTCTCGACGCATATCGATTTATCAGAGTGGGACGATTGGAAAGACAGGGCCACCTATGAGAAACTAGAAGCAATATGGACCGAGCGTCTCATCTCGGCCGTGAAGCGGGCGTTTCCGGACTGGACGGGCGAATCAGCGGTCCTCCTTCCCGGGGGTCCAGGAGCGTGGGTGAAATATACGAGACGACCGCACGGTGCTGTCGGCGGCTATGCGCAAACACCGCGTCAGGCTCTGTTCCATGCCGCGAGCTATCGGACGCGGCTGCCGAACTTTTTCGTGTGCGGGGATACGGTGTTCCCGGGAGCGGGGACGATCGGGGCAATGACGAGCGGGTTGCACGTCGGACGTGCGCTCGGTGCAAAGCTATAATGAAGGAGACGGTGTCATGCATAAGAAAACATTTAATGAGCTGACGACGAAAGAACTGTATGATCTGTTGGCGCTGCGGACCGAGGTGTTCGTCGTCGAGCAAGATTGTCCGTATCAGGAAGTCGACGGGAAAGATGTCACGGCGCATCATTACTGGATCGAAGAAAACGGTGTGATTGTCGCCGCACTTCGGGTGCTCGCCGAAGAAACGCCGATCGCGATTGGTCGTGTCGTTACGAGACAAACTCATCGGGGGAAAGGCTATTCTCGCAGGTTGATGGATGCGGCAGTCGCTGATTTTGGAAATGACGAGCTCTACTTACAAGCCCAGACATACGTCGAACCGTTCTATGCGAGTTTCGGCTTTTCGCGAACGAGTGAAGAATACTTAGAAGACGGTATCCCGCACGTCGATATGACGCGGGAAAGAACAAAATCTTCCTAAAGCAGTGCGGTACCGTTCACGATTAGTTCGTGGTAGAATATTGAAGAATACATGCGCACATGAAAACGTGCGATAACATTATAGCGTGCAAAGGGGTTTACGATAGTGACTGACCAACAAGTGATTGAAAAAGCGAAAGAATTAGCCGACCTTTTGGCAAAGACTCCAGAAGTGGCCCGCTTCAAAGAAGCGGAAACGAAAGTGAACGAAAGTGAACGCGTCCAAACGTTAATCAAACGGATCAAATATTTACAAAAAGAAGCGGTCAACTGCAAACATTACGGCAAGACCGAAGCGCTTGCCAAAGTCGAACTAAAAATCGATAAGGCGATGGACGAACTCGATTCGATTCCGGTCGTCCAAGCGTTCCAAGAGACACAAGTCGAAGTGAACGACCTCCTTCAATACGTGACGGTGACGCTCGCCAACTCGGTGACGGACCGAATCATCGAAGCGACGGAAGGCGACGTACTCGCAGGTAAAACAGGAAGCGGCATGGCAGCGGAGAAATCACGCGGCGGTTGCGGATACTAAAAAACAACAGCTGGCCTTTGGTCAGCTGTTCTACTTTATAGAGGTGAGACGAAATGGAAGCGATACATCAGACACCGATGATGAAGCAATATTTTTCAATCAAGGCGGATTATCCTGACGCCTTTGTATTTTACCGGCTCGGTGACTTTTACGAGCTCTTTTTTGAAGACGCCCAAATCGTGGCGAAAGAACTCGAATTGACGCTCACCGCGAAAAACGGCAAAAACGCCGAGCATCCGATCCCGATGTGTGGGGTCCCGCATCACTCGGCAGCCGTCTACATCGAGCAGTTGATCGAAAAAGGATTCAACGTCGCGATCTGTGAGCAGATGGAAGATCCGAAAGCGACAAAAGGCCTTGTGAAGCGGGAAGTCATCCAAGTCATCACGCCAGGTACTTACATGGCCGCGCTCGGAGACAAAGACAACCGTTATTTGGTCGCCGTCGCCAAAGTTGGTGAAACCTACGGGGTCGCCCGTGGTGACGTGACGACAGGTGAATCTTGGCTGACGACGTTGCCGACGAAAGAAGCGGTCCTCCGTGAAGTCGAAGGATTGGTCCCGAGTGAGATATTAGTCGATGACGATCAGCTCGCGGACATGTTGCAGCCGCTCGGGATCCCGCTGTCGATTCAAGTCGAACGCCGGTCGAGCGAACTGTCCGCATCGGCGAAAGACGACGCCCAAGTGAGCGCGTTTGATTTGCTGTACGCCTATTTGACACGGACGCAAAAGCGGGCGCTCGACCACTTGCAGCCGGCGATCGCCTATGAGGTCGAGGCCCACATGCAGCTCGACCCGAATACGGCACGCAATTTAGAACTGTTCCGCTCGGCCCGGTCCGGAGAACGGAAAGGCTCACTCTTATCACTGCTCGACGAGACGACGACCGCCATGGGTGGACGTCTTTTAAAGCGTTGGCTCGAACAACCGCTCTATACAGAGCAAGCGATTCATGAGCGTCAAGACGCGGTCGAGAACTTACTTGACGATTTCATGCTGCGCGACCAACTCCGGGACGAATTGAAACACGTCTATGATATTGAGCGGCTCGTCGCGAAAGTCGGCTACGGGACGGCGAACGCGCGCGATCTCGTACAATTGCGCGACACACTAGCACGCATCCCGGCTTTGAGCGTGATGCTCGAAGCGGTCGCATCAAGCCGGTTGCATCATATCCATGAGGACTTGGACACGTTCGAAGACTTGGCGGCGCTCCTTGAAGCGGCGCTCGTCGAATCTCCACCGATCTCGACGAAAGAAGGCGGAATGATTCGTAAAGGCTATTCAGAAGAGCTCGATCAGTTACTTGAAGCGAAAGCGAACGGGAAGTCGTGGATCGCCAACCTGGAGCAACAAGAGCGGATCGCGACCGGGATCAAGTCATTAAAGATCGGCTACAACCGTGTCTTCGGGTATTATCTCGAAGTGACGAAAGCGAACGCCCGTTTACTCGAAGAAGGTCGGTACGAGCGGAAGCAGACGCTCACGAACGCCGAACGCTACGTCACGCCCGAGCTGAAAGAGAAAGAAGCGCTCATCCTCGGTGCGGAAGAGAAGAGCTGCACGCTCGAGTATGACTTGTTCGTCACACTGCGCGACCGAGTCAAACTTGAGACGAAACGGTTGCAGCAGCTCGCACGGTCGCTCAGTGAACTCGACGTCCTGCTCGCTTTGGCGATCGTCGCCGAAAAGCGGGACTACGTGCGCCCGACAGCGTCCGCAAACGTTCAAATCGATCGCGGCCGGCACCCGGTCATCGAGACGGTACTGCCACGCGGTGACTATGTCGCCAACGACTTGACGCTTGACGACTCGCGTCAGATGCTGTTGATCACCGGACCGAACATGTCCGGTAAATCGACGTATATGCGCCAGTTTGCGTTGATCGCGATCATGCACCAAATCGGATCGTTCGTCCCGGCCGAGGCGGCCGAACTGCCGCTGTTTGACCGCATCTTCACTCGCATCGGGGCAGCGGACGACCTCGTGAGCGGTCAGTCCACGTTTATGGTCGAAATGACCGAGACGCGCCAGGCCGTGACCGAGGCGACGGCGAACAGCCTGATCTTGCTAGATGAGATCGGGCGGGGGACGTCGACGTATGATGGGATGGCGCTTGCGCAAGCAATCGTCGAATATATCGCCGCCTCAATCGGCGCGAAGACACTGTTCTCGACGCATTATCATGAGCTGACCGTCCTCGAAACGACGATCCCGACGCTCGAGAACGTCCACGTCCGCGCCATCGAACGCGACGGACGCGTCGTCTTCTTGCATGAAGTTCATCCAGGCAAGGCCGACAAGTCTTACGGCATCCACGTCGCGGAACTGGCCGACTTGCCGCAATCGCTCATCGAACGAGCGCGGACGATCTTAACAGAGCTCGAACAAGAGAAAGAGCCGGACGCTGCCTCGACTGACCCGGTAACGAAGAAGTCGAGCGATGAAACCGCTCAGCTCTCTTTGTTCGAGACAAAAGATGAGTTAAAACAACAATTGCTCGAGCTCGATCTTTTAGCGATGAACCCGATCGAGGCGATGCAGGCGCTCTATGCGCTCCAACAGTCTGCGAAGAAAGGGTGAGTCGATGGGAATCATTCAAGAGTTGCCAGAACAGTTAGCCAACCGGATTGCGGCCGGGGAAGTTGTCGAACGACCGGCATCGGTCGTGAAAGAACTCGTCGAAAACGCGATTGATGCCGGCGCGACGAAAGTGGAAGTCGAGCTAGAAGAGGCCGGGATCCGGCTCATCAAAGTGCGGGATAACGGCCACGGCTTTTACGAGGATGACGCGGCCCGTGCTTTTTTAAGACATGCGACGAGCAAGATACGAGACGAACATGATTTGTTCCGGATTCGGACGCTCGGATTCCGGGGCGAGGCGCTCGCCTCGATCGCATCGGTCAGTCACGTCACGTTAAAGTCGCGCCGGGCTGATGAGGCCGGCTTTGAGATGACGCTACATGGCGGCGTCGTGATCGAGCAAACACCGACTGCTGCTAACGTCGGGACAGAGATCACGGTCAGTCAATTGTTCTATAATACGCCAGCCCGTTTGAAATACTTGAAAACGTCTGCGACCGAGCTCGCGAGCATCACCGACACGTTGAACCGGATCGCCTTGTCACACCCAGAAGTTCGATTGACGGCTTTCCATGAAGACAAGGAGCTACTCCGAACGAACGGGAACGGGGACATCAAGCAAGTCATGCTCGCGATCTACGGTCGGCAAGTCGCCGCCCAAATCGTGACGGCGTCGAGCAAGACGAATGACTACAGCTTGAGTGCTCACCTCGTGCGGCCCGAAGTGACGCGTTCAAATAAACAGTATGTGACCCTGATCTTGAACGGGCGGAGCATCAAAAATTTCGCGCTCACGCAAAGCGTGCTCGAAGGCTATCATACGCTCCTGCCGATCGGACGTTACCCGATCGCCGTGCTCGAAGTGAACATGGACCCGATGCTGATTGATGTCAACGTCCATCCGACGAAGCGGGAAGTGCGGCTGTCAAAAGAGAAGGAACTCTGTCAACTGATCCGGGAGACGGTTCAACTGACACTTCGGGAGCAACGGTTGATTCCGTCGGTCAAACCAAGACAGCCGTCCGTTCCGACAGAGCAATCGAAGCTTGATTTCACCGTCGAACGCTCAGACACAGCAGTTGAGCCGAACGCATGGAACTATCCGATCCCACGCGAGCCGGTGACATCTCCGAGTCGCTGGTCGCCGACACCACTCGTTCAAGAGACACCGGTCGAAACAGTGCTGCCAGAAGAACCGGGGGTTGAAAAGGCGGAAAGCCGGTTGCCGGCGCTCGACGTCATCGGCCAACTCCATGCGAGTTACATCGTCTGCGGCGCGGACGATGGCATGTACATCATCGACCAACACGCCGCCCAAGAACGCATCAAGTACGAGCTGTTTTATGACCAACTCGGCCAGCCTGAAAAAGAGTATCAGTTGTTGCTGTTGCCGCTCACGCTCGAGTTCACCCAACAAGAGACGCTTGCGATCGAAGAAGTCGCCCCACTTCTTAAAGAAGCGGGCCTCGATTTAGAGGCGTTCGGAGGCAATACGTTTCTCGTCCGGGAAATCCCGACATGGTACCCGCAGCACGATCTCGAAGGGACAGTCCGTGATTTGATCGAGATGGCGATTCGGGACCGATCGATCGATATCGCTAAATATCGCGAACAGGCGTCGATCCTGATGGCGTGCAAACGATCGATCAAAGCGAACCATCCGTTAAACCTCGAGATGATGCGACAGTTGATCCGCGACCTTGGCGAGACGACGTCTCCGTATACGTGTCCACACGGACGTCCGATTTTAGTGAAGTGGAGTACGTATGAACTCGAGAAGTTGTTCAAACGTGTCATGTGACAAACGTTGTAATCTTAATTTAACCGACTGTAACGTTTATGGATGCTTAGCTATGGGAACAATATACACATGTCGTCAAACGCATCGAGGTTGAGAGGTGGAGTTCACACTGCCTCACCCTCAAGATGTAGACATGATTCATAAACCAGTAGGGGGAAATGATTATGACAGACACGCTTAAAGTAACGACACGAGAATTACGACCACGTTCGGTTCGAACAAACTTACGTAAAGAAGGAAAAGTACTTGGTGTCGTTTACGGCTACAAAGTCGAAAGCACACCAGTCGCGTTTGAAGAAATGGCATTGCGCAAGATTCTCCGGGAACACGGTGACAACGCCTTGATCGAACTCAACATCGACGGCAAGAAAGTAAACACACTCGTTCACGGGACGGAAGTTGACCCGTTCACGAACACATACAAGCACGTCGAGTTCATGGCAGTCAAAATGGATGAGGCAACTGAAGTTGAAGCAGACGTCACACTCGTCGGCGACGCGAAAGGTGTCAAAGAAGGCGGCTTCTTGTCGCAAGCACTCTATAAAGTCACTGTTTCGGCAACACCTGCTAACATCCCAGAGCGGATCGAGCTCGACGTCAGCGAGCTAGGGATCGGTGACTCACTCACAGTTGCTGATATTCCGAAGAATAAAGATTACGAAATCTTATCTGAAGGCGATCTTCAAATCGCATCAGTGAACGAGCCGGTAGCAGTCGAAGAAGAGGAAACTGAAGGTGAAGAAGCTTCAGCTCCAGAAAAATCGACTAAAGCATCGACTGATGAGACGACAGAGTCTTCTGAGAAAGAATAATTGGTTTCATGCGGCCCTTTACGAAGGGTCGCTTTTTTTAGTCACAAATCCGACAAATGTAACCGATTACGATGTGAAAAGTATGTCAACAGTTCGAATGGGCAGTTGCAAAAATGTCGCTCCGGGCTTATATTGTTAATGATTTCACATGTTTGTTCTTATTATATGGTTCATTTAAACAGAAAGAAGGGTTTGTGACATGGCATCAATGGAAATCCATGCACTCGAATCATTACGGAAGAAAGCACAGGCTTCCTCAGCGATGATTCACTATCGGCCGATGGAATATTTTTTACGGGCAATGCTCGCGGGGATTTTTATCGGGTTCGCATCAATCTTCACATTAAAAGTCGTCAACGGCATGTATCTTGTAGATTCACCATTTACGACGCTCATCGGGGGATTCTCGTTCGGGATCGCGCTCGTCATGATCATCTACGGAGGCGCTGAACTATTTACCGGGAATACGATGTATTTTACGACTTCAACGATGCGTGGCTATACGACGCTGAGTGATACGATGCTCGTCTGGTTGCTTTGCTTCGTCGGGAACGCGCTCGGCGGCATTCTTTTCGCCTTGTTGCTCGCGCCGACTGGAGTCATTCAAGAGCTCGGCATGAACAACTGGTTATTTGCCGTCGTCGAGAGCAAGATGCATCATACGACAGTCGAAATCTTTTTTAGAGCCATCTTCTGTAACTGGATGGTCTGTCTCGCCATCTTCTTGCCGAAACAAATGAAAAATGAATTTGCCCAAATCTTCTCGATGATCTTCCTAGTGGCCGTCTTCTTCGCTTCAGGGTTTGATCACGTCATCGCCAACTTCGTCTTGTTCGCACTCACACTCGTTGTTCCGCATCCAGAAGCAATCAGCTTTGCTGGAGCCATCCACAACTTGATTCCGGCTACGTTCGGAAACATTATCGGAGGCGCGTTATTCATGGGAGCGATCTATACATGGTTGAACGCTAAAGGATTGCGTGAAGCACAAGAGTCAGAGCAAGAAGAAGTCGAACTGAAAATCGTCAAGCCAGCCAAAGAAGTATGACATACATCACGAAGCGCACAGTCGAGCCCACATCAGGGATTCGGCTGTTTTTTTACGTTCGGGATCGGTTGCAACTGTCACAATATCGACGTGCCTCAAATCGATAAAACGTGACATAATCTATATATAGAATTTTTATCGGTTATCAGCCGTTAAATAATCAATATATAGCGAGGTGATGCGGAGTGAACATGCTCCAGCTTTATAATGATGTCTGTGTGCTACCAGATCAAGATTTGATCCAAGAGAACGCCAACGTCGACGGGAAGTCGCCACTCGGCAAACTAGCGCGCTTATCTTCAGAAGTGTCAAAACAATTATCGACCACGTACCTATTGTCGGAACGGTCACGTCTAGCGATCCGTGATAACTACTTGTATGTGCATGATGCCGATTACTATGTGACCGGATCGACGACGTGTTGTCAAATCCCGCTCGGAGAGTTACTCGCGAACGGGTTCCACACCGGACACGGGACGATTCGTCCCCCGCAGGACATTCGTTCGGCGCTGGCGCTCGCCTCGATCATTCTTCAAGCGAATCAGAACATGCAGCACGGGGGACAGGCGTTCCCGATGTTTGACGTCGATCTCGCTCCTTACGTCGAGAAGACGTATGAACGTCAACTCGAGCGGTTGAACGGATTACCGATTGAGCTGACGGTGGAGCAAAAACAGCAGATCGCTGAAGCGGAAACCGTCTCGGCGACGTACCAGGCGTGCGAGGCGTTCATCCATAACGCCAACTCGATGCACTCGCGCGGCGGCGGTCAAGTTCCGTTCGTGTCGATCAACTACGGCACCGACACGAGTCGGTGGGGACGAGTGTTTATCCGCGAGTTGTTAAAAGCGACAGAGCGAGGGTTAGGCAACGGGGAGACGCCGATTTTCCCGATTCAAATCTTCAAAGTAAAGGAAGGCGTCAATTTCAATGACGGGGACCCGAACGTCGATTTGTTCCGCCACGCATGCCGCGTGACGGGTAAGCGGTTGTTCCCGAACTTCTCGTTCGTCGATGCGCCGTTCAACCTTCAGTACTATGACGGGACACATGCTTCGGAAGTTGCCTACATGGGCTGCCGGACGCGGGTGATGGGAAACCGTCATGGGGCAGAGACGTCGATCGGAAGAGGTAATTTATCGTTCTCGACGTTGAATTTAGTGAAGATGGCACTCGTGTCATCCGATATCGAGTCATTTTATAAGACGTTGGATGGATTCGTTGACATCGCCATCGAGCAATTGCTCGAGCGCTTCGACTATCAATGTAAGCGACATGCGGACGAATTCCGCTTTCTTTATGCGCAGCATGTCTGGCGGGGGAGTGAGACGCTTTTGCCTGAATCGGAATTACGAGACGTGTTAAAACAAGGGACGTTGTCGCTCGGATTCATCGGTCTCGCCGAAGCGCTACGTGTCCTCGTTGGCGGGACGCACGTTGAATCAAGAGAAGCAGAACGTCTCGGGCTTGATATCGTGACCCATCTCGCGAACCGGATGAGGCAGGCGGCGGACGATCATGATTTAAACTTTTCGCTACTGGCGACGCCGGCCGAAGGATTGTCCGGGAAGTTCGTGTTAAACGATCAACACGATTTCGGGATGATCGCCGGTGTGACCGATCGCGCGTTTTACACGAATTCGTTCCACGTCCCGGTTTATCAACACGTCTCAATCCGGGACAAGGTTCGAATCGAGGCGCCATACCACGCCTTATGTGACGCCGGACATATTACGTACGTCGAGGTCGACGGTTCGCTCGCCCATAACCCGGAAGCGGTTGAATCGATCGTGCGGCTCATGCGGGCGCATGACGTCGGCTATGGCTCGATCAATCATCCGGTCGATCGTTGCGGGAGTTGCGGTCTAGAAGGGATCATCGACGAGTCGTGTCCGACGTGCGGGGAACGAGATCAGATCGAGCGGATCCGTCGTATCACCGGTTATTTGGTCGGGACGATGGATCGATGGAACTCGGCAAAACGAGAAGAAGAACGAGCGAGGGTGAAACATCATGCGCGTCCTATCCGTACTTGAAGAATCGGTCGTAGATGGTCCGGGCATTCGAACCGTGATTTTTACAGCGGGCTGTCCGCATCGTTGCCTGGGCTGTCACAACCCTGAATCGTGGAATCCGCGAGGCGGTCGCGACATCTCGGTCGAAGAGTTGTTAGACCGTGTCGAGACGGCCGCATGGGAAGGTGTGACGATATCGGGCGGTGAACCGTTCCTGCAACCGGCTGAGCTGTCGGAGGTCGTGCGCGGTTGCAAGACACTCGGGAAGAACGTCTGGATCTATACTGGCTACACGTTCGAGGCGCTACAACAGCTAGAAAATGAGGACATCGACACCGTCCTTGACCACGCCGACGTCCTCGTCGACGGGCGTTTCGAGCAGCCGCTCATGGACCGCTCGCTCCGTTTCCGGGGGTCGAGCAACCAGCGGATCATTTTTCTGAACAAAGCATGATCGGGGCGACAACGCCCCGATTTTTTGTATACTAACAAAAAAGGGGGAAATCATTATGAAATGGTGTAGCTATGAAGTCGAAGGGGAGACAAGAGTCGGGGTGGTCGAAGGGGACCGAGTATATGACGTCAGTGATCAACTACATACGAACTCATTGTTAGAAGTGATTGCTCGCGAATTCGAGCCAGATATCGATTTAGACGTCGCAAGCGTACGATTGCTCGAAGACGTCAAACTGCTCGCACCTTACCGACCGCTGAAAAATGTCATCTGCATCGGTAAAAACTACGAGGAGCACGTGAAAGAGATGGATACGGCGGGAGCCGGTAAGCTCGTCATCTTCACGAAAGCACCGACCTCGGTCGTCGGTCCTGACGCCATCGTCGAGCGTCATGCAGCGCTTACCGACCAACTTGACTATGAGGGCGAGCTCGCCGTCATCATCGGAAAGTCAGGACGCGACATTCAAGACGTCGAGGACCACATTTTTGGGTATACCATCATTAACGATATTACGGCACGAGACGTGCAAAAACAGCACGTCCAGTTTTTCCGCGGCAAGTCGTTCGACACGTTCTGTCCGTTCGGACCATTTATCGTCACGCCGGAAGAACTCGAGTTTCCACTGTCAATCCGCACAGACGTGAACGGCGAAAACCGTCAGCTCGGATCGACGGATGACATGATCCGGCCGATCGATGAACTGATTCGGACGCTCTCAACAGGGATGACGCTCGAAGCGGGTGACATCATTGCGACCGGGACGCCAGCCGGGGTCGGACATGGGATGAAGCCACCAGTCTACCTCCAGTCCGGAGACCGGGTCGAAGTGACGATTTCCGGGCTTGGCACGTTACGGAACGACATCGTCTGACGAAATTGACGCAAATTGTGAAGAATCTTGTAATCGTTCCGTCAATTCCATGAAACGGTGCCGGCTTCTATTATACTCAGGGTAGAAGTTAGAGGAAACATCATTGAGGAGATGACATGTTATGGAACGAAATGATCGGCCAAATGAACAAAATCGACATGAAGATTGGTTAGATACAGAGCTAGGTTCGTCAAAGCGGGCGCCTGAGCCTCCGCAAGCAGAACAAGTCACTCGGCCCTCTTTCATGAGCCGGATGTTCCCAGGGTTCATCGGCGGCGTCGCCGGGGCGTTGTTGACCGGTGCGATTGCGTTACCGTTTATCGATCAAGCACCTGACGTCACGTCGAATACGAATGTGACGCCAGACGGGACACCTGTCCAAACTTCATCGAACATCAAAGACACATCGGTCACCAATGCGGTCGCGGTGGCACAACCGGCCGTCGTGACCGTGAACAACTTCGCGGCGAGCGGATTCTCGAACGAAGCGGTCGAAGCGGGTGTCGGATCAGGGGTCATCTATAAAAAAGAAAATGGCTCGGCTTACATCGTCACGAACCATCACGTCGTCAATGGCGCCGACCGTCTGACCGTCACGTTCAACGACGGTTCAACTGCTGATGCGAAGCTCATGGGAAGCGATGCGACGTACGATTTGGCCGTGCTCGAAGTCGACGCGGACAACGTATCGTCTGTGATTAAGATCGGGAAATCGAGCGAATTGAAACCGGGGCAGACGGTCATCGCCATCGGTAACCCGCTCGGACAGTTTGAGAACTCGGTCACACGCGGGATTGTCTCTTCGACGTCGCGTCTCGTACCGGTCGATACGGACGAGAACGGACAAGCGGACTTTAATGCCGAAGTCATCCAAACGGATGCGGCCATCAACCCCGGTAACTCTGGTGGGGCGTTGATCAATGAATCCGGTCAGTTGATCGGGATCAACTCGATGAAAATCGCGACCGATTCTGTCGAAGGGGTCGGCTTCTCGATTCCGGTCGACATCGCGTTGCCGCTCATCAATCAAATTGAGCAGACCGGCGAAGTGAACCATCCGTCGCTCGGTGTCTCATTGCGTGACGTTAATGAGTTCCCGCCTGGTTATTTGACTGAACAGATCAACCTACCGGAGTCGGTGACGGCCGGGACGATTATCGTCGACGTGCAGGCGAACAGTTCGGCGGCGGCAGCGGGCCTTGAGGCTCGTGACGTCATCGTCAAAATCAACGATCAACCCGTGTCCTCGTTCATCGATTTGCGGAGCGAATTGATTCGTGACACGGACGGCGTCGTCACGATTGAGTACGTCCGGGACGGCAAGACCGAAACGGTCGATGTCGAGATTCAAAATGCGAACGGAGACGCGTTGTAAAGATGGGCACGATGCCCATCTTTTTTGTTATGCTTAGAAAAAGGAGGGGATAACGTGATTCGTAAGTTATACGGTGTGTTATTTTTAGGGGCCGGCATCATGCATTTCGTTCAAGAGCGCGCCTTCATGTCGATTATTCCGAAATCATGGCCGTTTAAGCGCTTCATGGTACAGGCTAGCGGTGTGATTGAAGTCGTCTATGGCGTGTTGTTGCTCTTAAACAAAGGGACCGGCTTCGTCAAGAAGACGTTGCCAGCTTTTTTGATTGCCGTGTTCCCGGCAAACATCAATATGGCACTCAAACCATCCCGGATCGGGGGCAAGACGTTACCAAAATGGGTGACATGGGGTCGACTGCCGCTGCAATGGGTGTTGATCAAAGGCGTCAAGAAACTGTGACTACATAACGGGGGAATCAATCATGACTACGAACGTACTGAACTGGTTCGAGCATTTTCATGCTCATCCGGAAGTGAGTTGGAAAGAAGAAAAGACGACGAAGACGATTGCGGACATCTTGGCGTCATGGAACGTGCGTCACGAGACGTTTGACGACGTCACGGGTGTCATCGCTGAAATCGGCACCGGTGCCGACGTTATCGCCGTCCGAGCCGATATCGATGCCTTATGGCAACAAGTCGACGGAGAGTTCAGGGCCAACCATTCGTGCGGCCACGACGCCAACATAAGCATGGTGCTCGGCGCGCTCGAGCTGTTAAAGGACGAGGCGCTCTCGAAACGGATCCGCTTTATCTTCCAACCGGCGGAAGAACAAGGTAACGGCTCGCTCGCGATGATCAATAAAGGGGCACTTGACGATGTCAGCCACTTGTACGGCATTCATTTGCGCCCGCTCGAAGAGCTGAAGCGCGGCCAATACGCCGCTGCGATTCAACACGGCGCCGCTTTGTTCTTGAAAGGACGGATCATCGGGGACGATGCCCACGGTGCGAGGCCACACCAAGGTCAGAATGCGCTCGACGTTGTCTTCACGATCCAACAGATGTTGAAAAGCATCTATCTGTCGCCGTTTGAGCCGCATTCGATCAAGCTGACCGGTGTCCAGGCAGGAAGTGACAACATAAATATCATTCCGGGCAACGCCACGTTCTCGATTGACGTGCGGGCCCAGCAAAATAAAGAACTGCTCGAGCTTCGTGACCGTCTCGAGACGATGTTGCATCAAATTAGCGTGCTGCATGGCGTCGAGATCGAGTTGGAATGGCAAGACTTCACGCCGGGTGCCGAGATCGGGAAACACTCGAGCCGGATCGCAGCGGAAGCGATCATCGCACTCCATGGCGAGGACGCGCTCGTCAATCGCATCGTGACGTCAGGAAGTGACGATTTTCATTTTTACACGGTCGAGAAACCGGGACTCGATGCCACAATGATCGGGATCGGGGCAAATTTGACGCCGGGACTGCATCACCCGCAGATGACGTTCGACCGCGACGTCTTGCCTGAAGGGGCGGCTCTGCTCGCTGAGACGTTAAGACGAGCAGCAACGCTATGACAAAGTGAAACGAAATGGACGGGGCGTGAGCTTGCCGTCCATTTTTTTGTTGCCAACTTCTCATGTAAGCGTTATCATAATTTCATTAGCGACAATATAACGACAATTCTGAATTTTCGCTAACGGGGAGGAATTTACATGGAACTGCAGGGGAACAGGCAAGACATGAAGCTTGGTTGGGCGCTCTTACCGCTACTTGTCATGATCGGGGTCATGCTCGTCGCCATCGTCAAACTCGAGCAAGGGCCACACATCCCGCTCATCGTCGGGACGGCGACCGCTTCGCTTGTCGCGTGGCGTCACGGCTACAAATGGAAAGACATCGAGGAGATGATGTACAAGGGGATACGGCTCGCCTTGCCGGCGGTCGTCATCATCATCTTGGTCGGTTTGACGATTGGCGCCTGGATCGGGGGAGGCGTCGTCGCCACAATGATATATTTTGGGTTGAAGATCATCTCGCCGGCCTACTTCCTCGTGACGATCTGTCTCATCTGTGCGGTCGTTGCTTTGTCGATCGGCAGTTCGTGGTCGACGATGGGGACGATCGGTGTCGCCGGGATGGGCATTGGGCTCAGCATGGGGATTCCGGCGCCGATGGTCGCAGGTGCCGTCATCTCGGGCGCCTACTTCGGCGATAAGATGTCGCCGCTGTCGGATACGACGAACCTTGCGGCCGGTTTGACGCATACGAACTTGTTCGTCCACATCCGTCATATGCTTTATACGACGATTCCGGGACTCATCATCGCGCTCGGCGTCTATTGGTGGCTCGGGACGCGTTTCAATGATACGGCGACGAATCCTTCAGATATCGTGCAGACGCTCGGCATTTTGGAGGACAGTTTCGTCATCTCGCCTTGGTTGCTACTGATTCCGCTCGCGGTCATCGTGCTCGTCACGAAAAAAGTACCGGCTATCCCGGCACTCGTCGTCGGGATCGCGCTCGGCTTCCTGGCCCAAGTCGTCATTCAAGGCGGATCGCTCTCGGATAGCGTCGGTGCGCTTCAAAGCGGCTATGTCATCGACACCGGCAATGAGCTCGTCGATAACTTATTCAGTCGGGGTGGGCTCGACGCGATGATGTATACCGTCTCGATGACGATCGTCGCGATGACGTTCGGGGGGATTTTGGAGTATTCGGGGATGCTGCAATCAATCATGAACCAGATCGTCAAACTGGCGAAGACGGCCGGATCGATGATCGCGTCGACGATTCTCGCCGGGATTGCGACGAACGCGACGTGTTCCGAGCAATACATATCGATCGTCGTGCCGGCACGCATGTTTGCCGGGGCCTATGAGAAGATGGGGCTCCACTCGAAGAACTTGTCCCGGGCGCTCGAGGACGGCGGCACGCTGACGTCAGTGTTCATCCCGTGGAACACGTGCGGGGTGTTCATTCTCGGGACGCTCGGTGTCGGGGCGTTCGAGTACGCGCCGTACGCCGTGCTCAACTTCGTCGTCCCGGTCATCTCGATCATCTATGCGTTCACAGGGTTCACGATCGAACGGATCACGGTGTTGCAAGCAGAAACACAAGTCGAAGATCAAGCGGCATTATAAAAATTTCCCGGCCCTCTAGGCCGGGAAATTGAATTTATAGACGGCGCGGGGGCGGCCTTGGGCGTAACTCATTTCTTCACCGATGACACGGACGAGCTGGGCGTCGTGTAATTTTTTGATGAGCCGCTCGGTCGTCCGTCGCGAGACGTTCAAGTAGTCGGTCAGCTCTTTGGCGGTGAACTCGAGTTTGCGTTTCGAGAATCGGATGATCTTGCCGGCGTTGGCCGGGCTGATGCCGACTTGTTTGACGATATCGAACGCAACTTCTTCGGTCACACGGTAAGAAGTCACGTCGTCGCGTTTCGGGAAAGACAATCGCTTCGAGTCGTCAACGATGCGGACTCGTTCGTCGGTGGCGGCAGACAAGGCGATTTGTGCATGTTCGTAAGCTTGTTGGTATTGGGTGCCGTAGCCGATCCCGATTGAAGAGTCAAAAGACGCGGGGGCGAGCGTGTTTTCTTCGAGGGCGTTGATCGTCTCGCCTTTCGTCGTCAATAGAGCGGTCGAGGGACCGTCCGTCGTTTCGAGATGTCCGCCGATATAGTGAACCGTAGCCAAATGGTCGCGGAGCGCCTCGGAATCGGTATCGTATAAAATGATTGAAAATTGAGCGTTGTCCGCCAATAGTTGCCGAACACGTTGAATCAGTTGCTCGAGGTGGTATCGGATCGTACTCGGCGGCTCGATCATGAGCTGACTCTCGTAGCCTTGCTCTTGCAATTGGCGGTGGACACGCTCGATGCTCGTCAAGGCCAAGTTCGTTTGAGCGGGTTGTAAGTCCGCGTGAAACGCGAATACGTCTTGAAAGTCGACGTCAGGATGAATCTTCATTAAACGAGGTGGTGTCGTCACTGCGGGGAGGGACGATAAAATCGCCGCCAACCGTTTCGGCTCGATCACATCGATCGACACGTGTTCGAGGGAGACGGCACGAGTGAGCGCCGCCGACAGGAGCGTCGTCAACAGTACGGTCTCGTCTTGGACGACGTGGTGCGCCAGGCTCGAACTGAGATAAGGTAGCGCGTAGGAATAAGGGAACGACCCAGAGAAGAAGACGCCGTCGAACGAACCGAGCTGTTTGGCGATCGTGGCCGCCTCGTGCGGATGTTGATACGTATAGTAGGCGAAGCGAACGTCTTCATAATCGGGGGCCAGCGCCGTGATGGTAGCGACGAAGTCGGTTGAACCGACGATTGCTAAATGAAGCGACATGCGAAAACTCCTCCTTGCAATTTAGCGACTATTTAACGACAATATATACAATGAACTTTTAAATGTAAAGGAGCACTTATCATGAAACTAGAAAAAATAGAACTGTTTGCGATTGAACTACCGCTCAAAGTCCCGTTCATCGTCAGCTACCATCGCTATGACGTCATGCCGTCGGTGATTGTCAAGATGACGACCGAATGCGGTCTCGTCGGGTACGGTGAGGCGGTTGCCGACGAACACGTGACGGGCGAGTCGCTTGAGAGTACGATCAGTGTCATTCGCCACTTGCTCGGTCCACTGTTGATCGGACGGAACCCGATGCATCTAGAACGGATTCACGACGAGATGGAACGGGCCATCCGCGACGTTCCAGCGGCCAAGGCAGCGCTCGACATTGCTTGCCATGACTTGATTGGGAAGAAGCTCGGACAACCCGTCTACGAGTTGCTCGGCGGACGCTATCACGACGCTTTCCCGGTCACACACGTCTTAAGTATCGGTGAGCCTGAAGCGATGGCGGCGGAAGCGTCGGAACAGGTCGGAGCAGGTTACACGGCCGTCAAAATGAAAGTCGGCGTCGATGTCGCCTCGGACGTCCGTCGTGTCGAGGCAGTAAGGCAAGCGGTCGGTCCTGACGTCCCAATCCGTGTTGATGTCAACCAAGGCTGGGTAAACGCGGCGAAGACGCTGCAGGCGATGCGTAAGCTCGAACCGTTCGATATCGATTGGGTCGAGCAACCGGTCAAAGCCGACGATTTTGAAGGAATGCTCGAAGTCAAAGGCAAAATATCGGTCCCGCTTATGATTGACGAAGGGGTACGCGGTGTCGCCGACATGCGCCGCTTGACGATGATGCAAGCGGCGCATAAAGTGAACGTGAAATTGATGAAGTGCGGCGGCATCTATCCGGCGAAAAAACTCGTCCATATGGCTGAGATGTCCGGTATCGAGTGTCAAATCGGCTCGATGGTCGAATCTTCGATCGCCTCGAGCGCGGGCTTCCACGTCGCGTTCTCGAGCAAAATCGTTCAATCGGTCGAACTGACCGGCCCGCTCCGGTTCGCTACGGACGTCGGCAATTTGACGTACGATTTACCGTTCATCCGCTTGAACGACCGCCCGGGTCTAGGTGTCGACGTCGATGAGGACGTGCTCCGTCGCCTGACGACCGATTACTACGAAGTCGGAGGCGCCGATCATGTGGCACGGTGAATGCAAGGGACTTGAACTCGACGTTCGGCATCTGACCGATATGGACTTGACGGCCATCGAAGCGGTGCAACACACCGTGATTGCTGATCTGGCCGAAGGTAGCCATTACCAAGCGCTCACGACAAACGAATTCATGAAGCTGTTGTCGGATCAGACGATCATCGGCGCGTTCCATCAAGGGGTGTTGATCGCGTTTCGGGCGTTGCTCATCCCGCCGCTCGATGACGAACATTTAGGTCGTGACATCGGGCGGCGTGAGGATGAGCTCGATCGCATCATCTATCAAGAGGTGACGAACGTCGATCCGTCTTATCGGGGCTACCGTTTGCAGCAGCATTTAGGGAAGCTGTTGATGGAAGAATTGAGCCAAGACGAGCGGTTTGACCTCGTCTGTGCGACCGTCGCCCCGTTCAACATCCCGAGCTTGAAGGACAAGTTTGTCCTGGGCCTAAGAATCGGCGCCCTCAAACAAAAGTATGGCGGTAAACTTCGTTATATCTTTATGAAAGAACTGCATACGGGTTGGCGACCGTTAGGTGAGACGGCGTGGCTTGAGATGAGTGATACGGACGGCCAAGTCGAATTATTGAAGACGGGTTGGTACGGCACGGCGATGAAACGAGTCGACGAGACGTGGCTTATCCGATATGAACGGTAAAAATGGCCTGATCACATGGATCAGGCCAAACGTGTTTAGTCGAGGATGAACAAAATGTCTTCGGCAAACTTTCCATACGTCCGATCGCTCGGGTGGAACTGGTCGCTTGCGAGGTCTCGGGTGACGTCGCTCACGTACGCGAACGGATCGATCACGTCGATGCGGTACGTATTCCCAAGATTAGCCGCCGCAGCGTTCCAGTCGAGAATCAGCTGGTTGAACGCCTGTCCGTTCGTGTTCTCGGGGAACGGGTTGTAAAGCGCGATATAGACGATTTGAGCCGTGTCGTTCAGACCACGGATTTCTGCAAAGATATCATTTAAGTTTGCTTTAGCGTCCGTGACGACTTGTTCGATATCGACAGATTCGAAGTTATCGACGTTCTCGCCCCGGTTGAACAGGTCGTTGCCGCCGATCGTGAGCGTGATGTAGCGGGCGTTTTTGATTGTCCGCTGAACTTCCGGCTGAGCGAGCTGAGCGAGCAGGTCCTCGGTGCGTGCCCCCGATATGGCCAAGTTTTGTGTGCGGATATCTTGGTCTTCGAGAGCGGCGCTGACCGGTTGAACGTAACCGGCGCCTGACGTCGAACCGACGCCGCGTGTGATTGAATCACCGAGAGCGACGAAAATTTCGCCGTCTGGTTCAGGTCTCGTATCTTCGCTGACCGAGAGCGTACGCTCCGGCGGGTTGACGATGTCTTGATACCCAATCCAAAGACCAAACAAGGCCGTTGCCGTCAACAAGACAGAGCCGATTAAAAAGGCATACCATTTCCCATTTTTCATCTGATGACCTCACTTTCTATGTAACCATCATATCAAATATATTTGAACCTGCCCTATGTGAATGTTCGAATAGGACAGAAGCGGACGAGTCCGCTAGAATAGAGTTGAGGTGAGACGATGCAACCAACATTGAAAATAGACCATTTGACAAAAGTAATCGGGAAAAAAACGATCATCGACGATATCTCGTTCGATGTGTTTCCTGGGGAAGTGTTCGGCTTTTTAGGACCGAACGGTGCTGGTAAGACGACGACGATCCGGATGATCGTCGGCTTGATCAAACCGACGAAAGGGTCCGTCTCGATTTGCGGTTTTGGCGTCGAGCGCCAGTTCGTCCAAGCGATGAACCAGATCGGGGCGATTGTCGAGAATCCCGAGCTGTATAAGTTTTTGAGTGGCCGCGAGAACTTGAACGTGTTCGCGCGCATGTTACCGGGTATCACGGAGGCCCGGATTCAAGAAGTGATCGACCTCGTCGATTTGACGGCCCGGATCGATGACAAAGTGAAGACGTACTCGCTCGGGATGCGCCAACGGCTTGGAATCGCGCAAGCGATGCTCAACAACCCGCGTGTCTTGATTTTAGATGAACCGACGAACGGGCTCGATCCGATGGGGATCCGTGATTTGCGACTGTTTATCCGTCGCCTCGTCGAAGAAACCGGACTCAGTGTGCTCGTTTCAAGCCACATCTTGGCGGAAATTGAGTTGCTCGCTGACCGTGTCGCCATCATGTCGCGCGGCAAGATTGTGAAAGTCGGTACCGTTCAAGAGCTGATCAATGAATTGGCGTCGACGGTCGACGTTCACGTGGCGGACAGTTTTGAGGTGTTGCCGATTGTTCGTGGTTTTGAATCGATCGAACAGGCGGACGTCGTCGACGAACGGACGATCCGTGTCTCGATGAACTTAGAAGACACGGCCCGATTAAATCGTTATTTGCTTGATCGAGATGTGGAAGTCTTTGGTCTCGAACGACGTGTTCAGACGCTCGAAGAACTGTTTATCACATTGACCGGGGGTGACCACATTGTCTAATCCATCTTTACTCGGCCTGATTCGTAACGAAGTGTTGAAGATCCATAATAAACGACGACTATTGGTCGTCTCGGTCATCCTCGTCGTACTCGTCTCGATGTTCACGTACGCTAACTATCGTCAAATCGAGAAGCAACGTGAAGAGCAAGGGACGATCGACTGGCGTGTCGACCTGCAGCAAGAGATCGTCGATACGCAAAACCGGCTCGCCTCGGCGAACGTCCAAGACGAGTTCCGGCAAATCCTCGAGTTCCAAGTGCAACAAAATCAATACTACTTAGATAACGACATCAACCCGAGTTATCCTGGGGCGCCGACGTTCATGCGTGTCTTCTTCTCCCAAGGGACGACGCTCGTCCTGCCGCTGTTCATCATCGTTCTGATGGCAGACATCGTCAGCGGCGAGCATAACGACGGGACGATCAAGACGCTGTTGTCACGTCCGGTCCGGCGCTTTAAGATTTTGTTGGCGAAATGGATGACGACGCTGTTGTACACATCGATCCTCATCTTCATCACGGCGTTCGTCAGTTATGCCATTTCAGGGATCGTGCTCGGATGGGACGGTTGGACCGCACCGATTTTGACCGGATTCCAGGCCTCAGCGACCGGGACGTTCTCGACCGACTTCGTCCATACGCTGCCGATGTGGCAATACTTGCTCATGTCGGTCGGTCTATCGTGGTTCGTCGTGGCGGCCGTCGGTACGATCGCACTCATGATTTCGGTCCTCGTCAAAAATACGGCGACCGGGATCGGCATCATGATGGCCATCCTCATTTCGGGACCGCTCCTCACATCGCTCGGGTCGAACTGGGACAGCTCGAAATACTTGGTGAACGTCAACTTCGGTCTTAATAACTATCTCGAGGGACAAGCCCCGCCGATTGATGGGATGACGCTGCCGTTCTCGCTCATCGTCATTTTAGTTTGGACGCTCGCGGCGTTAGCGTACGCGTTTTATCACTTCACCCAAAAAGATGTCTATTAAATGAGAAAGTGTCACCATCCCGGTGGCGCTTTTTTTATACGGTTGAAAGCACTAAACAGGAAGACTGAATAGGTTAAATGTCTCAATAATTAGAATTGTCAAAATAATCAATAAGTTGGATATCTTAACTGTGGGAAACTATGTAAAGTAAGAGACACCACATAAGGAGGGAAACACATATGAAAAAAGTTTTATCGACATCATTGATCGCAGGCGTCTTACTCGTTCCACAATTCGCCGGGGCGGCAGAACTGAAGACAGGCACGTTGACAAAACCATCGACTGAGGCGCCGGCGACGATCGTCAAAGAGTTCGCCAAAGCGAAAGGAGAATTCAAGACGATCGAATCGAAGCGCGACAAAGTCGGACAAGTCGTCAAACTCCAACAGACGGTGGACGGTGTTCCCGTATTCGGAGGTATCGTCGTCGGAGTGGTCGACGAGGCCGGGCAATTGAAGACGGTCGTCGATGACACGAAACAACTGAAAGGACTACATAAATCGATCAAACTGAACGAACGAAAAGCGATCGCCCGCTATAAAGAACTTGTCGGTCATACAGGCGCCTACGAGCTCGAGCCGGCAGCGGAACTCGTCATCTACCCGAACAAAGGTGAAGCGGCTTATGCCTATGAGGTGACCGGGACGATCCTCGATGCTGAGGAACCATCACGTTGGACGTACTTCATCGATGCGGCGAGCGGCGAAGTGTTGAACAAATACAACCAGTTGGCCCACGCCAAACCGGCGAACGGCGTCACAGGAACGACGTTTACCGGAACGGGCATCGACGTGCTCGGACAGAGCCAAACGTTCAAGACGACGAAGAGCGGTTCATATTACTATTTACAAGACTCGACGCGCGGTAAAGGCATCTACACGTACGATGCCGGCAACCGGACACGTCTTCCCGGATCACTTTGGGCTGACGTCGACAACGTCTTGAACACGACGTATGACCGGGCCGCGGTCAGTGCGCACGTGAATGCGACTAAAACGTACGATTTCTTCAAAAACACTTACGGCCGCAATAGTTACGACAACAACGGGGCGGCCCTCAACTCGACGGTCCATTACAGCCGCAGTTACAACAACGCGTTCTGGGACGGCAGCAAGATGGTTTACGGGGACGGGGATGGACAGACGTTCACGTACCTCTCGGGTGCGCTCGATGTCGTCGCCCACGAGTTGTCACACGCCGTCACCGAGTACACGGCCGGCTTGATCTACCAGAACGAATCGGGTGCGATCAACGAAGCGGTGTCTGATATCTTTGGTACGGTCGCCGAATACAGTGTCGGATCGAACTTTGACTGGTTGGTCGGGGAGGATATCTACACGCCAGGCGTTGCGGGGGACGCTCTACGTTCGATGTCGAACCCGGCCGCTTACGGTGACCCGGATCACTATTCGGTGCGTTATACAGGAACGCAAGATAACGGCGGTGTCCATATCAACTCAGGAATCGTCAACAAAGCGGCCTACTTGTTAGGGAATGGCGGATCGCATTACGGTGTCTCGGTCCAAGGTGTCGGCGTCATGGAGATGGGGGACATCTACTACCGCGCCCTCACGGTCTACTTGACACCGACTTCGAACTTCTCGAGTCTTCGCCAAGCGGTCGTCCAATCGGCTAAAGACCTTTACGGTTCGACGAGCACACAAGCCGTTGCTGCCGCGAAATCGTTTGACGCGGTCGGCATCTACTAAGCTGAAAAACATCTCTTCCCACGTGGAGGGCACTGAAAAACTTCAAATAATTTTGAGCAGAGGAGCGTCATCCCGAATGGGATGGCGCTCCTCTGCTTTCATTGCCCTTCGAGCCGCCCTGTCCGGCACGCCGCTTTCCTGGGGGCGGTCAGCGAGCCGCATCGCGACGATGTCGCTGCTGGGTCTCGCCTTGCCCGCTGTTCCCCCGGGAGTCGGCGTGCCCTCGGGGCGACGCTGTACGTCCTTGCCGTTTCGGACTAAACTGGCTATAACTACACATCCTGGAG